>JAYPOA010000154.1:0-1523 GCA_038130705.1 Methanobacteriota archaeon | reverse complement strand
TTGGAGCAAACGTTGCAGGTTTCCTCAAAGTTGCTGAAGCAATGATGGCTCAAGGCGTAATTTGAGTTTCGTCATCCCAAAAACGAAACATGCCCGAATATGGCTATCAACAATGCAATCATTCCGAGTATGATATCGATTATCATACCCGAATTTGAGTTATAGTTAGATTGTCCAGCTACAGTCTGCCAGTCAGATTTCCCCTTAGTATCCATGCAAGATTGAAAATTCAGCAAAAATTTACAATTAGGTCCTATTAATTGTACTTTCATTTGTGCGCTAATGCTAAGAGTATAACTTCGGAGCCAAAACTATGAAGGGTATTGTATTCAAAGAGTTTAGTGAGATGGTTGAAGCATCCTTTGGAGAGGCGATGCTAGATACGGTCATCGATAACAGTGACCTGCCGTCTGGCGGAGTCTACACTTCAGTTGGGACATACCCCCATACCGAATTGGTATCCATGGTAGTAACTCTCTCTAAAGAGACTGAGATTCCTGTTCAAGATTTAGTCCAAGCGTTTGGAAAGTATTTGTTTGGCAGATTTTTGGATTTATTTCCAGTATTTTTCACCCACAAAACATCGTTTGAATTCCTCGCATCTATTCACGACGTAGTGCATGTTGAGGTGCTCAAACTTTACCCGGATGCTGAACTTCCAGATTTCATTGGAAAACTATCAGAAGATGGAAGGACTCTACATTTTGAATATCATTCACACCGTCATTTTGCCGACTTAGCAATCGGTTTGATGGAAGGAACTTTTGAGCATTGGAATGAGAAGGTAGAAATCGAAATGGAAGACCGTTCCACTGATGACAAGCAAATTGTTATGTTCATTTGCAGAAGAATAGATTGAATTACTATCAAAGCAAGGTGTAACTATGGATATCTTTGAATTGGCAAAAAAAGCCAAAAAGAAAGAAATCGATGAAGATAGTAATGAAGAGTTAAAGAAAAGAATTGGTCGTTTGGAGAGGAAAGTGTCTAGAGAAAAATCCGCTCTGGAAGAGGCGGAAAGGACGATTGAAGAAACCTCTAGAAACTTGTATTTAGCTAACCAAGATATTCTAAAATCAAATAGCGAGTTATCCGCACTAAATGAGGAACTCTCTGCAACAATGTCCAAACTAACCAGTGCAGAAGTCAGAAGAAAGTCTGTCCTGATTACTCTCGGAGTTGCGATGATACTATTCATTGTCTCTGAATTTGCAATCGAACCTATACTCGAGGTTAGAATAAGCAATAATGCAGGTTTGATTCTTGCGAAACTCTCTATCCTTGGTATGTTAATTCCGATTGAGATAATCACTTCCAAAATTCTCGAATCAAGGGTAACAGAAGATGATGAAATAAATGAAAAGATGTACCTAAAGATTCTAGAGGCTGCCTATGAAGACGGGGTTGTTACAGATATGGAGAGGAGTTTGCTCAAATCATCTGCTAAGCAACTTGGCGTTTCCAAAAACCGTGCTGTCGACCTAGAATCAAGTCTCAATGATTAAATCGCAGTCGGTGCAACG
>JAYPOA010000153.1:0-1533 GCA_038130705.1 Methanobacteriota archaeon | reverse complement strand
CTAAAACCGTGTAGCGGTCAATCATACCTGAAAGAATGTTTTCAAATTCATCATCAGTGGTAAAGGTTGGTGCTGCTGGTGCTTCTTGGAGCAATACCTCAACCAAACTCCTTCTGATGTTTTCTTCTTCATCTGTTAGTTGAGGCTCTAAACCAAACCATAACGTCTGTCCTTCTGAACCATCTTCATCAATAGGCCGATACATATGTACAAAAATCGGTTCTTTAGTAAGGTAAATCAGGTTGAGAGGTTCAATTTTTCTTGCATCTCTATCCAGTGGACCATAATAATATGGCCTGGACCCATACTTTGCCTCAAAATCTGCAACCCACTTGGCAATATGTGGATGAGCTGCCATAACTGAATCAAGGTCCCCTTTCTGGAACCTCTGTTCCTCATCAGCCATTATCAGCTCACCGCCGTAATGTCAACGATGAAGCCCATATATGGCTCAACTCTCCATCCTACGCTTGCCTGTACTGGGCCTGCCGCACGAAGGAATCTTGTCACAACAATAGTGCGCTTTAACTCTCCACCGACGAAACCTGCATTCATGTCTAACAATACTTCGCAAGATGAGCGTAATTTGTGCAATAACCTGTCATCCATTTCTGAGGGATCTACGGTCAATAGAAGCGATCTTGATTCGCTACATATTTTCCTCAATCTTTGAAGTACAGCGTCTCGGTCTGCTGGTTCGAGATTGTTTGGCATCAATGAAGATGCGGTGTCGATTGCTACGACATCTGCTTTTTCGATTGCATCAGATCCCAATACATCAAAGAGACCGACATCATTCTTTGTTTCCGCAATAACTCCAAATCTCGAAAATACTAGTAACCTTCCAGAAGCAATATGTTCTGTAACTGGATATCCAATAGATTCCATTTGCTCGATCCAACCTCTCGTAGTCAATTCTGTTGTTACAACAAGAACCTTGACTCCATTTTCTAAGAGTCCGAAGATTAGTCTTTGGCTTATCAGAGATTTACCTCCTCCGACTTCACCTTGTAACATCCATAGGGAACGATTTGGTAGTCGTGCCCCCATTGCACTAGACAGACTGTCTTGTTCAAGAGTAAACTCATATCCGTCTTCTACCGGCTTAGGAGGTTCATCAAACACTTAGCCTCACCTCCTCGGTTGCGGAATCAGTACCAGATGTGCCACCTGATACTGTTGATTTGACGACCGCTGTTACGATAACGAGGTCTGTATCAACATAATTCCATGCTGCTTCAGAAACAACAACTTCGATAATATAATTTGAAGCCCAAACACCATTGTTTGGATATATTGCACTTCGTAGTATTGTTGCTGGATTGCCATCAACGAAAATCGATAGGTTAGATTGATCTAATGTTCTTAATCCCGTATTCTGGAAAAATAGAGTAATGTTTTGATTGGTACCTGAGGTATCCAATGTTACATCTCCCAGATCTCCGCTAAACGAAACATCGGTTTCTGCGTTCGCCTTTTCATTCTTGGAATTAGAGCTAGTGGTTTTCACCACATCGCCCCAAGAATCGATAA
>JAYPOA010000152.1:0-1566 GCA_038130705.1 Methanobacteriota archaeon | reverse complement strand
TTCGATTAATGCTTCAGATATCAGACTACACACCCTCCACCTAAACGGTACTTTTGATACGATAATGGTAGAAACATTATCTTCAGGCCAGACTGCTGACGAATGTGCATTATCAGTCGCAGAAAATGAAAGAATTCAGATTGTGTACAATGTTGAGGACGATTTACGACTTGCGAGATTAGCGGAAAAAAATGCGATATATCAACAAAGAACTTGGCACATTAGGACCATCGTTGAAGATATCTTTTCTTCAGGCTTGAAGTTAGAATTTGATTCAGAACATAAAACGCACATCATGTTCAAAGACGTTGATAATTCACTGAGGCATCTTTATTTCAACAAAGCATTTTGGAATCATACCGTGCTTGACATCGGTCCAGTTGGTTCTGATATTGAGTTCAAAATAGACGAAAATGACTGGTTCCACGTAGTCTACACTCAAACAGCAGAAGGTGAACTTAGGCTTGTGAAGTATAACTCCACAGATGAAGTCAGGCAAGTTCTTGCAAGAAGTTCTACAATGGATGAAGCTATTGGAATGGATTTAGATTCGAATAATATTGAGCAGATTGTCTATTCAAATTCGGATGGAACTGGAAACAACTCTATTTCGCTACTGAGAAGTTTAGCAGGGAAAGATACGGGAAGGTTAGAACCATCTCCTAAATATCAGATCCAATATGACGATGATTCACCTGAAGGAATTGTTGTTTCAGGTGATTTCAACAACGATGGGAAGTCAGACATCGCATATTCAGACCCAGAAGGTAATGGTACAATTTCGATTCACTATGGTTCATCAGCGGGAGTTGGCGAGTTCCCTGACAAAGTATTGGTTGGCCAATATTCCAATTCAGGCCTGGGAACAGGTTTAGCCGCCGGAGACTTCAACTGTGATGGTATAGATGATTTAGCATCCAGCGAGCCAGGAAACTCAGTCAACAACTCAGGTCATGTTTCAATTAGACTCGGTTCATCAGCAGGTGTAGAATCAGCGGAATGGTGGGCGATTAACGGATCTCAGGATAACGACAGCCTTGGTTGGTCCTTAACCTCTCTAGGAGATGTAGAATCAGATGGTTGTGTAGACCTTGCCATAGTTTCATCCAGGGTCGTTTACACTAACCCTACAACTCCCTCCCTTTCCCAAACAGGTTTAGTTATGATTTTCAAAGGAAATAGCACTGCTATGGTTCACTCCTCTAACTTAACACAATCAGATTATGGGCCAATGTTTGGACGCCAAATTGCAGCAGGAGGCGACATCAATGGAGACGGCTATCTTGACATTGCTATTTCCAACACTGGGACTGAATCTTCTCCGACTGGTTACTCCAGCGTTGAATTCTTCCACGGAGATGCAAATGGAATCAATACTTCAGTTGTCAATACCCATTCAGTAGCTACTCAAGGTAGGTTATATGGCGTATCAATGGCGTTTGTCGGCGACATTCAGGGCGATGGATTTGACGATATTGTGGTAAGTGAATTATTTGCAGACACAGGCCTTTACCATTCAGGCAAAGTCCACATGTGGTCTGGTTCATTAACTGGAGCCGCGACAAG
>JAYPOA010000151.1:0-1585 GCA_038130705.1 Methanobacteriota archaeon | reverse complement strand
CACTGGTCTTTCCAAAGGACAGTACCACTTTTCCCACCCACCCAGGAGATCTTTTTGGCCAACTGTCATCCTCTTGAAAAATGATGTCAGTGTCTCGATGTACTTCATGTCTGAAGTTTTATGCAAATAGGTACAAACAAGTGAATACACCAACCTAGTTGGAACATCAGATTTGCTTACTTTGCCTTTATCTAAATCCATTTCTAAATAAATTATAGAGGGTAAAAGATTGTCGAACCAATCATTCCTAAAATCAACAAATGTCGCTATTTCTTCCCGTTCCTTCGATTGTATTCCAGAAACCCATCCTGCCTTACTACCAACAAAGTAAGGTGGGGACAAATTTTGATATCTGTCTTCGGTCAATGCGCTTCTTTACGCTATTTTTTTCTTCATTCTGTACTTCTTTTGCTAAGCTTAATAATTGAATTTTTTTTTGTACGCAGCGTTCTCCAATTCCTCTTCTGACCTATCGAGAAAAACTAGAATAGATGCTTGACTAAAATCGTATTCTTTGTCATCGTTCCATGCACCTTCTACCTCAACCGTAGAGATTTCTGCACACTTGATACATATTCCATACTTGGCTTTAGTAGGGTCGAATCCATATTCAACAACGATATCGTTGTCTGTTACAAAATCCCCGTCCATTCCACAACGTGGACAAGCTAGGTTTAGTGGGCTGATGTAATCACTATTCTTTCCACTATCTGGCCAGTTACTATCATCGCTGTAGATTTCCAATCTTACCACTCCAGACCCCTTTTTGTGTAAGCCCAATATGCAACAAATTCTCCAAGATCGGTTAGGGCCCACCTTGCTGGATTTACATCATTTGTTCGCATAATTAGTTGGTTTAGGTTCAACTTCTCTGTTACCCTGGTTGGATGTGCTCCCAATTCAAAACTCTGACCAATACTGAGACTGAGTTCTGATGCACGAAGATCTGCCTCTTGTTTAGTCAAGCCCCTGTGTAATTCATTGCTTCCAGACTCGGCAGACAAAATCTTCTCTAGATCATTTAAATCAAATTCTTCCTTTTTGCCAGTTTGCTCGTGGTGCAACAAAACTAGCAGGAAGTTGATTGATGTATCGTTTAAATTTTGTAGAGCTTTAACAGCTATTGAAGATGGAACATCAATTACGTGATCAGCTAGAGTAAATGGAGAGTCATCCACTTCAACGCCTGATGCCCCGACTCCTTGTTTCGATTTCAAAACATAGGATATTTTTGATTCTGCTGCAATAGATAACTCTGAAACCAAATAAGAGAAGGAGCTCAAATTGGAAGTTATATCGAAAGTCCATTTATGATTACCGTGTTCTATTTCATATTCTAAAATATGATTCATTATTTTTGAATGGAATGAAAATCCTAATTTCTCCCGGTTTGGATTTATTACTAAAATTGGTTCTAAAGCATTGAATTCTTCTATTTCAGATTTAGAATTTATTTGTTGAAGGCAGGTCTCTGTTTCATCATGGATTTTTAATAAGGATTCATCTTCAAGAACTTCAGAAAAAGAATAAACACCACTGCAATTCAGGTCATCATCTATCTTGCCAAATATGAATAAATTACTAT
>JAYPOA010000150.1:0-1617 GCA_038130705.1 Methanobacteriota archaeon | reverse complement strand
GCAAACATGCCAACACCATCTCGAACTGCTTGCGGGTTATCACCACGATATACCTTAACGCGCTCAACACCGCAAGATGGAGAATCCTTCTTGAAAACGAAGCCGCAAATGCCTTCCGATACCAGATAGTCCGATTGCATTTCAGCAAATTCCAGCATCTTGTCTGTGTAGTCATCTCCGTTTTTTGGATCAATGAGCGAAATTTTGTCCCCGTTTTTGACTAACCTGATGGTAGGTCTCGGCACCCCCATGCCAATTCCTACCTCAGGGCAGACTCCGATTAGGTCAAGATGTTCACTCCATATGCGGTTGAGCACCCTAAACTCTGCGGCATCGCCATTATAGCGTACCTTTTTCCCAAGGAGGCAAGAAGAAACAGCGAGTTTAGGCTTCTCGGACATATTTACTAAGTTATTGTGTGAGTATATGAATGCCCGTTTGAAATCAAACACTGATACAGTAGGGACAGGAAACTCCACGGACGAATTCTGGGCTTTCTGCCTGTTCAGGAGTAAGAGGCTCTCTGCACGCCCAGCAAACCTCAGAAGTCGTTTCTTTTAATTCGCCATCAACTCCGACTCTTCTGTCAAAAACGAAGCATTCTCCGTTCCAGTGTGCGCCTCCAGTCTCTTCGAAATAATTCAAAATCCCGCCGTGAATTTGGTAGACCTCTTTGTAACCTTGATTTAACATAACAACGCTAGCTTTCTCGCAACGAATTCCTCCAGTACAGAACATTACCACGGGTTTGTCTTTCGGAATACCAGATTTTTCTACGGCCTCGGGGAATGCTCTAAATGTCTCAATATCCAAGTCGACAGCTCCTTCGAAAGTACCCATTCTGACTTCGTAGTCGTTCCTAGTGTCAAGAATTGTAACCTCTTTCCCCTCATCCAACCATCTTTTGAATTCCTTTGGCTCAATAGGCTGGCCCGTGAACTCATGAGGTTTGACACCTTCAACGCCTAAGGATATTATTTCCTTCTTCAAGCGCACGTTCATTTTTCTGAATGCGCAATCTTCAGATTCTGAATACTTGACCCAGATGTCAGAGAATCTTTCATCTGATTTGATGTGCTCGACAAAGAAATCGATTTTGTCTCTTGGGGCTGAAAGGAAGATATTGATTCCTTCAGGTGAAAGTAGGATTGTACCATAGATGCCATGCGAGTCACAGAATTGCTTCAGTGGCTCTCTCAATTCTTCAAACTCGGGCATATCAAGAAACTTGTAAGCCGATATGTTTGTCCACATTGGCTTCACCTAAGCCGCTTTTACGCCTTCAGGCCATAGGACAAGGATCAATGTTTGACCCCTCGTTCTGGGTGTGTGGGTCGACTCTCTGTCCATCCATACAATTGACCCTTCTGGATATGTACCGTCTTCGTCCCAAACTTCTCCTTCAAGAACCAGATAGCATTCGCCACCAGGGTGGCTGTGAGGCATGAAAGCGTCGATGTCAACATCGCTTACAACATCGTAAAGGACCAATGAAATCGCATCCTCTCTCGCTAACTTCCCAAGACGAACTCCAGTACCAAAGTCACGCCACTTGACGTTCTCGTTTATCCAATCTCTGTCAACATTGAAGCTGAGCCAATCCGCTAACCCGTGCCA
>JAYPOA010000149.1:0-1619 GCA_038130705.1 Methanobacteriota archaeon | reverse complement strand
CAAACGAAAAATGAAGTTGGTCTTGTAAGTTTGAATTTTCAGAATTTCATCGATGATGAGACACAGATAAACGGTCTTATCTATTCTCGATATGGCCGTCAAAAACGTCTTGGAGGAGATGTCGAAGCGGAATTTGAAACAGCCGAGAATGAATGGGAGTTTGAAGGTGAGTTTAACAATTCCAAAACTCGTCAAAATGGTAGCGGACTTGGCCTAAATCTCTCAAAAATTCTTGATAATCATCAAATCACGGCAGGCCTTACTTTTGATCAAAGCACAGTATCGTACCATGCAACAGAAACTGAGGATTGTGAAGTAAATGCTATCCGTAAAGTTATTTGTGACGATGATTCTGAGACAGAGGATTCTGCGAAAGTGAGCGGTAATTCTAAAACGTACTCCCTATTTGCATCTGATACGGCAGAAGTTGCTGACAGAATTTATGTAACCGGGTCTCTTAGGTATAACCATACAAAAGTTTCAAATACATTATCAACCCCAAATGAGGTGACAGAGGAGCTTGAGGCGCAACCAAAAGAAACTTTTAAATATACGAAACTGAATCCTGCAATTGGCGTATCTGCCAAGCTCGATAATGGAGTGAACGTATTTGCCAATGCATCCCAGGGAAACAGAGTTCCAACTGTCATTGAACTGGGTTGTGCTGACAGAGACAATCCTTGTTTACTTCCTACAGGATTACAAGCCGATCCTTATCTTGAGCAAGTTACCTCAAGAACTTACGAGATAGGAGCCCGTGGTCGAATCGGACAAGGCTTTGGTATTGTGAGCGTCTATAATACCGACAACAAAGACGATATTATATTCGTCTCCACAGATGTAAATTCTGGAGAAGGGTTTTTTACCAATTTTGGTAAGACTAGAAATCAAGGAGTCGATTTACAAATCGTTCAAGAATTCGACAACGTGAGGTTGACAGGTACCTATAGTTATCTTGAAGCTACTTACGAAGAAAATGGGTTGCTATTTGGAGAAAGGTCAGTGCAAGCAAGGCCTGGAATGCGTATACCTGGAATTCCCGAAAATGTATTTCGACTCGGAGTTGATTGGACGCCTCAAGATGCTTTAAAAATCGGTGTTACGTTAATCGCTACATCAGATCTGGTTACACAAGGTAATGAAGACGGCTTAATCGGAGGTGATGATGACGTAGTAGCTAGGGATGCCAGTGTCGATGGATATCAGCTTGTTAATGTGAATATGCGTTATGAGCAGTCTAATAACCTAACAATCTTTGCCCGAATAACGAATCTTTTTGATGAAAAGTATGAAACTTATGGGGCAATGGCAGAGTCCGTCTTCACTAGAAATGGAAGTTTCGTAGATGATGATGAAGGGCCAACCGTGAATCGGTTCGTTGCACCTGGAGCTCCACGCGGTATCTTTGTTGGACTTAATTATTCATTTTAGAATCTTCTTTAATAAATTAATTGTCTTTACGAGGACATACTGCTCACGCAGTATGTCCGTTTTTCTGGAGGATCTATGAGATTTAAAATCATTATGCTAGTAGTGGCAATGTTTTCTATTAACCATTTTGCAGCTGCTAAGGAACCCGAAGTACCTACTACGGGGTTTGCTGGATGTGCAACCAAAGT
>JAYPOA010000148.1:0-1626 GCA_038130705.1 Methanobacteriota archaeon | reverse complement strand
TTTGCAACTCTTGGTACAGACATTGGATTTACGTTTTCGCTCACTGGCTCACCTCCAATCCTGGAAGACTACAGTCTCCTACTGAGAATACGTTTGGAGATGTTGTTCCGAATCCATCGAATTCAACCTCGTTTGGCATACTTGAACGCTTGACGATGTATTTTGTAACGTCTGCAAGTTTACCGACGTGGACACCACCTACAAGCATACATCTTGTACCCTCACCAAATTTGATGTGGTCCTGAATATCTTGTTCAGGAAGAGAAATCTTAAGCGAATCTCCAGTCTTGTGCTCAGAGGCATCTTCGACCAGAATGTTTCTTCCATCGTGAAGGTGAACTTGTGTCATTCCACCTTTTACGGTTGACTTTCCTTCGATTCTGCAGACTTTCCATTTTGCCTCATCATCGGATATAGCTCTGTATCTCAATCGGCCGTTTGTGTCTAAAACACATCGGAAGTTCTCTTCACCGAGCGTTAGAACGTCCATTAAACCAACACCTCTTCTGGAATCTCTTACAATTCTTCCATCGACCTTGACCAATCCCTTGTGAAGAATTCTCTTTACTTCTCTAGTGGACTTTGCCATTCCTAGAACATCTCTGATTATGATATTCAAAGGCATTGACCTCTCAATACTGTGTGCGCCTGCTCTTTGTCTTGTTACCCAAACTGTGGTCTTTCTTGGAAGAGGCCAACTTCTTGGTATGGCCAATCGCTTTAGATGACTGCTACTTCCCATTCTAATCAACTCCTATCTGCGGTCAGTTTTTGCATTCGTAGTTTATCGGTTTCATCCAATTTCACAACCACGACATTTGAACAGTGGACCGGCACTGCTTCTTCCTTGTTATCTGACTTGGTCGCTGTCGCTCCTTCGATAAACAATCGACCAGTGCTTGAATCTACATTGATTACATTTCCTTCTAATGCGTTAGCGTTTCTCTGACCGCCAACTCTCTTTCCACCGTGAGCATAGTCTCCTCTAACGACTCTTACAGTGTCTCCAACTCTGACGGTTACAGATCTTACACCATCGAGTCTTGAATCTGGGCTCTTTAATTGAAGGCGTGCTCGCATCCTCTTTCTCTTAACGTGAGTTGGAGCATTAGCTTGTTCCTTGCGCTGTTTGCCAGGCTTCTTACTTTTTACCATCCATATCACCTCATACAATTTGCTTCGCTGTTGCAGCGATACGAGGCCATCTTTCTGCAGCCTCTCTTGAAACTGGTCCTTTGATATCTGAACCTTGAACATCTCCTTTTTCGTTTGTGATTACACAGGCATTGTCTTCGAATTGGACCCAGGTTCCGTCAACTCTGCGGAACGGTCTCTTCTGTCTGATGACGACAGCTGTGTACATTTGTCTGCGAGTTTCAGGGGTACCTCTCTTTACGGATACCTTGATCAAATCCCCAACACCGGCTGCAGGCAGTCTTCTCATTGTGCCACCTAATTTTCTGACGTTAATGATTTGAACAATCTTTGCTCCTGTGTTGTCAGCAACTTGTAGTCTCGCCATTGTTGGCAGTCCACGGGTTTGGTTTCCTGCTATACCACGCATCAAGCATCAACTCCTGTATTTTCGATTACACAGAATGAAACAGTCTTGGAAAGTGGTCTACA
>JAYPOA010000147.1:0-1741 GCA_038130705.1 Methanobacteriota archaeon | reverse complement strand
CTTCATCCGCTTTTTTCTTCCCGTGGGTCGAATTTCTTCCCGCAAAGGCTGGCCCCAAACCGTATCCCTTGATTGTTCGAGCGATAATGACGGTTGGACTATCGTTCGACTCTGCCGCCGCATATGCTGCGTTAATTTTGACCATGTCGTGACCACCCAAATTTGCAGCTAAGGATTCTAAATCCTCATCGCTTAGATGAGACACCATTGCTTTCAATTGGGGGGTGTTGAATAATTCATTTCGGAAAGTTGCCGCGTCGCTGGTGAAAATTCTCTGCTCATCGCCGTCAACCAATTCTTGTAGTCGATTCGCCAATACACCATCAGAGTCTCTTGCGAATAAATCATCCCACATAGAGCCCCACAGAATTTTGATTACGTTCCAGCCAGCACCCCTGAATCGCCCTTCTAATTCCTGTACAATTTTCGAATTTCCACGTACAGGCCCATCTAGTCTTTGGAGATTACAATTCATTATCATGATAACATTGTTCAAATCTTCTCTGCCAGCGAGAGTTAGTTGCGAAAGTGATTCAGGCTCATCGGATTCGCCATCGCCCATAGTATACCACACTCTTGAGTTTGATGTGTCGGCAAGACCTCTGTTGGCGAGATAACGGTTGAAACGTGCTGTATGAATAGCTGTCATTCCACCTAATCCCATGGATACACTTGGGTACTCCCAGAATTCAGGCATAAGCCTTGGATGTGGATATGAAGAAAGGCCGTTACCCTCACACTCAATTCTAAAATTATCAATATTATCTCTCGATAGTCGTCCCTCAAGCCATGCTCTCGCATAGACTCCGGGGCTTGCATGGCCTTGCCAGTAAACATGGTCTCCCCAGCCATCAAGGTCTTTTCCTCTGTAGTAGTGATTTTGGCCAACTTCCCACAAATGTGAATTGGAAGCAAACGTGGAGATGTGCCCTCCAATACCGTCGTTGGCTTTGTTGGCACGAGTAACCATCATCATTGCATTCCAGGTGATTACGCCGTGGATTCTTTTTTCGATTTCCAAATCGCCGGGATATTTTGGCTCTTCGGACGGATGAATCGTGTTGAGATATGGGGTATTGACTACGTCGATTTCAATACCTTCCCGTTGAGCCGCCCCGATGGTTTCTAACAGTAGCCTGTGCGCCCTTTCAGGACCTAATGCATCACTAACAGCACGAATCGCTTCCTGCCATTCAAGCGTTTGCTCAGGGTCAGGGTCTGGCAAAACATCACGGAGTTTCTTGCCTTTCATGACATCCCCTTGTTTGAATCCGTGAGTCGCATGCACTTCAAGGAATCGTTTTATCCATTCAAGTTGCCTTCTATCCAGTTATGTAATATTGTGCAACACTCATCTTCAGCAAAAACCTCTACTATGTTATCAGGTATTATGCCTTTCATAGAAGAATCTGCAAACTTTATTCCGTCAACGATCGGGATTGCATCCATCACAATAGTATGGTCTTTGTAAACACCGATCTCGAAAATTATCCAAGGCGATTCGTTCTTCACCAAATCTCTAAACATTGCTGAAAAAAGAAAGCTTGCGAGATCTTCACAGCTATGGAAAGAGCAGAGCGTCGAGAGTGTTTGATAGAGCATGTTTGATTTATCGCTCAACTTTGGAAAATCATCAACGATTCTTGACTTAGTCATAGTCAGTAATGGTGCATCGTCCATATCCATCGGTAAAAATTACCTTACAAAAAATGCACTAAAACCTGACTAATGTTACAAGCAT
>JAYPOA010000146.1:1222-1894 GCA_038130705.1 Methanobacteriota archaeon | reverse complement strand
AATTTGAGTCGATTTTCGGGTTGCTATATGGTCGGCCATACTGCACGGTGTGTCGCAAGGCAACGAATTGGCTCAGAGGGAAAGAGATTCAATCCAAGCTCTTGCTTGTTCGATATTATCCAACTTAGCAACCGGCCTGTCTGGGAAGCGATGGTCGATGTGAGTTCCAGCTAATTTTTCTGACCAACCACCAGAATTTGACATCGCAGCAATCGGTTTACCAATTTGCCAAGCAAATGCGATTTCCGACAGAGTTCCTGCGCCACCAGCAATAGAAATGCAAGCTTCTGCACATTGTGCGACCAGCGTGTTTCTGAATAATCCTAAACCTGTAGGCATGATGACATCGAGGTAAGGATTCGCTTTGCTATCATCTGCTTCTGGCATTAAGCCAATCACTTGGTCTCCAGTCCAATTTTCACTCTGCCTTGCACCTTTACCGACCGCTTCCATAACACCACCGCGGCCTCCGCAGCACACTCTGTGGCCCATGTCTACAATCAGTTTGCCCACTTGCTCTGCGATCTGAAGAACCTCAGAATCCAAGTTACCATTTGAGCCAAAAACCGAGATTATTGCCATATTTGGACACCATCGCTTCTCTATTTATTGGTTCGGATTGGAAAGTAAGCCTGAAACCACTAATCCGGTTTCAGTGACATTGTATGCAGC
>JAYPOA010000146.1:0-1212 GCA_038130705.1 Methanobacteriota archaeon | reverse complement strand
CATGTTCGGCGTAGTCTTTTTTGATTTATCTTGGGCGAATTCTTTGGAATTTATTCCATCCTTAATTTCTGAAACTTTGACAACCTCCCTCGAGATATTATTCAGTTCATTATCTTTGGAAAGTATCGCTTTATTTTCCGCTATTGACCGGATTACATCTAATACATTCAAGACCTCTGGCTTTGATGCTAATTCTGATATTGGTTCACGAATTCCTTTTCCAGACCACGTGTGGAATTCAATCATCTGCTCCATAATTTGTCTTGATGGGTCGAAGTTGTCGCCCTGTGAATTTAGGTCATACCCAACAGGGAATTCGATCAAACGAACATTTGGTATCGTCAATGTCGCTATAGATGATGCAAGAATTATGCCCGTTGGAATTGTTTCTGATAGCAAAATTACCAAACTCTTTCTTTTGCTTGTTTCAGACATTAACCTTGGAGACAATGAGTGCAGAAATACATTCCAATTCGAGAACCAATTATTTGACATCAGGAAATTCTCTTCGGTATTGATTAATTCAACCGAATGGTTACCTGGCAATTTACCAAATGAGGTTTGATTCTTCATGAATTCACAGAATATCTCTAGTCTGGGTGTTGTGTGTGCTTGTAATGGAATTAATCTAACATCGACATCTTTTCCATCAATAATGCTTAGCCTATGTAATGCTGGTCTTACGTGGTCAAGGCGAGACATAACCGGAGCGAGTAGGATCACTCTTTCCCTCATTAATTCATAAAAAATGTGTATAATTTAAAAAATTATCGTAATTGTTCATTTTATTCACAAGTAGATTGATATTGATATGTGGCCAAGGCTCTTTGATGACGGCTACTGGCCCTTACAACGGAGATACGAATAACAAATCTAGGGAATTCCTCGATGAGATATTCGGATCTCAGCACGATGAATTTTACAAGGTAAAGTCATTTTATTTTGTACCTTTAAGCTTCTTCATCGGGGTCTTTTCATTTGCATTTTTCATGTTTGGACTTTTGGTTAATTCACTTTTCTTTTTCATAGAATTTGCGTCTGGAAGCGTATCTGAGTTAACAGCTGAGATGTACTTTGACCTAATCATGTTCGCACTCTTTATGGCTAAGTATCTCCCAATAATTGCAGCGATTGAGTTAGTAATTTCAATCCCGAGAATTAGAAGAAATAAACAGTGGAATACTCTGATTGAGGATTTTAACAACGGAAATA
>JAYPOA010000145.1:0-1922 GCA_038130705.1 Methanobacteriota archaeon | reverse complement strand
TGAGGGGTTCAAACGCATTTGCAAATAACCAGTGTGATTACTGTCTTCCTGCAGACAAGGAACTGAAATTCTACATCAACATGGACATGATGGGGATGTCTTGGCCAGCTCACAAGGAGAATGGAGACCCCTTCCCCTACCACGCTTGGTCCGGACCTGATTCCGACCCTGATGTGCAAGACGTTGAGATTACTTCGGTACTTGACCATGTCCACAGAAATATTCTGAAAGCTCCTATGGATTTGAGAATTGATGGTAGTTATGGAGCAGGTTGTGACCAACATTGGGACGACCATTCTAACCTTGTATTCGACGTACACGAAGACACTTTTGGAAGGTCAGACCACGTGACCTTCAGGAATTTAGGTGCTCAAACAATTTTCCACTTGGGCGCATATGATGAGGACTACAGTGCATACCATTCACCATCCGATACGCTCGACAACATGGTTTCTGAAGTCGGTGGCCAAGAAGAATTGGAAAAGAGCATTGAATTCGTAATGTGGGCTGCTATGCTTGAATTCATTATTGCAGACCAAACACCAGAAATAAGAAATCTAAACGCTTAGGTGTAACAATGCCAGAAGCAGTAGGTGAATTGATCGCAGCAGTTGGAGAAGCGATTACAAAAGATTCTGATTTCCTGAATGAGGACAAAAAGGAACCTATGTGGCTACGAGTAATGTACTATGCAGTTCCCATAGCACTGCTTGTTGGATTTTACTTCTGGGTTGTAAATTAATTCCAAAATGCAGATTCTTCCCAAGGAAGACCAACCCAAATTCCTAGAATTTCTAAGATTACGTAATTCCATATTAGGTAAACTACTATTGTTGTAGTAATCACTAACAAAGAGGTGTTAATGACTCTTTGGCGCTCCCTTTTAAGGTCATCAAGAGTACAAATTCCGTCTGCTCTGAAGTATCTAACTAGACCATAGGAGAGGAATATCGCTGTAGCAAGATATAGCCAATATCTGAACGGACCCCAATACAAAGTATCTGACAGAGCAGCAGCTGTTGAAACCGATGCAAGCCCAAACATAACGAGTACGACTGATGGTAGACAACACATCGATGCAAGAACTGCAGAGGAAGAAATCCACTTCCACAAAGTCTTATCCATGCTAGTCTCTTAGTTTACTTCATTAATGAAATGTTGTACTTGCTTACAGATTTTTTCTCGTGGTTGCGCATCCGATTGAAAAATCGGGATTATCTCTCATCGCATCAAGGGTCGCATCCAATAAGTCATCCTCCGCAGTCCTTGGATTTTGACCAGCATCACGCCAAGAGACCGATACATGTAAATCATCAAAAATGAAGCTTTCAACAATGTAATTATCGATTAAGATATCCCTTGGATTAAGATTCATTCCCAATCTTTCAGATTTCATTATTGCTTCTTTTTCAGTCCAAACCCTGATTGCTGACTCAGGTTCATTCTTTAGCTTCTGAAGTTCCTGCCCTTTAGCCATCATATCGAATGCGTTTTCTTGGATTTGACGACTAATTGGTTCCGCGTCAATTCCAATCCAATATCCATTCTCAATTATTGCACAAACTGCCCAATCTCCTGAATGGCCTATACTTATTCCAGGAAGTGGGTCATTTCGCCATACTCCGTTCAACCAAGAAAGGTAAGGTGCTCTTTCATCTGTCCTCAAAACTTCAATCAGGTCGATTGGAATGCCCCATTCCTTTAGACATTCTTCCAGCAATAACCTCCCAGAGTTATGGTCAGCTAGTCTCTTTGGTGTTGCCCTTGGTATGTCTTCAGCAAGACTACTTGTGCAATCTGAGATTTTTTTTCTTGCCAGAAGCATTCGAGGTCCCGATATAGGGTCCATAATTTCCAAAAATCACCTCTCAAGGGTAAACTTCTGGTCTTCTGGAACTTCTCCCATCGCTTTCAATCTTAAT
>JAYPOA010000144.1:0-1927 GCA_038130705.1 Methanobacteriota archaeon | reverse complement strand
TTTGGGAATGGGGTAAGATGAGGTGGACCGTTCACGCACTTTGTGCTGGCGACCCCGTTTACTGTCTTGGAAGAGTAGAGCCGAGGAGAGGAGACTACTCACCTGAGGAAGATTGCCCTACAGAAATATCCAATGCTAATCTGGTCGTCATTGGAAAAACCGATATTGGCACCTTTGCTAAACTCGCCCGTGGTACTGAATTATCTGTAATATCGAACTTGCGTTCGACTACCGAATCGATTGTAGTACCGGTGATAATGCTAATTTTCAGTGCGATACCTTTCATTTGGTAATCAGTCTTCGTCGACTACTTCGAAATCTGCGTCCTGAACGTCATCATCGCCTGATGGTTCTGCAGATTCCTGCTCAGCCATTTCAGCGGCTGCCGCCTCGTACAACTTAGCTGAAATTGCGTGCATTCCTTCCTCGATTTCTTTGACCTTAGCCTGAACTGCAGCCTCATCGATGTCGTCCAATTCTTTTGCCTCGCCTTCCTCATTTTGCAAAAGTGCTTCCAATTCATCAACCTTGGAAAGCACTGGAGCCTTGTCGTCGTCGCTTAGTTTCTCACCCGCTTCATCGACTGTTCTTCGAGTTTGATACACGATTTGGTCAGCCATGTTTCTCATTTCGACTTGCGCTTTCAATCTCTTGTCTGCTTCTGCAAATTCTTCTGCTTCTGAGATCTTTGCTTGGATTTCTTCCTCGGAAAGTGAGGTATTAGATTCGATCTTAATCGATTGCTCCTTACCGGTTCCCTTATCCTTAGCGGAGACGTTTACGATACCGTTTGCGTCAATATCGAAAGTAACCTCGATTTGTGGCATTCCACGTGGCGCTGGAGGTATTCCCATCAAGTGGAATTGTCCGAGGGTCACGTTGTCCTTTGCGAATTCTCTCTCTCCTTGAAGAACATGTATCTCTACAGCAGGTTGGTTATCGCTTGCGGTGGAGAACACCTCAGACCTCCTCGCTGGAATTGTCGTGTTTCTTTCAATCATGGTTGTTGTAACTCCACCAAGAGTCTCTATTCCAAGAGTTAGCGGAGTAACATCGAGAAGAAGAATGTCAGATACTCCTTCATCACCAGCGATGATACCTGCTTGTAGAGCGGCACCCATTGCTACTGCTTCATCAGGATTGATTCCTTTGAATGGTTGCTTGCCGGTTTCCTTTTCGATTGCTGTTTGAACAGCAGGAACACGTGTTGAGCCTCCTACGAGAATTACCTTGTCGACTTCACCCTTTGACACACCAGCATCTTTCATAGCCTGGCGCGTTGGCTTCATCGTTTTCTCAACAAGTGGTGCAATTAATTCTTCGAATTTTGCCTTTGAGACGGTGATGTCAAGGTGTTCGGGTTGTCCATCTTTCATCGTGATGAAAGGAAGGTTAACTTGTGATTGACCTGTTCCGGATAGCTCGATTTTAGCCTTTTCAGCGGCCTCTTTCAATCTGCTCATCGCTTGAACGTCCTTTGATAAGTCAATTCCTGACGATTTCTTGTATTCTGCGACCAAGTAGTCGATTAGAACCTCGTCAAAATCATCTCCACCAAGTTTGTTGTTGCCCGCAGTAGCCTTTACTTCGATTTGAGGTTGACCATCTACATCGTATATTTCCAAAACTGATACGTCGAATGTTCCGCCACCGAGGTCGTACACTAGGATGGTTTGGTCTTCTTCTTTGTCAACACCGTAAGCGAGCGCAGCAGCGGTTGGTTCGTTGATTATTCTCAGAACTTCGAGGCCCGCAATTCGCCCTGCATCCTTTGTTGCCTTTCTTTGAGCATCGGTAAAGTACGCAGGACAGGTGATTACCGCCTGCTTGACGGTTGTTCCAAGGTATGCTTCTGCGTCAGCTTTCAATTTTTGCAGAATGAATGCTGAAATCTCTTGAGGAGTATATTCAGAATCATCGACATTTA
>JAYPOA010000143.1:0-2014 GCA_038130705.1 Methanobacteriota archaeon | reverse complement strand
GCCTTCAACCTTCTCAAGGCAGAAGGGTAGGAATCAACCACAATGCCACCAATGGGGCAAGGCCCATCACGAAATCTCTTAGAAGTAAAACTATCAATTTGTCAGTGCTTGACTCAGCAAGTTTGTCGAATTCCTGCTGCATTTTTTCATCTATCATGTCAGTGACTCTACCTGCTCCCAACCTTGCAGCCTCTACAACTGCTCCAGTAGCCACAGTAGATGCAAGTCCAGCGGGAGTGAACCTTCTGAATAGCATTATTTTCTTACCTACTGAAAGCCCTGCTCTCTTTGCCTTTTCGTCACTGGTTTCTTCTTTCTTTGAAAAACGGTTTAACCATCTTCTTGCGCTGATAGCACCGTCAGCATATTTTCTTAGTTTGGAAATGTTTTGCTTTTGTATTGCAAGTAACATTCTACGAACTCTGAATATTCTGAAGAGATCAAACAACAACCAAAGAAGGGTCAAAAATACAAGGAAAAATAATCCAATTATCGGAGTTTCATCCCAACTTTCCCAGCCTAAACCTCCGGAGAAAGTTCTGAGTATCAGCACTAATAGAACAGGTATTGAGAATGCCATTATTTCATTGAAGGCAATAATTCCAAGACCCTTTATCGGTAGTTCTCTTATCTGTTTGAAGAACCACTTCCCATGTGGAACAAGTTGCTTTGTGACTTTGTAAAAAGGTCTAGTTAGGAAAAGAAACCTGAGTAAAAATGGAACGAACAGGAACAGAATGTACAGATCCCACACGTTTTCGGGTGGGAAAACTGGCATCGAAATTGCTTCAACCACGTATATCCCATGCAATACAACTTATTGAATCACTCATTATTGTGAATCATTAGGCCGGTAAGTCTGCCCTCTATGTTATCTGCGAACTCGCACATTTTTCGACCATACTTTCTTCCAAGTCCGTAACCCATTCCGGCTGTAGCTCCAATTCCAACCGCATTGACAGTTGCTGCGAATAGTCCAATTGCTCCACCAATCAAGGGAATCATTTCTTTTGCCCCCTGGTTTTCTTTGTTTTATCAGAAACAATCTCTACTTGAGTTACAGTTCCATCGTTCATGTCTTCATCTTCTGCAAACCTCTGGTAATAGTGCTTGAAACCACTAGTTGCTGCTCCTGCTACAAATCCTGCAACTGCAACGCTAATGGATAGCATCAATGTTCTTCCTATCATTCATCTTCCTCCTTGTTTTTATCTGTTAGATTTTTTACGGCTCTGTAAGCTCCCCCACCAACTGCTCCAACAACATTGGTTGCGGTTTCGACTGCGACTTTTGTTACCGTTCCAGTAGCATCGACGACAGCTGAAATTGCTCGTCCGCCTCCTACTGCGAGGTGTATCACAGTCTCCTCGCCTGCATTTACTAACTCCTTAATGGAACTAGTAAACTCATCAATCAACGATGTCAAGCCCTTGGTCGTCTTGTCAACCGGGTTCTTCTTGTCGGCCATGATAACCCCGATAGCGGTTTAGGATATATATGGAAGAGGAGTTGTTTAGGGGGTAAAAGAACCTCCTAAAAACCATCTGAAGGGAGGTAAAAGAATGACTCCGGATAAAATTCTAATCTTTGTCCAAGTTGAATGAATCGTCCTAAATCTGAGCGCCACATTCTTCCAGACTCTGTTATATTCCAGCAGATAATCGGGTGACCGCCGCGACCTTTTTTCCCTGAATCTACGGATTCAATCAACTCATTAGCCTCCATTTTTTCCAAATATATTCGCAATTCCTTACGATCTATCCCTGTAGCTCTCTCTATACGAACGAGCCTTCTAGAATCATCATCCGAGTTCTTCATTCTAGAGATATACAATAAAATTCGATACATCGTCACCGGTAAATCACGTTGCTTACGCATCTAAATCAATAGGGGGTGTAATATCCTCCTAAATTATAATTGTCAATCAAAATGCTAAACATGGGGTGCATGGTCGGCAAATCATGGTCTTCTGGCACGGGCTAAGCGACTGGCTATCTTTCAACATAGATAGAGA
>JAYPOA010000142.1:0-2051 GCA_038130705.1 Methanobacteriota archaeon | reverse complement strand
TCGGGTGGTCATTTGATTCTATTTCACCCTTGGAAGATTTGTATAGGTTGTTTCTAATGTCAACCAAAGCCATCAAGCGTTGTTCATGGATTTCTACAGGATTTGATAGTTCTCTTCCAGAGTGGATTTCTCTCAATACTCGATTTCGTTGTGCCGTTTGATTCTTCAATTCATCCGTGATCTGTACAACTGGTTCGTCATCGCCGTCAACGATGTCATCAATCCATCTGCAAAGGGCATACACACAATGAACGGCTTTCCTTCTCTCATAGTCTAATGCCGAGAACGAACTGTAAAACGTAGTCGATGCATTCTTACAAATTTGTTTACAATATTCGTAGGATTCCTCAATCAATTGGTTGTTCATCAAATCACCTATGATTGAGTTGGGTTGCCCTTGTTTAGTTCGTTCGCTGTAGCAACTGCTGATTTGTTTGGTTTTGTTCTTCTCTTTCTGCTATCAAACCAAGTGTCCACTCCGTTCCAGTCTGGAATAATTCCAAGGCTGTCGAGTAGAAGTTTTGAGCTAATGCGTGCAGATTCGTAAATAACTGGTAGGCCACTTCCAGGATGGGTTCCTCCACCCACCAAGTAAAGGTTCTTTATTTCATCAAATTCGTTCTTAGGTCTCTTCCAAAGCATTTGGTCAAGCCCGTGTGCTAAGTTGAAAACAGCACCTCGGTAGCAGTGCTCACCCCAATCTTCTGGTGTGATAATCAGCTCTGATGCTATGTTCTCGCGAAGACCTTCGAAGCCTAACTTCTCTTCGATTTGGTCTAAGATTCTGTCCCTGAAGGCATCTTTCTCTTTCGACCAGTCTATGTTGTCGTGAATATGTGAGACCGGAACCAAAGCGTACACTGTTGAACAACCCTCGGGTGCGAGTTGCGGGTCTGTCACACATGCGTTTTGGACATACACTGATGGATCGTCCCAGGTCAATCTGTGGTGAACTTCTATATCTTCAAGATTTGAAACATAGTCCTTAGAAGCATAGATCTGGTGATGAGGTAGGTCATCGAATGTTTTGTTTACACCGAGATAAAGCATGAATGTTGAGCATGAATACTTCTTATTATCGAGTTTCTTGTTTGACCACTTCTTTCTCACATTGTCAGGGAACAACTTTGTCATTCCTTGTGCAAAGTCTGCGTTCATAACTACCTTGTCTGCATAAAAAGAACCATTATCAGTAACTATTCCCTTGATGGTTTTCTTATCCATTATGACGCTCTTAACTTCCTCATTCATTCTGAATTCGACACCCATGTCTCTTGCTATTTGGCCCATCCTTTCAGAGACACTCCCTAAACCACCCATTGGATGGAAAATTCCGTATTCATATTCCAAAAAGGCAAGCATTGTAAATAGACTCGGGCAGTTGAATGGAGACATTCCGAGGTATTTCGTCTGGAATGACATAGCCAGCATCAATCTGTCATCATCAAACAGTTTCATCAAATCCTTAGCTACCGAGCGAGTAGGTCTCAAAACTCCAGCAACTCTCATTGCTCTCTTTGATAAGAGGTCGGTTGGGCCAAACCAAGGTTCTTGTAAGCACTGTTTTGATTTGTTGAGTTTATTTTGGTTGTCTTGTAGATATTTCAAGAAGGCATCAGCATTTTTCTTGCCGGAGAGTGCTTCAATTCTTTCACACATTTGTTCTGTGTTGCTTGTACAATCAAGACTTCCTCCTTGTCCAAAGATTAGTCTGTAATTGATATCTAACTTCTTTAGATTCAATTCTTTGTGGGCATCCATTCCAATTGCCTGGAATATGTCTTCGATAACTTCCGGATAGTGGAAGAATGTTGGGCCAAGGTCAAACTTGTAGCCATCCCTTTCGAATACTTTGTTTCTTCCTCCGACATTTGCTGAGCGTTCAAAAACGGTGACTTTGACACCAGATTTTGCGAGTAGTAAGGCAGATGCTAGCCCACCGGGCCCTGCACCAATAATAGCGACTGAAGGTTGATTTTCGGTAGACATAAGCATCACGGTGCCGTATTAGCATTTAAAGTTCGGTTTTTGTTCAAAAGTAATTTTGAGTT
>JAYPOA010000141.1:0-2116 GCA_038130705.1 Methanobacteriota archaeon | reverse complement strand
AAGATAGATGTGAGAAGTATCGCTACCAGTGGTCGGTTCATACCTCTCCCTACTATAACTTATTCTTCAATATAGTGGGGTTATTTGCGGGGCAGATATCAACAAGATGTAACTATTCAGTAGCCGGAACAGTTAGGATAATTTCAACCATAACCTGTTCGCCATCTATGACGTAATTCCCGTGATGGTTAGAATTCAATGAAATCATCAAAGTATGATTTCCTTCAGTCAAGCCACTTACGTCAAACGCATTTCCATACAAGCGACCTAATTTTTCACCGTTGAGATAGTAGTGTGCGTGCCCCTGGCCATCGACGTGGTCCATTCCTGCCATCATCAGCGAGAAAGTGAAGTTATGGCTAATATCGCTAATACTTGTTTCATGACTTTACCGGCATATCTTTTGATAATGGAGGTTATCTATCAGGCGAATATATCTATGCTACTGATACCGTTCTTTCAATAAACTACCTCCAACTCACGAAAACTATGGAACTCCGGCCGTTGTCACATGCCGATGTTCAATCAATGTGGAAGATAAACGAGGAAGGACTTCCAGGAACAGGAAAGGTTTCGCAACTAGAAATTACTTCATTGCTAAATTTGTCTAAGTTATCCATGGGTGTATATAGGGATGACTTGCTATTAGGATTCGTTATTTGTCTATCGCCAAAAACAGAATATGGAAGTTTAAATTATGCGTGGTTTAATGAAAATTATGACTCTTTCATTTATGTTGACAGAGTTGCAGTGGCGCAATCACAGAGAAATTCTGGTATTGGTTCAATGTTGTATGAGTACGTTATTCAGTACTCGTTAGAAAACGGAGTGCCAGTCGCAGCGGAGGTTAACTTAGATCCTCCAAATCCGGGCTCAATGCGTTTTCATCACAGGTTTGGTTTTGAGGAAGTAGGAGTCCTACACCATCAAAGTAAATCGGTAACGATGCTCCTAAGAAACTGAATGTCTTGAATCGAGATTGTCTTCAGATTAATTTCTAAATCGAAGATTACCCTTCAAATTAAACGATGTACAGGTTTGCCTATCATTCCTCAGATGTTTTAACATCTTTAACATGGTCAATATCATGAAGTTTTGCAAGTAAATCTATTGTATCAGACATAGGATTGCTTTGCTTATATTCTTCAATGAGCCTTTTTTCTTCATGGGTAATTTCTCCATCAACCAAGGCTTGTACTGTTAAACTCTCAATCAATGATGCTTCCATTTCTTCAAGCCTGTTTCTCAAATCATCAGAATTAGCTCCAGCTTGCATTCTCTCAAGAATTTCTTTTGCTTGTATCATGCTTTCAGTTCTGATTCTGGTGAGAAGTATTCTTTCATCATCTGACATACTCCCGTCGGCCATAGCGAATTTGATGTAATTCTTCATTTGTTTCTTTGTTCTAGAAATTATGTATGCTGGGTACAGTTGCATATGCCAAATGTAAAGCACTAGTAAAATCACCATGCCAGGATATACGATCATATTTATCCAGAAGTGGAAGAAAATCAAATCAGAGCCTAGGAAATGGCCTATTATTCCAGGTGTACCTTGTTTACCGGTCTGAATGTGTTGATAATATTTTACCGTGTGCTCAAACATGTGATATCCTTGAACTGCTAAAACAGTAAAAAACGTCCATCGCATATCTTTGAATTGTCGCAGTGTGCTTTCTGGACGATTAAACTCCCAAGCATAGTATACTACAATTAAAGTCAGCATCACTGAGAAATTCCACCAAAAATGAACTGGTTCAATATCGGCTCTTCCCAAAATTCCATGACTTTCTGAAACCTCCATTCCTAAGATTAAATGTTGGTAGACCTGAACAAAGTGCTCAAGAGTATGTCCTGTCTGTGCAATTACTGCTATCAACATCAAGTCGAATGCTGGATTTCCAAGCGAATGTCTTAGGCCATTTTTCAACCTGCCTAACTTATCGCTTAGTTTCATGTTGAGAAGGCTATGTATTAACTACATATACTTACTGTCAAATTCCCGAAATTGAACAAATTACTCAATTGCCGTTCTACTGCAAATCGATTTTGATTTGTCTTGATTTCAGATTGTCCTCAGATTATTTTCCAAATCAGAGGGTACCGTCTGATGATA
>JAYPOA010000140.1:0-2139 GCA_038130705.1 Methanobacteriota archaeon | reverse complement strand
CCTTCCATTCAGGGGTTCCAAATAACGCGTAGTGTTCTCTTACAACCTTCTCCATGCTGGACAGGAATTCATCGGTTCTCGACAAAGAATTTTCAAATCCACCAGAATCCCAGATTTTGAGGTATTGCTTACACCCATCGACTTCAAATGAGTACATTTCATTTGCATTGGATTCCATAATTCCATCCAATAACTCATCTCTTCCATCAGCGTACCATTCGCCTTCTTTCCCTGGTAATTGTGTTGCAGTTGTCCATTCTTTTGGCTTATCAAGAGTTACTTTGTGTCTTAAATCCAATCGGGATTTTTCTATTCCTCTGGAAGGAATAATCCAAGTGTAAGGAGGCATCATGTGTAAGTGTGATGCGTCAAAATGATTTGCTCTACATGTCATTTCTGCGGCTAAAAGGCGATAATTTATCGACACGCTGTTAGCTTTTTTCACACCTTGAATTCTTACCCCATCTACATCGACTCTCTTTACTGTCGCATCGTTACCATCGATAGTCGCGGTTAGGTCGGTAAGATGTTGAATAGGCTCTCTGATGAAATATGAGCCGGGGACCCATCTCGGGAATCGCAACTCAAGTATATTTTCGGAGAATGGCCCCTCGACCGTAATTGTAACTCTGAATCTTCTACTTGCTCCTTCATTTGCATCGATATGGAAATGTAGACCTGAATTCATTCTTCCTCACCTGTTAGTTCATAGTAGGAGGCAGATAAGTTAATGGCAGAAATTTTTACTAATTCATGTGAATTTTCTTTCAACAGTTTTACTTTGTTTAGATCGATTTCAGTTTTACCTTCCATTTGTTCAATTAATTTACTGCGAATTAGTGGTGGAATTTCGATGTTTTCGATTAGATTCCACCGTAGTTCATTTGATTTCTTGTCATATCTTCCTTTTAGCCACTGCGCTATTATTTCCGGATTGTGAGAGGCTATCAAACTGATTCTATCATCTACATCTTCTATAGTTTCTTTGACCAATTTTGAAATGTTTTTTCTTACCTTTGGGCTACTGTCATTGAGTGCTAAAATCATTAATTCTCCACCCTTTTGAATCGCAAAATTGGAAGCCTCTCCTCTCAATATTTCGTCCTTTGATTCGAGTAATAAAGCGATGAATTCATCATCTATATTCAGGTTTAAACGAGAAGCATTGAGTAGTGCTTTGGTAATTACTGAGGGATGTGAATCCTGAATTAGTTTTGATACTAAATTAGAGTCATCACTGTGCTCGGCAACTATACTTCTAACAGAATGATGCGAGTCTTCGGACATTCTTTGGTGTAAGGTCTCATCATCCACCAGAATTTTGGAAGCAAATGCTCTAACTATGTGGTCGTCATCTTCAAATAATTCCATTGCAATATCAACATCCCTAACCGATTGTAATATCTCTGCTGCTATTCGTTTGTCTACTTCCATCAGTGGACGAATGTCATCTCCAGTGCTAGCCCACTTACGGTGCGCCTCAATCGCTTTGCTTCTGAACCACTGGTCCCTATCTGTAAGAAGGTTTACAAAACCTTTCAGTGCCCTTGGGTTATCAAAATCAAAGAGATTTCTAACAGCCCTCCTCCTTGTCGATTGGTCTTTATTCTTCAATCTAGAAATTTCCCCCTCGACAGTAGCCATTTTCGCACCTCATCCTATACTAATAAAGAACATGATATATCCATTTGCATTTCACCAATCAATGTAATCTATTGGTAGCAATCAATCCACCGAGGAATCCTCCAACAAAAAATCCTAGCATCGTTGAAATTAGTAGATTTGGAATCATTTCATTGAAACCAATTGTGCCAAGAAGAATCAATGGTGGACAGATCATCAAAATTTTGGTAATAATCGAATTTCTATCTACCTCAATTATTGGATTGACATGAATCGACTTGGCTTTTTTCTGTACTCGATTTTCAACAAATCGCTCATTCAATATTTTCAGAACACGATCACGCAAATCTGTTTCGTGTTTCGAGAATCTGAAGATTATCTTACAATCAATCTCATTACTCGCTATTTTTTCAATAATCAACAATGGATTGGAAGAATTACTGAGTGTAATAAGGACTCCGCTTCCACTATCTCTAACGTGAGATAGAGCCCTCCAGCTACCTACGCCTTCGTTAT
>JAYPOA010000139.1:0-2150 GCA_038130705.1 Methanobacteriota archaeon | reverse complement strand
TCAGAATCGATAAGTGGCAAGAACGCCAATGCGTTTTCAGTGGTCGTAATTTCAAATTCTACATTTTCTGTAATGATGTTGTTTGTACTGTTAATCAATTTCGTATCATTTCTTTCTTCAAGAATGGTATCTAATTGGTAAATTTTTACTATTATGTAAACATCATATTTCCCAGTAGACAATTCTTCGAAATCGACGGAAGCCCTTCTCGTATCCAGATTTTCTCCCTCAATGGTTTGATTGGAATCCTCATCATGAGGTGTGATTAACCACTGAACAGTGTACAAACCTTCTTCCAAATTTTTACCCTGTATTTTTAGTGATTCCACATCGTTGTCAGGATAGATGTGAATCCACGGGGTATTGCTCAGTTCCTCACATTGTTCTCCGCTATCCAAAAATGTTCCACTAGCCCAGTGGTCAAGACTCGTCGATTTTCCGAATACGCCAGCAGACATCCCGAAAATTAGGAGGGCGTAAATCAAACCATATCCGAAACCAGCAAGCAATGTCCAATCTTCAATTGCAGATGGAAATCTTCTTTTTGAATCAGTATTCCTTCTTTTTCTGATGCTTGCGAGTTCCTTGCTCACCTTGTCAACAGGCTTTGCATCTGTGGTTTCATCTAGAACTAATTCCGAGTTTGTATCAACATTCTCGGAGGCCATGATATGCCTAGTATGACCAAGCAAATGAATGATGTGGAAAATTAGCTATTTTTGTTCGCAAAAATGTGGGAAAAAACACACAATCAGACGTGAATAAGAGGTGGGTCAGGCCGGACTTGAACCAGCGACCTCCGCATCTTCAGTGCGGCGCTCTCCCAGCTAAGCTACTGACCCGGGAGTAATTGGTCCACAAGCATCTGTATTTCAAGCCTTACGGCTCATTCAATACCGTCTAATGCTGCGGATTGCATTTCTGCTAACTGAGATAGGCCGTTTCTTGCCATGTCCAGCAATTCTTGCAATTCATCATATGAAAAAGTAGACTCTTCACCAGTGCCCTGAATTTCGACAAATTTCCCATCAGAGGTTCCAACCACGTTCATGTCCACATCAGCGTTTGAATCTAAATTATAATCCAGATCTAAGTATACAGATTCTCCGATTAATCCTACAGATATAGCCGATAAATCATGAGGTATGACTCTGTTTTCATGCTCTAATGCTTCTTCAGGAGAGAGATTAGGTGGCTTCCATCCGTTCTCTCTATCCTCTCTTGTTGGCCTCATTTCTATTGGCAAACAATCACCATTTGCAATCAATCTTCGAACAGCAAGTCTTGTTGCAATATTTGCAGCTGTAATAGATGCACATCTAGTGCCTCCATCAGCGTTTAGCACGTCACAGTCAACTGTAAGTGCAATTGGGCCAAGAGCCTCAAGATCTACTGAACCTCGAAGTGACCTTGCGACCAATCTCTCTATTTCCTGAGTTCTTCCTTTCGCCCCGTTTCTCTCTCTTCTAAATCTGGAATCTGTTGAACCAGGAAGTAGTGAATATTCAGCGTGAACCCATCCCTTTTGAGTGTCTTTTGGGAACCATCCCGGCATTCTAGCTTCCTTTGTAACACAGCACAAAATGTGGGTGTCTCCCTGTCGGTATAGGATGCTTGCAAGAGCATTAGGAGTAAAATCGATTTCAATATCGATGTTTCTCATCTGGTCTTTTGCTCGGTCTGTTTCAAAATTGGTCTTGAACTTGGCCATAACACTGCGATGAAACGCTATTCAAGAACACTTCCGTCAAAGAACATATTGAAGTGATGCGTATATTTCCGCAAACCATGTCCCGAGTCGCAATATGTGGAGTGGCACGAACACCGATTGGAAAATTCCGTGGAAGCCTTTCTAATCTATCCGCTGTTGAACTTGGAACAAGAACGGTAACTGAGTTACTGAACCGCTGTAATATTGACCCGGCTAGCGGTGTAATCGATGAAGTTCTATTCGGCCAAGTGCTTCAAGCAGGAGCAGGTCAAGCCCCAGCAAGGCAAGTAGCATTAGGTGCTGGTTTACCAAATTCTATCGCTGCAACAACAATCAACAAGGTATGTGGTTCATCTTTGAAAGCCGCAATGATAGCTGCAAACAGTATCAAGGCTGGAGAATACAAAGCCATAATCGCTGGTGGAATGGAGAGCATGAC
>JAYPOA010000138.1:0-2160 GCA_038130705.1 Methanobacteriota archaeon | reverse complement strand
GGGTCGCCAGCACAAAGTGCGTGAACGGTCCACCTCATCTTACCCCATTCCCAAATTTTCAATGGATCGCCATAAATTGGTTTCTTGAAAGTACTCGGGTCGACTAAGATACCACCAGTTCCATCATGGAGGGTGAATAGAGTGCCACCACTTTCCTTTCGTCTGGTTGTCCAATTACATGATTCATTTCCGTCAGAGTCCTTAGAACAAACGTACTCTTCTTCCTTCCATTTGTACATAACAACACCATCAACGATTTTATTTTCGTCCTCAGCGATTTTGACACTCAAGCTTCCCGCTGGTGGTGGCCTTATTTGACCTACCAATTCTGCAGGGCCTACCGCAACACTTCTGACGTTGCTTGTTGGTGTATCGATTATGCTGTGACTTAATCTCCACTGTTTGAACGAAATAAATACCCAAACGATTGTGAAAATTACAACTGCTATTCTTAGGATTTGACCAATTATCCAAGTTGTAAAGTCATTATGTCTTGCAAGTAAATCGCTTGAAAGCCATATCGCGAATATGACAAATAAGATTCCATTGACGGAATAGAGGGTAAAGGTTGCCGGAGAAGGTGTGTTGATATTGTTTGGATGTTCTTCTATTAGCTTTCCTCCCGCATCTTCAGCGTAAGCATTTTCTGACCATTCTTCGAATGGCTTTGGTGGAAGAATCCAGTCGTTTGCGTCTACCCTTCTGGTAGGCCCAGTCGCCTCCACTAATTCTCCAGGTTTACCGTGAGCAAATGGCAAATTTCCCCATCTGGTTCGGAGATTTTTGATGTCGTAGCTAAGGGAGGTTGGAGTCGTAACCATCATTGTTACTGACGCAATAATGCAAAGAAACAGAGCCATTCTTTGGGCATCCTCGCGATTAGTTCTTTCGGGCACGTACTTCCCTTCAGCTCCGACCGACATCAGGAATAATTCTCCTTCAAGTTCTACTCCAAAAACCGTAATTGAATCGTTTTCTTCGACCCACCAATCGTCATAATAATGGTTATCGCAATTTCGAGAAATATAGTTGGCTTCTTCACCAAGAGGGCCATACCAAGAAATGTTAACAACTTCTTCTCCTCCCTCAGGGCTGATTTTTATCGTCCAGTCAGGATATTCTACATAATCTGAGCAATTTTCACCGTCCGAATCATATGACCAATAACCATACAGAAGTTCTCCTTCTACAATTTTTGATTCAATTATGAAAAATTTCCCTTCAGTGTAATTATCCCAACCGTTTCCTAAGTTTTCCTCTTCGATGTCTTCAAGTTCATCAAAAGTGGATATGACTTTAATTTCTGATATGGGAGGGACATCAGGAATCCCAAGACTTACGATAAAGAAGATGAAGGCTGCAAGGTAAACAACACACGCAATTGCCCATGCTGTGATTTTTTTCCACCCGGTTGGGAAAGTAAACTGGAAAAAGCCGTGATTTATTGACGACACATCCACCTTAGTAGTGTTGCTCACGATAATACAGTATTAGGAATCGCATATTATTTCATCGTCTATATTCTAATGAAAGTTATTGAATTGCCCCTATGACAGAACACCGACAAACCATTTTAGACACATTGCAATAGCGTAGCAACAAGGGGAAAATCTATGTCTGCAGTATTAGATTTGCTTACCGAAATGAGACAAAGGAGTGGCGAAGCCCAAACAGTGGGCTTGAGCGATGACGTAATCACGGATTTCGCAAGCCACGACGAAAATATCATCACAGCTATTGAGGATGCATACGCTATTCAATCTGAGTTGTCAAGCGAAGAAATTTCGATGGCTGAAAAAGACCTCATTACCCACCTGCAGAGTAGTTATGTCAACTTTTATTCTCCTGCAACTATCAACCCGTACGTTGCAATAGCTGCAAAAGGTCCATGGATCGTAACCTCTCACGGGGCGGTACTTCACGACAATGGTGGATACGGAATGCTTGGCGCTGGCCACGGCCCGGATGTAGTAATCTCTGCAATGTCCAAAAACCACGTGATGGCGAACGTAATGACACCATCATTCAGCCATGCAAGACTTGCCGCCGCTCTGAAAAAAGAATTAGGCCATTCAAGGGGAAGTTGTCCGTTTACAAAATTCATATGCATGAATTCTGGTTCTGAATCGATGACTGTAGCTATGAGGATCTCAGATGTAA
>JAYPOA010000137.1:0-2306 GCA_038130705.1 Methanobacteriota archaeon | reverse complement strand
ATTACTCCTGAAACTGTCGAGCGTATCGCTTGACGCAACTTGGATGTTGGATTTTTCCTCATCAGAGGGTACCCTTCGTATCAACGGGTGTACAGAGGGGTTCCCTTTGCATTTTTACGAATTTACTCGCTCAACCCAAGAAAAAACAGATTTGAGAATTGGCCCAAGTGTTCTGCCTTTCTCTGATAATTTATACTCAACTCTCGCTGGTACTTCAGCAAAAACTTCTCGATCAACAAGTCCTTGATTATTCAGCTCCTCTAAACGACGACTAAGAGTGGTTGCAGTCAATCCAATTTCCCGTTTGAGGCGATTGAATCTCACAGATTCTTCATTGTTGAACATGAAATACAAAATGTCGAGCACATGGGATTTTCCTAACAAACCGATGAATTCTCTACCTTGGGATTCTAAGCAAACAGGCCTGTGATGACTTTGTGGTTGCATAATGATACCAAGTTGCTCAATTATATCAATCATCTAGTTTCAAATCGGATACTATGGTCTTTGACTCGGAACTTTTTCTGCTTAATAGGAGGTAATGCTCCCAGTGTCAAGGAGGAATGAAACTCATGAGTAAATGTGGATGTGGAAGATCGCCAACCGGAATGTGCAAAGGATGGCACGGTCTTTCTAAAGAAGAATATGAACAAAAACTTGCAGAATACAAGAACGAAAAAAAGGACGAATGAACATGGCCAAAAATTGGAATACCATTCTACGTTGGGTTCACCTCATTTTCGGTTTTTGCTTTTCAATATACTTTGGTGCAATTACCTTCACCGGGAATATCGATTATTGGGACGGACAACCATGGGTAACAATGGCCATGGGAACCGTTGTTCTTGGTATCGTGTTCTGGACGGGCATCATCAAGTGGCAATTACCTCGGATCAAGAAGTGGAATCGTAACCGAAAGAAATCAAAAGTATCGACAAATTGATTCGGATAAGTTGCAAGGGGTTATCCGATACCCCTTTGCATTTTATTTCTCGATACAATGGGTGTTCAGTCCCCCAGTACAAACGCTACGGTCTGATGACCCATCCAATCAGAGGGCTCCCTCTGATTATTGTTAATTCAAAACCAATTCATTCTGATGAAGAATGATTCCAGGTTCGTTTTCTGGTTGAAGAGTAATTGTGATGAGCACACTGCAATTGTTCGAATTACAGATATCTAATTCATTTTCGGCAATACTAATGATCTCATTTTGTTCCCATGTTGAGTCGCCATTACCCTCACTAATCGAACACCCTGCGTTTTCGTCAGTCTGTGAGCAGGTAATTGATTGGCGTTCACCATCATCCGACTCATATCGGAGATTCACATCTATTTCACTCCAATTAAATTGGTTCGAGGATTGCAGAATCGCATCAATCAGTATGTCAGATGTTCCATCTGAGACAGAAATGTCGGCATCAGTCGATTCAATATCTACTTCCAGAACAACTCCGTCGCCTTCATCTTCTTCTGAGTTTGCATTATCGGATATACAGCCTGACAGAATCAGCAGTGGCATCAAAAGAGTTGCAAGAATTTTCTTTTTGTCCATAGAAAGTCGAACAATTTTGAGAAAATAAATGGTTCGTTGGATTTCTGCCTATACCAACGAATCAAAGGGTTAAGGCACTGACCCACTGATTCGTTCATACTCAATCAAAGGGCTTGCAGTGGGTCTTGTCAGACGCTACCGTTTGTATTGGCTTACTCGGGTTTGTTGGCTTTGAATCTGCTCGACATACCAGGGAATAGCAATCTTGCTTTCACGTCTTTGAATCCAACCTCTTTCATGACGCCTTTATAGTATGAATGTGTACCATAATGGGTGTAGGTTCTTGCCAACCACTTCCATGGGTGGTTTGGGTCCTTAGTAACAATTCTAGCAACCCACTGCACGAATGTTGCCATGTATAGCCTTCCGAATAGTCCGTGTAGCCAATTCGCTTTACCAGCGTCACAAATTACCAATTGACCGCCAGGTTTCAGAACTCTGAATATTTCCTCTAGACCTTTCTTTTTGTCCTTGAAGTCTCTGAATGAGAATAGGCAAAATACTCTGTCAAAAGTGTTGTCCGGAAGTGGGATTTCTTCTGCAATAGCTTCGACGTAACTTGCTTGTGATTCTCCACGCTCGCTGCGTACTTTGTCGAGCCTTTTCTTGCACACTTTCAGCATCTCTGCACTTGGGTCCAGACAAGTCAAATCCATACCGACAATGTCTACTGCAAAAGATCCGGGTCCACAGCCCACCTCTAGGACTTTCATTCCCGGCTCAGCATGACTTCGGACGTGTTTTCTCATTC
>JAYPOA010000136.1:0-2426 GCA_038130705.1 Methanobacteriota archaeon | reverse complement strand
TAATAGAACATGCTAAAATTGTTCCAAAATTAAAGAAAAACTTGTCAAAAAAAATAATTGAAGATAATGAAAATGCTCAATTTTTAAATAAAATATCTTCAATATCAAACTCTCAAATAGAAGATAAATTAATTCATGAACTTTATAATATGAAGAAGACATTTTTACTATTAAACCATCAACGATGTTACCTTCATTTCTCAATGTCATAACAACTTCTAATCTACCGTTGTTTACATCTTGTGCAGAATCTTCCCAAATCCAATTTACAAATGCAGCAGTAGTTGATGATACCGTTATTTGGTCCAATAACTCTCCATCTAAGTTTTCCAACAAGAGGGTGACACTACCTTCTTGGAATCCTACTGCGTCTTGAATAGTAGATATGTTCAATGGTATTTGGTGACTAAACTCTCCGCTTGAGAGTCCCGTGTAATCGGATGTTATATCGAAGTTCATCCCGTTACCATTTATCAGAGTTATTTTGAATTGGTCAAAAAAATTACCAGAGTTCTCTATGGTTACCATCTTTTGGCAAGTATCGTTTACTTCAACCATAAGACAAGATAAATCATTCATTGTCAGACTAGCTGACCGTAATAGTTTGATGCTAGAAGACAGAGTGATTGTTTCTGATCGTTGTGGGAAATTTAATGGTTGAGCTATTAGAGTGACGTTCAATTCGCTATTTTTCGCATATGGTGAATCAAAACCAATTTCTATTATTCTTGATTCATTTGGAGATAAAGGTATCATGTCAAATGCATTAAAAATAGCGACAGTCCAACCATTTACTTCAATTCTATCAGCATCTTCGGTACCTCCTATACTTAGTGTTGTATCCAAATATGTGTCAATGTTGCCGTTATTTCTCACTGTTACTTGTAAACGTCCATCATCACCAGGATCTAATTGTAAACCATTTTCAGCAAAATCTATGGTAATATTGTGAAAGGTTTGCATCTTTAAACTGAAAGTCCAAGTTTCCAGTCTTTTATCAAGTCCAGATTGAGCAGTAAGAGTGAATGTCGGGCCTGTTCCAGCAAGTGGAGCACCATTCAAAATTAGAGGAGTATGAATGAAGAAATATACGTACTCTTCAGCATTGTCATCTAACTGAATATTCAGAATCTTATCTCCGTTGACATCTCCGACAAAACCATAGTTCCAATCTGAATCTGTGTCCATTGAAATAGTTACGTTGTCCATATAGCCTGCCATATTTGTAATGTTAACAGCTAAAGATGTGTTGACATTTTGCTGAACAAGAAACGTTGAGCCATCATTTGCTCCAAAATTAAGGTTCGACCATTTTGAAACTACGATGCTTAACTCGTGTGTAAGTCTGTAATTTACATCCTCGAGACATGTAATATCGAATGAAATATTTTTGAGACCATATGGTGAATTTTCATCAGCAGTTAGATTGAGACTTAACTCCCCCAATCTTCCTGATGCAACGCGAGTAAAGTTAGTTTCTAAATTACTGATAGTTATATCAGAATCCGATTGATTCAATTCGATTTTGAAATGTCTTTCATCGTTTACTATATTGTGGTATGCTACACGCAAGGAAATGGTTTCAGCAGGATGAATAATTACTTCTTCATCAATGTAAAAATTGAATGGATGCCCATCTGCTGACACCGAATAGTGAAATGGCATCATAATAAACAACACCAACAAAGCCATTCGGCGCATGAACCCTGTAAAATATCTCATCTATCAAATCCACCCTGTTTGAGCATCATGCTATGTGTTGAAACGAAAGTGTATATACTCGAAAAAATGCCCAACACCAATGCAATCTAAACTTGTAGTGATTTTGACAGCCCTGTTGGTCGCATCAGTAATTCCATTTGGTGTTGCTGCTGAAGAACCAACGGATAACATAACGACCATAGCACAAAATACAGGTGCACACAATACTCTTGTTAGCGCACTTGTCCATACCGGATTGGTAGACACTCTGAATGAAGTGGGGCCATTTACTGTATTTGCGCCAACCGATGATGCCTTTGCCGCAATAGACTTCAATTTGTCAGATTTCGAAGACGATTATGACAATGAAACATTAAAGCTAATTTTGCTACACCATGTAGCAATTGGTCACGTCAACTCATCTGACATCACAGACGGTATGGTAGTGACCATGGCTAGCGGATATGATGCTGTGTTGACCGTAACCGCTTCAGGAGTTATGGTCAACAACGCTACTGTAACCACCGCTGACGTTCAGGCAACCAACGGGGTCATACACGTGATCGACGCAGTGATTGCTCCAACAGATGAGGAAATCGAAAACCACATGGGTATGATGATGATTGACACAGATGGTGATTCAATGGTTTCACTTGATGAGTTTTTGTCTGCTTGGGAAATGGAGGAACCTCTAGATAACAACACGAGAGATTACCTAACAGAAC
>JAYPOA010000135.1:0-2440 GCA_038130705.1 Methanobacteriota archaeon | reverse complement strand
ATCTCCACGGATACATCTTCTGTATCGAAGAATATACATCTCGAGGGTCTCTTATAACAAAAATGTATTTTGCTGAAGGGAATGATCTTGCTAATACCTCTAACTTGAGTTCCATGAATGGAGATTTATCCCCCCATATGCGCCTGTCTTCGATACCTCGAGATCTGTCAGACTCTTTTGCGATAGACTTCAATAAATTAGTTGGGTCTAACAGGTCTAGATACAAGTTATCGAGATTGTAGTCAGAGCCCTCTTTTCGGTGGGCCTCATAAAACTCTGAATTTTCAATTATCCTAACTATGGAAGATGGGTTGCTATTGTTTAAGTTGCAGATTTCAAGTATTTTAGGTATGAATTTAGTTTCATGTATTGGTATCGAGATCTCGGCAGATTGATTGAGCGTGTCCCTCACTAATTTCGTTCCGCTTCTAGGGGAGCCTAGGATAAAAAGCGGCCCTTGAAAAGACATTATATTGATGCCCGATGTTTACTCTATTTAATCCAGTGCGGTTGGCGGAATCATTAGCCGCCTGAAAACAAAAAATTTTGGTGATCTCATGATGGATATACTTACCCAATCCTTATGACCACAAATGACCTGAGATTGCTACACTCCCGCGAGATGTTTTGCAAATGACCTTCTTTAACAAAAGAATTACAACGCTCTGTGGCATAGGGATTCTTTCCTTAGCAATAATCTACGCAGTAAGTATTGAAGTTCCGGATGAGGATAATCATTCGTCGCTCGCTAGCTTAGTCGATGAGGCTAGTGAAGACAATACGACAGTGTTTTTCCTCAATGAGTCATTATTCATGGAAATGAGTGGGCGAGAAGGGTGTCAGGAATGCAGATTCATCAACATAGAATCTGGAACGAAAATTGAAGAATTATTGAAGAATTGGACTAATATGCTGGAAATCAATACTGAAATCGACGAAATAATGATTATTAGCAATGATAAACACATCCATGACCTGTTTCTATCTTCCATAAACTCAACATCGACCCCACTTTTAGAATATGAGTTAGAAGAATATCAATCTGATATCTCCATAATAACATTGAACAACCGTGAAAACTCTATGATCGATCCAGAACACCTGGGGTTCCAAATGGGATTATCTCTGAACATCCCAGTTGATTATAATCAGGGCGTAATTTGCCACATTGCCTCGAATTCGAACTCGATAATTTGTTCAACGAGTCAGGGAGCATTGTTTGACTTGCCAGTTAAGGGCCACATCAACTCGATCACAAATAGCGGAGAAATGCTATGTTATTTGGTTGACAATGTCGAGGTGACGTGCGTCGATTACAGTGACTATACCCAAGGAGTGGGGCTTGCCTTGTTGTTTTCCGAGATCTTCGATTCACCAGTATTGAAACTTGGAGAATACAGCCAAAACCTCTGTGTCCAAACCTATGATGCGACAACCCTCTGCAAGGCGATGGATAGCCATGGATTAACCTCAGACAAATTCAGGATAGTAGATATAGGCTCTGGAGCAAGGGCTATGACAAACAATTCAGAGAATGTCTGCCTTGTTCACTTTGACCATTCAATAAGATGCACTGATAATTTCACAGTTGGATGGAACGTGCAGGAATTGGTTTTTGAAGACGGGGGTGCCAAAAGGGTTTCACATGCTTTAATTTCGGATTACAAAATGTGTATTGTTGACCAGACTGGGGATTTTTATTGCACGAATGATGGGTTCCAACATTCCGACCAAGACACGCATCAGATGCATCACATCTCTGCCAATGTGACCAACATAGCATTGGGCGAAAATTACCTCTGTTATGTATGGGAAAGCACCACCCTAAATTGTCTAGATTCTGGGGGGAGCTTAATTTTGACTAAACCTGAAGCCACAAACACACTCTTGCTTTCGGATTCTACAGTGTGTCACCTAAGTGCAGCAGATCAGATTTACAATTGTACCAACCTAAGGACACTGGAACAACATGATTACAGTGTTGATGGCCTCGTTATCCCTTTGTTTGACTCCGACAACGATGGAAAAAAGGATATTGTTGACCTATTCATAGTAGACCCATCGGTTTCCAAGCTTTGCCTGCCAGGTAGTTACGGGCTTCATTCTTGCTCACTTTCTGATCCGGGGCATTTTGTTCCTTTTGAAGGAATGAAAGAACAGTATCCTTGCCCACCTGGGACGTATCAAAATGTTAGCGGTTCGAGTCTATGCAGGGAGGTCCCGGAGAATAGCTTCACAAGTCTCAGCGGGTCGGCGATACCAACATTTTGTAGAATGGGCGAAGTGATACAATTTTCAGGCGCTACCCTTGATTTGTGTGAACCAGTGCCACCGGGCTATTTTATGCCTGAAATAAATATGAAGTCAACACCATGTCCGGTGACAACCTACCAGCCCTCGCCGGGGCAGGCCGACTGCCTGGACGCGAGGCCGGGCCACT
>JAYPOA010000134.1:0-2456 GCA_038130705.1 Methanobacteriota archaeon | reverse complement strand
CGGTAAAAATTACCTTACAAAAAATGCACTAAAACCTGACTAATGTTACAAGCATAGATTCAAGCGATTGATACGTGTAGGGCAAATATGGAAGGGCGCTTCTGGTTTGCTAATTCCTATGCAGAAGCGGCAGGAAGGTTTCTGATCGCTTGTGATGATCTTCGAGAAGCGGGCCATTCGGTCACAAATGAACGACTGGAACTTAACATGGTCGGCCCAGACGGTGAACCGCTTTGTATCGATGTTGCAATAGTCGGCAATATCAATTCAAACAGGGTGCTAATGTCATCAAGTGGCATTCACGGTGTCGAGGGTTATCCGGGAAGTGCAATTCAGCTATCAATAATGAATGAAATGGCTAAGGACGATGCATTTGATAATCATGCTGTGATTTTCATCCACGCTATCAACCCCTACGGAATGGCGTGGTGGAGAAGATTTAATGAGAATAATGTCGACTTAAACAGAAACTTCCTGACCAAGGAGCAAGAATATACTGGGTCCCCAGAAGGTTATCGCCACATCAAAGATTTCATCAACCCACAAACTCCTCCAAAAGAAAAAGAGAGATGGTTCAAACTGAAGGCTTTGAGATTGATAATGAAGCACGGATTTAACAATCTAAAGCAGTGGGTCGCTGAGGGGCAATATGAATATCCTAAAGCTATACAATTCGGTGGTAATGAACTACAAGATGGGCCCAAAATTTTGCTCGAATGGCTTGATGAGACTCTAAAAAATGTAAAGAGAATTTGGGCTATTGATTTACACACTGGATTAGGCCCAAGCGGTCACGATACGTTACTAATTTCAGCCAAAACAACCGAAAGTCAGCGTACGCATTTGGAGAAATTATTTCCGGGACATATAGAAAGTCTTGACCCAAATGAAGGAGTTGGTTATGAGATAGTTGGAGATCTGCACCAGGGGTTAGAGGATAGGTATGACAAACTGAATTGGACATCTATTACCCAAGAATTTGGTACCTTCAAACCGGTTGATGTGTTGATGGCAAGCCGTGCAGAAAACCGCTGGACTCAGTGGGGGAAATATTTCGACCAAAACGAAGCCAAACGTCACTGGTCAAGAAAAAACATGCTTCGAACGTTTTGTCCAAACGACCCTATATGGCAAATCAAGATAACATCTCGGGGGAAAAATGTATTCAACATCGCAAGAGATGACCTCTTGAAATAATATCTGCGTATTTCGATTGAGACGGAAGCGGTTAAATCGGCCTCCTCTTTAACTAACGCAGATGCAACCTCCAAATCAACCTCAAGCGCCAGCACCACAACCTGTTGAGATTCCCGTGACTCAACAACTCTATGGGCAGGTTCCTCAAATGCAACAGGTACAGCAAATGCCCCAAATGCAACAAATGCCACAAGTGGTCTATGTTAACCTAAATTATTCGCCTGACGTGAATTACAGAACCTGGTCGTACCTACCGTTAGGGATCGGTATAATGTCTTACTTTGGATTCCTTATCTTTGGAGGAATGGGAATGGGTGATGAGGGCCCGATTCTTCTTGGAAACGCATCGTGTTGCTTTTTCCTTGGTATTGCAAGTGCTCTTGATGCTGTTCATTACAAAGGAAAATCTGACTGGCAGATGTCAACTGGATTATCAAATACAGGTTCAATGGTTGGCATGATTGTAGACATTCTATTCTCATTGTTTTGTCTTGGATTTGCATTATTTTTAATGATTGGATTATTTGTTTAATCCATTTCAAAGGGTAGTGTCTATACTGGCCCACTGCGAGCCCATTTTACTGATGAAAACCGATACAGAGGGGTTTCGGATGAACCCACTTGATGTATCCGAATCCATTGATACATGGATGTGATGAGCTTCTGCTCCGTCGTTCTCATCGTCGGTATCTTCAGTCACCCTTTTTTAGATCTATCTTCTTGTATAAAACAACAGCCAATATAATAATGATGACACCTCTAGCACCATCAAAGATTATGTTTGAAACACTCCCAGTGTAAATGAAAGTTGCTATACTTGCAAAAAACAATTTTAAACCAGAAAAAATTCCTAAAATAGTTCCTTCTATTTTTTTCTCCCATACCCATTTAGCAGAAAGAAGTGTTAGAGACCCCCAAATTAAGATTGATATACCAAAAACAGATATAAGTCCTTTCAATTCAGAAACGTAATCTACGTTGAATTCTTCAGCAAAAAGTTCTGGTGAAAATTGAAGGCCTAGCCCAAAACCTACGTCTATCAGTCCGGTTAAACCTAAAAATATAGTTAATGCGATTACTAACACTTTTAATTCATTCGTTGTACTTTTTACATCATTTGAATTGTTCATATTTTTCTCTCCTTACAATTGCAATCCCGAGTGCCAACTGCCACATACTTACCACCAAAACCCGAAAATGAGATGAACCCAACGAAGAATAGTATTCCAATTTTTGGCCATGTTCACTCGTCCTTGTTT
>JAYPOA010000133.1:0-2471 GCA_038130705.1 Methanobacteriota archaeon | reverse complement strand
CGTCATTCATAAAATCATTTATTACTCCTAATATTGGTTTTTGATTTTGAATTACTTGGGGATGCTGATGACTATGTGCTTGATAACTTGAGAACTTCGACAATCTCAATTTCACCTCCTCCGCTTCCATTCCTGCTAATGAACCTAACAAGAAATGTCGAACCAAGTTCGGGTAATGAGATGGCATGGGATCTCAATGTAATGAACATCGGCCAGACAAATTTCACTGGAAATATCACTTGCTACTTTGATAATGTTCTGATTAGTAGCTACGATGAGCAAATCAATTCTAATGATTCAGTAAACTATACATTAAGCATGATATCAAAACCGGGCGTCCTTGAGTGTGTTCCTGAAATCAAGAGAGCACTTGGAGATTCCAATACGAGTGATATATTGGAGTTCGAATCAGCAATTATTACTGGTGCAGGATATAATTCACCATCATTGATTAACGGTCCTTGGCATGTAAATGACGAAATCATCGTTTCAATTTTAGTCAGGAATGAAGGAGACGCAGAAGGGAATGTTGCACTTCAATTTGAAAAGACCGGAGTTATACAGCAATCTGAGTCGATTTTACTTCAACCTGGAAGTGCAGGTGAGATTTCTTTAATCTTCAGTATTGAAGATGAAGGTGTTCATGTTTTCAATTGGTCAATTATTAGCCTAGATTCTGCAGTCGATGAGAACCTCTCAGGAACTGTAACAATTCCTATCGATTCAGCACAAGATATTTCAATTGATTTAGAAGGAATTGAGAGAAATGATGACGGCATTAGTGTCGAATGGGCTATCGATTTAGAAGCAGGGGTTGGAAGGGAAATCATAATTGAATATGGCAGAATATTGGATGGTGACAGAGATACACTAATTTCTGAGGAAAGGATGATATTACCTGGTGTTACTTATGGCGAAATGAATATTGGTGAGAATAACGCAGACCAAGTATTTGTCAAAGTCAAAACAGTTGATTGGACAATTGGATTAGGCTCCACATTAGAAAGTCAAATTGAATACCCAAGTTTTTCTTCTAACCCTTCAATTGTAGTAAATCCGGTGACACAACCAAGAGTTCCCAAAGCTGGCGAACAGGTTACTATTCACTTTACATTGAGTAATAACGGCGATGGAGGGATAATGCAGACTGAAATCATCGCAACAGATACCACTAGCTCTGTAATCGGTATGAAAACAGTTAGCTCCAAAAAAGTAACATCTGAAGATTATTCGATGGTGGTTGATTGGCCTAATCAAGAAAATGTTGTGGTTACTCTGTCTTGGTATGTTGACGGTCAGGTATTTTCAGATCAAATCTTAGTTAAATCAGAATTAGTAGCAGAAGACAAATCAGGATTTGAGTTGCCGATAGGAGGTATTCTCGGTGGACTGGCCGCCGGCATGGTTGCTATTTTTGCAATAAGAGTCAAAAACTCACCAAAATCAACAACGAAATCTAAACAAAAAGGCTCTGAAAGTTCAGCAAAACCTCCTGAAAAAATAGAGGTATCCTGTCCGACTTGTGACCGAAGATTGAGAGTGCCGAGTGATTACAACGGGTCTGTAAGATGCCCAGAGTGCGAGTCGAAGTTTGATGTAGAATCCGATTTGGAAGAAATAGAGCAAGATAAAGATGAAGAGTCACCTTCTGATGATTTGGAAGATTCAGAACCATGGGCTTCTTCTGATAATGACATCCTTGGTTGTCCTAAATGTACGAGGAAACTGAAAGTGCCATATGAAAAACGACCTGCAAAAGCACGGTGTCCTGCCTGTGAAACAATATTCGAGGCCCGTGCTGATTGATTGTGAGGATGATATGATGGGTGCGGGGCATTTTCAAGAATTCGAGGATGAATATCTAGAAGCACTCTATGAGATAAACGAAAGAAAACCAGGTCAAATGGTTAGGAATGGAGAACTCTCTGATTACTTATCAGTCACCCCTGCCTCCGCAACAGAAATGGTTCAAAGATTGGCGAAGAATGGATTTGTTGATTATGTGCCTTACAAAGGGGTTTTGCTAACTGAAAAGGGTTTAGAGCATGGCAAAGTCATGAAAAGAAGACATAGATTGGCTGAAGTTCTTTTGAGCAGATTACCCTTTGTTGGAGATATTCATGAGACTGCTTGTAGGTTAGAACATGCATTCAATGATGATTTAGAAGCATCAATCTCAATCCTCTTAGGCAATCCAGAAACCGACCCATCTGGAAGGCAAATACCAGAGCCTTCCATTAGTGTTGCAAACAAGATGGAAAATATCGGGCAATTTATACTCGCATCAGACTTGAAAGTCGGTGAATCAGGATTCATAACAATGATTATTGCAACGGACGTTGATATATCCATATTCGATGAAATTGGATTGAAAATTGATTCCATGGTCAAAAGAGTTGAAAGCGGTAATTTATGCATCGATGGACAAGGGGAGATTTCTGATTATTTGTCTAAGCGGATTTTATTGAGGT
>JAYPOA010000132.1:0-2592 GCA_038130705.1 Methanobacteriota archaeon | reverse complement strand
TTTCTCTGTCACAATATCAGTATTGTTATAAGAATCCGTCTTACGAATTAAACTATGGTCTCAGCCAATCGCTATGTAATCTTTGCAGCAATTTTCATTCAATTGCTAATGGTAAGTGCTGTAGCATCGCCACTAACCAACGGATTAAATCCACTGGGTGATTTCACAAAAATGAATACTGACCTCCAAAAAGAGATTGATTCTTCAGATGATAGCAAAATTATTCCAGTTATTTTCCAACTCAATTCGCCAATGACTAATGATGACATTAATGATTTGAAAGAATTAGGTTTCGAATTGCTCGGAACGATTCCCCTTTTGGATGGAGGATTAGTAGAAGGAACTGCAAAAGATGTACGCCATCTTTCAAATTGGGACAGGATTGAATATCTCGAATTAGACAAACCTCTAGATTTCTTTTACCTACCTCCTGAATGGGGAGGTCAAGACGAGCCAACCCCTGGAATTATGATGCAAGAAACAACTCACGTTGTCACAGCAACAGACTCTTGGAGCAGGGCAATTATTTCACCATACGGGGATGTCGAATATGAAACAGATTTATCCTTTACAGAATGGGATGGAGACGGGACTGCAATCGTTGATCTTGACACTGGCGTAGATGCAGGGCACCCAGACTACGATTATCTCGAGCCATGGACTGGAGACAAGGCAATTTATTCAGCAAAATTCGATGGAATTGGCTGGACTGAGACTCGTAATTCTGATACCTCTTCAGGACACGGAACTCACGTTGGAGGAACGATAGCTGGCAATGGTGACGCTTCAAGCGGACGCAGGGCTGGAGTAGCCAAAGGCGGGCAATTAGTCGCATTAGGAACTGGAGACGGAGCATCTATTTTCGCTGCAACACAAGGACTTGAATGGACTTATGCGCACTCAGTTCCAGGTCAGAATCCTTACCACATTAGAGTAGTTTCAAACTCTTGGGGCACAGATGGAGATTACGACCCTAACGGAGTTATTGCTCAACTCACAGACAGGCTGACTTTTGAAAATGGCGTTGCTGTGATATTCGCTGCATCAAATTCTGGTGGTTCAGGAGCAGAATGTTCTGGCGACCTGAGAACCAACGTGTACGCAAACACACCTTCAGCAGTTTCCGTTGCAGCACTAACTCACGACGGAACAGCAGTGACTTCATTCTCCTCAAGAGGATGTATGAATCAACAACACACATGGCCAGATGTAGGAGCTCCTGGCAGAGATATTTGGGCTACTGCACCGAGAGGAACCGCAATCGATGCATCCACACGAACTCAAGGAGATTTGTACTACATGGCGATATCTGGAACCTCAATGGCTACCCCACACGTTGGAGGGATAGCTGGTTTAGTTTTGGATGCAGCTCCTTCGCTAAAGGTAGCGGACTATCACAGAGACGACCATGACTTTGGCAGTAGTTTGGTTGGTGGTGAAGGCACCGCCTCTTACGGCCAGTTCGAAAACTGGGATAATGAGAACTTTAGCAGAGTTCACGAATTTGAACTGATTATCGAACTAACCTCGAGATACGATGGAATGGCTAATTCTTGTGAAGATGGAAACAGTGAAGATTCTTGCAATGACATCCCTCCAGAATGTTACAGAAGCGCAACGGGACAATGTCATGATTGGAGAGTAGGTCATGGACTTACAGATACCGATGCCGCTGTTGCATTAGCAAGAACGCTTCAACTCATGAGAGACCAAGATGGTGATGGAATAGTAGACCACCCAGAGTACACAGTTTGGGACGCTTACGAAATATATGAGGAAATGATGACGACTGCGACAATTCCAGTTAACACCGACAGGGTAAGACACGCATGGAAGGGAGACTGGAACCACTTCAACAATGGTGCAAACGGTGCAGTATACTACACTGAAGATTCTCATTATGTCTGGATTCCAAACGGAACAGAGCGCTTGGAGGCAACTTTCACCGCTTCAGAATTCGAATTAGAGACTGGACAAGCCGGACAACTTCAACTTTCAATCGACCTTGGAGAAGATGGAAATAATGACGCTCAAGGGCAGGGAGCGAGACTTGCAGACACCTGGTATTACGACCTCGATGTTGATAGTTCCGCATGGGGTAAGTGGGCCCATTTCGACGTAACCGGTCAGGCAGTAACCCTCTGGGGAGTTTTGGAAGATCCTGAATTCTTTGAATCAAGAATTCCATACACTGTGGACGTAGTGTTGACATTAAATCTAGATGAACCTGTTGATATTTCAATTGAACAAAAACCTGATTTCTTTTCTGATTTAGACCCAACATCTCCTTCTGAAATGTATGATTCAGAAATGGAAGGTAAATTGACATTCACGAGATTAGCATACGACCAAGCCGCTGTCGTTGCTCTAATCAAGCCCAAAGACATGGGAAGCGATAATTCAAATGACGGATTCTTCTCATCAATTGCTGAGCTTTACGCAGAATATCCGTTTGTTATGTTCGTGCTGACCTTCCTAATGATTGCGGGAATGATTGGTGTTGGCTATGCTCTAAATAGCCAGAATCAGAACCGAGTTGTTCTTACCAATGAAGAAGAAGTTGACCCACTATTAGAAGCCGAATTGCTCTAA
>JAYPOA010000131.1:0-2623 GCA_038130705.1 Methanobacteriota archaeon | reverse complement strand
ACCTTGACATTGCAGGAACTGCATGGGGTGCAAAGACCAACAAGATGGTCAAGAATGGTGCTACTGGAATCCACGTCAGGACTCTGCACTACTTGATTACAGGGCAGTAATTACAAGACACTGTCATTTAGTCGAGAAAGTAATCGATCAAGAAGTGCTCGCTCCTGTAGCATGTGCACTATCTTTCCTTGGAACGATTATCATGACAAAGGTCTGCATTGCATATCTTATCTCAAAATCTAGTCAAGGTATTACACCACAAACATATCGAAATCTACTGAGCGTTTGTGGTCTTGTTATGCTCTGTTTCTCATTGTATTACGTCTGGCAAGCATATTCACTCATCGCTGGATGAATTTGATGGTCGGCGGCGAAAGAGCGATTCAATGGTCTGATTTGGAAACCGGACGAGCCAAAGCCGTGCAAGAGGTATCCACAACAACGTATAGAGTGTTATGACAGCGTAATGGAGAAGTGTGTTCGACTGATTTGAAAGTGTCTCGTGAAATAACCCGATAGGGATGAAATGAATGACGTAGATGGTGAGGCTCATCTGACCAAGCGGGACGAAGAGGTTTGACTCAAACCGTTGATAACAAACAAGCCAAAGGACAAGAACGCCTAGAACTGCAGCAAATAGAAAGGTAGTTGTGGCTGGAAAAAATGTCAACACTGCTGTATTTGATAGGTCTGTTGCGAGTGCCCAGGGTCTGTTTTGATCTACTGCACACCATATGGTTGCAAGAGATACCATAAAGCTCGACGCAAGAAGTGTTGCGTGAGTGTTTGAACGCGTGGGATGGTGGTACAAATTGGCGCCGAGTAAAGCAAAAACAAGCCAGGGGAAAAGAGGATATTGTCCTGTCAAGAAAAGATGTGCTACGAGAGTAAAGGCTGTTGTTGTTTCAATTCTCGAATTCCATGACGACGGCCCCATGAACTCAATCAAAAAGAACGGTAAGATAAGAAAAGAAACGATGGTGAAAAATTCTACCTTTGGGGCACCTCTCAACTTACTCCAAAGTGGTGCTGTAAGGTAAAGAAGAGAAAATAATGTCAAAACTCCTGGCGTTAGGGGGTCGAAAAGATGAGGTGCGGCAAGATTCACTGCAAGTTGACAAATTGCAAGAATTCCAGCACGTTGGAGAATTTTTTTCGTGGTCAGCGATGTTGATGCTGCAATACCCCATCCAAAGAGTGTGACGAAGAGTGGGGCTGCTAAACCACCAATACCTGCAACTGTATATGCAATCAGCGATGTTTTCGAAGCGGTTGATGGCATCCACGTCGCCGCTGCATGAACTAGAATCATGAAAAGAACGGCAAGTGCCCGAAGATTATCAACCGATACATTTCGATGTGCAAGGATATTTGATTCACGCTCTCCCATCAGCCTTGACGAGAGCGAACATACTCTATGGCATTTCGGAATATTTGCAATCCTTCGCCTTCCCATCCACCCATTGTTTCATTCGCAACCTTTGGCGCTGTTCCTCGTGCATGGTCTGGGTGAAGCCAACGGGCGTAAATTGCCTCTGGGTTTGGCATAAGACCGAAAACAAGGCCGCTGCTATCGCAAATACCAGCAACATTGCGCATGCTACCATTTGGTGAGATTGGGTACCCTTTGTAACGTCTGCTATCAGCTTGCGAAATGCTGAATTGCCTTGCGAGTAATGTCGATAACGAGGTCTACTTCCTTACTGGTGATGTTGAAGTGAGGAGTATAACGTAGAGCATTTATTCCTCCGTGAATGACGCCAAGGCCGTTCTTTCGGCACCAAACCTCAACGTCATCAAACCCGATTACCTTCATCTTTTCTGGGTCTAATTCAGCGGAAATCAAGAGGCCCGTGCCCTGAACCTTGGTGATGGTATCAGGAATCTCTGCGGCGAGTTTGTTTAGTTTCTCAACGAACTCAACTCCTCTGTTCCTTATGTTCTGCCTTAGTTCTGGAGTAATTTTCTCCAGTACCGCAACTGCGGTTTCTAGCGCTCTTGGGTTTGTGGTCATGGTATTTCCATAGATTCCCGTGACGTAAAGTTTGGAAGCTCTATCGTTCATTCCGAGGACTGAAAGAGGGTATTGCCCAGCGTTTAGAGCCTTAGACCAGGTTTCTAAGTCAGGTGCTTCAGCATCCTGGAATCCTTCATAATCAACCACTGAGAGAGTGCCTTGACCTCTAATTCCTGCTTGAATTGAATCAACGATTAACATCGAGCCGTGGTCGTTTGTAAGTTGTCTTGCCACATCATAGAATTCACGTTCCACGCACTGGCCTGGGTTTCCTTCTCCCTGTACTGGTTCTATCGCAAAAGATTCGATGAAGAAGCCTTCAGCATCAGCTCGCTCAAACATCGCCTTTAGCGCAGGGATGTCGTTTGCTGGCACCAGTAGAAGGTTGTCTCTTTCCGAGAATGTTTTCAAATTTTTATCGTAAGAGTCCTTACAGGAGTGTGAAATCTGTGCTGGCCTATCGGTTCTCCCGTGGAATGCCCTTTCGATTGCAAGGAGTTTTACCGGCTTACCTTCATGTTTCCCGCCAGGGCCTGTCATCATTTTGGAGTTTACATCTGAGATCCTCATAGCTACAGTCATCGATTCAGAACCAGAATTCATGCA
>JAYPOA010000130.1:0-2821 GCA_038130705.1 Methanobacteriota archaeon | reverse complement strand
TAGATGCTTTGACTAAGGTTAATTTGGATGACAGAATGCATCATATTCCTGACCAACTTTCTGGAGGGCAACAACAAAGGGTTGCAATCGCAAGGGCGATAGCCGGAAACAGACCGCTTCTACTTGCCGACGAACCTACTGGAAACTTGGATATTTCATCAGGAGCAGAAGTACTACAACTGTTCAAAGATTTGTGTCATGACAAAGAAAATCCTATTTCAATTTTGATGGTAACACACGACCCCGACCTTGCGTCAAAGGCTGACCGAATGTTACTTCTTACAGATGGTAAAACCAAAGCGTCGGACATTAGAAGTGCATGGGGACTTGATGAAGGAGGCGAAGAAGAATGATTGATTCTGAATTCGACCTTGAACAAAATGAATTCTCAACTGGTAGGTCTCGTTTTAATTCCTACAAGCATAAAGTTACAGAATTACCCAGCAGACTGAGATTAGCGGCTCAAAGCGCATGGAGAGGGAAGGAGAGGGGTCTTGCAGTAATCGCTGGAGTATTTCTTGCGTCTCTCGTAATTACAACCGTTCTTGCATATGGAGTAGGTTTGTCACAACTCTTTTTCGAAGAATCATTAAAATCGGAACCATTTGATGCTAAAATCGAATATGCAAGAACTCCTGTTGAAAACGCAACTGGTTGGTCAAATAACACCACTACAATGACCAGCGTGTGTGATGAATTGTTGGAAGAATTTAGTGAATTCAACGATTGTACCCTCGTACTCGGTAGACAGGGAATACATAGTGGTGGATTCTTCAATGCCGAATTTGTCGTCGCACAGCCATTGGAAATGAGGGCTGTTTCTGATAATGAGAATCCCCTTTGGGATGCCGTAACTTTCGACTATCCTGAGGCCAACGACAACGGACCACCTATTTCGGATAAGAGAGCGATTAGATTCCTAGGGCCTGGAGCGTTTGATGGAGAGCTCGCTGACCGACTGGGAGAGAACATAATATCTGGATTAGGAGAATGGCCAACCCCTGAAAATATGAGTGAAAATAGAGGAATCATACTTCCTTCTACAATCGCAAGTCAAGCCCAAGCTAAAGTTGGAGACGTTCTTGACGAACTAACATTTGCTTACGTCGTTGATGAATCAACACTACTCGAAGGGAACATCAACGAGGACAATTGTGACGGTGAAATCACTCCTGAAAATAATGAAATGATTTACTGTAGGATGTGGATGACGGTAGAAAATCTCACCGTTATGGGAATATACGAACCATGGCCATTTGGTAACCCTACGCTCCCATTCAACCCAATTTTCACAACTTGGGAAGCCCTTGAAGAATCACAGCGAGCGATATTGATGGATAACGACCACATGTATCTCGGTGTAACAATAGACAGAGGGCAATTGCCTACAACCTCAACAGATGATGCAGCAGAATGGCTTGAGGATTTAGGAACAAGAGTACAAGACGGAAATTACACGGAAGAAGGAGTTGAATTATACTACACCGACATCGTAAGCGGAACCATACTATTCCTTGAGATATTCCTTGGACTTATCCAAATATTCGATTACATCATCATGATTCCAATCGTGATTTTATCAATTGCAGTTCTAATTTACGGTCTCGTCTTGTCCCTCGAACAACGTAGGAGAGAAGTGAGTATACATCGGGTGATAGGAGCAGACGGAGGGGCCCTACAAGGAATGGTCCTGCTTGAGTTATTCGTAATGTCATCAGTCGCTTGGTTAATCGGTTACATACTGGCTTTGCTAGCCGTTCCGATTGTCCTATCTGCGGTAGGATTTATGGAATTTAGAACCGGAGATTTCGAAGTAAATCCAACGCTTGGTGTTACTTCTACCCTCTTCACGGCCATTACAACACTTGGTTTGGCGATGATATTTGGAAGAGGTCGAACAAAAGAATTCATTTCACTCGAAATCGAAGAGGGTGTAAGAAAAACAACATCAAGAGCCGAACCAAAAAGATGGTTACATTGGACTGCGTTCATATTTGGTATGGTCGCAGTGATAGACTCTTGGCTAGAAATGAATGGTAGTGAAGATGGATTAAACTCAAATTTCTTCGTAGAAGGATTACTCGGAATATTTGGACCATTTGGACTATGGATTGGAGGAGCTTTGCTACTTGGTAGAATCGGCGCAAAAGGACCCCAGATTATGCAATTGCTATTTGGGCGCTCTCCAGTATTGAAAGACGTAAAGCGAGGTTTGAAAGGATCTGGGTCGACAGAATCCGTTAACAGGCTTGCAGTAATCATGCTACTAACATTATCCATAGTAACTCTCGCTGCTGTTCAAGGATACACAGGAACTCTGGTTGATGAGAAAACTGCTGATGCTACTGTAGGTTCTGACCTCCAAATCGAAATGGAAGGAGAAATCAATGAAACCGCTCTAATGGCACTATTGGACGAATTCACCAACAGTAAGACATCTCCAGTAGCTACAAGCGTCCCGGAGATAACATTGGCAGATGCACAGGGTGGAGACCGATTGCAAACTTTCGTTCTATTCGATGACAATTACAATGTCCTCAAATGGAGCGAACAAGCCATTCCAGGAGAGGAAGTTGATTCCGCAATGAAGGCTTACAAAAATGGAGGATTCAGTGCGGGCGTAGACGCCGCATATTCACTAAGATTGGCAGGTTCTGAAAGAGGAGGAGATGAAAATAGATTGGATGATGTGCTTCTCAAACCGAGTGATGAAAAGTCAGAAAACATTACTTTCATTTGGGAAAAAATAGAATTCAATTTTACTTCTGGAGGCTCAAATGAAACTGATCCATTAGCACTATTCAACGCATACACTGCTCTA
>JAYPOA010000129.1:0-2835 GCA_038130705.1 Methanobacteriota archaeon | reverse complement strand
ATATCTGGTCGACACGGGAAGTAGTCCATCTCAGCTGTATCCAGGATACATGACTTCAATGGCAATGGACCAACAAGGGCAGTTGCATATCGCCCACTTCGATGAAAAAGAGGATGATTTGAGATATTCAGTGGGAACTCCAAGCAGTGGCTGGGATACTGACATCATAGATTCATCAGGGCACACTGGACGCGACCCCTCGATAGCAATTGATGCTGCAAATCAACCCCACATCGTCTATCATACGTGGACTGGTGGCAATTTGAAATATGCAATGAAAGAGGAGACTGCTACTGATTGGGATGTCAATACAATCGCTTCGAATGCCGATGTTGGAGAGGGGAACTCAATTTTTATCGATGACAATGGAATCATGCACGTTGCTTTTAATGATGATACGGCTGATATTTTGAAGTATACTACAAAATCTACTGGCATTACCGTTACCAATGAGATTACTGTCAAGTTTGGACAATTAGGTTCTGTAACCGGTGAGGTTATCGATGATTCGACGATTCGAGTGACTACCCCCGCAGTTGCAAATCCTGGTGTTGTAACAATATCTCTAGTTGATGTAGACGGTAATGAGCACGAACTGTCTTCGTCGTTCGAATTCATCGACCAAAACGATTTGGACGGTGACGGTATTGTAAACGCAAACGACGACTGTCCAGAATTAGCGGGAACTTCCACCGAAGACGTAAATGGTTGTCCAGATAGTGATGGAGACGGATATAGCGATACAGGTGACGTATTTCCAAATGATGCCAGCGAATGGTTAGACACCGATGGTGATGGAGTAGGAAATAACGCAGACGATTTCCCAGAAGATCCGAATGAAGATACAGATTCTGATGGCGATGGAGTTGGTGATAATTCAGACGCATTCCCGTTGAATCCATTTGAACAATTAGATTCCGATGGTGACGGAGTAGGAAATAATGCTGATGACTTCCCTAATGACGCCTCAGAAACTACAGATTCAGACGGTGATGGAGTCGGTGATAATTCGGACGCATTCCCAATGAACGCTTTTGAACAGTTGGATTCGGATGGCGACGGAGTCGGTGATAATTCGGATGATTTCCCGAATGATGCCTCAGAAACTACAGATTCTGATGGTGATGGAATTGGCGATAATTCCGATGTTTTCCCCAATAACGCAAATGAAACACTTGATTCAGATGGTGACGGCATTGGTGATAATATGGACGACTGTCCTAATACTGATGAAAATTCAACTGTTGATGAAAATGGATGTATTCTAGTGTTCGATTCGGATGGCGACGGAGTTTCCGACGAATTCGACTTGTGTCCAGAAATCAATGCAACAATGCTTGACAATAACAGTGATGGTTGTTTAGACGATAGTGATGGAGACGGGCTAATCGATTCAATTGACGAGTGCCCCGGAACCCAAATTGGACAAAACGTTTCGTCAACCGGTTGTAGCGATAGCCAACTCATGTTACTTGATTCAGATTCAGATGGTGTGTCTGATTTTGATGACATTTGTCCGGGAACTCCTGAAAACACTGAAGTTGACCTTGACGGGTGTACCGTAGTAGTATCTGAGCTGGAAGAAGAAACGAATTCGGGTTTGGCGTCTTTCTTTGGAGATAACGACCCAGTCACTACATCTGTAGGAATTGGAGCCGTACTACTTGCGCTGTTTACACTACTACAAACCAATGCAGTAGCGGCTATACTTCCTGATACATTTAGGTGGATACAAGTACTTCGTAATAACAAGAAGTTAACCAAGGAAGAGAGGAACGAATTAACTTACTTACAATCAATTATTCAAGCCTATTACAATAATCCACAGGAACTTGCAGAGGAACTTAATCAGCTGAAAGCAGACCTTACCGGTCGCTACACGAATAATGAAATCAAGAAGAACACTCGTGAGAAACTGTTCACGTTGATTGATGATTTACTTGCGTCTTCACCAGGTGAACTGTATCAAATTGCTCACAATGATGCGTATTTTGGTTTGACGGGTTCTGTCGATTCAGAAGACCGAACTAAACTACTGAATGAAAAAATAGCAATGGAACAATGGGACGATATCCCCTCACCATCCGCAAATGTTCCTCATATCAGCCAAACTGGAACGGTAAAGGACGATGGATATGAGTGGCTTGAGCTACCTGCAGGAAGTGGAGATTGGTGGTATCGAATTGCCCACTCCAATTCAGAATGGAACAAGTGGGAATGACCCTCAAACTCTTGCCATAATTCCAATGTTGATAGGAATTGGTGATAAGAAATTCTTGTGGATGGGGTTATCTTTGTCATGTCTCTTTACGTAATGTGACAGTAAGGTAATTGCTGCAGACCTTGGAAGCAAACCTTTCCTGAATTGGTGAATAACCTCGAGCATCTCATGCTTGTCTTGTCGGTCCAAATTCGGCAGTCTACCCATTACCCTCTCCATTGCGTGAGCAATCTGTCCTCTCTTTGTAAGTTTAGAGAGGAATTTTTGTGCTGATGTCATGTACTTTAGAGCCACATTTTCTGGGTGCTCGTCATTGTCAAATGACTCCGCAATGATTCTTCCAAGTGCTCGCTTGGAATCCGGAGCTCTGCTCAACAAGAACAGTTTGTGTTCAGCGTGGTACTTCATTATTTTCTGTGCGGTCCAGCCTTCTTTTCCGATGCTTAACCACTCATGGAAAAAGTGAACTCTCGCGAGGAAGTGTTCTGCCTGTAATGGATCGGTCAATCGACCTTCCTCGATTACTGGAATGTGGGGGTATAACGTGGTGAATACTTTTGCAAACATGCCAACACCATCTCGAACTGCTTGCGGGTTATCACCACGATATACCT
>JAYPOA010000128.1:0-2971 GCA_038130705.1 Methanobacteriota archaeon | reverse complement strand
ATTGGATTAGGGATGTAGGGTTTGAAGTGGTTCAAAATCAGCTTTTGGCGCTGCAATGGCCTCATTCCATTGAAAGATTCTGCGATTATTCGGATATGAAAATGGTCTTGTGTCCCATTCAAATCGATTGCTTCTACATCACAATCTGGAATCACTCCACGAATTTCTTCCTCGAGCCACTCACAGGTCACCATGTACCGAGGAGAGGGTAGTGGTTATTCAACTTGTGTTAATTCTGAATAAATTACAAAAAGTACAATAGAAGATTTCTTTGATTTTAATTCATGGAAGGACTGAAATCAATCCCCGGGGGAGAGATTTTAGCGTCTATATTCACTTTATTCTGTACTTTCTTATTCTTACAAGCTACTGTAATTTCTGGAATAGTAACCGACCAATTGGTTGGATCCGATATCGTATCTAGTCCTACATATGCAAAAACATTCCCTGCATTACATTCCCTAGAGGATTACGAAGGACAAAAGGTAATTGCTATCGGCTCATCAATTATTCAGTATTCAGTGGATGGAAAGTGTATCGCTGAAGCCATGGAAAGCGATGCTGATGTATTCAACTTAGCAGTATCAGGTGCAAATCCATACACAGAGATTTTGCAAATTCCAGCAATTATTCGGACATCACCTGAAATAGTGATGATTGACCTAGGACCAAACAGTCTTTGGAATTATTACGAATCTGAAAGTTTGAATGATTACATCGAGTTTAGATTTACAATTAACAGCATTCTAATGAAAAATCAGGATATTGGAGATTGGTACGACATTATCCGTGATGAACACAAACAATGGATTGCTGTAAACGATGTTGAAAGGATGGAAATGACTCAAGCCTATTCACACAGGGCTATTGAAAAATCTTTAATCGAATATTTTGAGGACAAGTCTGAGTACCTATCATATTCTGAGCGCTCAATCAAACCTGGAGAAGATGGCTGGTATGATTTCTTGATGACTCCTAACTTCTTGGCTCCAAAATACGAGTTGCTCAATGACTCCGAAGTGAAAGATCTTATCGATGATAAGATGCAGTCTAAGAAAAAACAAGGGGTTTACAATCCAAAATTCAACGGTACATTCAATCATGAAGCACTGGAATACATAATTAGTGAATTAACCAAAAACGGAATTCATGTTATGCTCATTGCCACTCCTCATCACCCGTACGTCTACCCAAATCTTGACACGGGGCAACTAGATGGTTTTAATCACACAATCAATGATTTAGGAAGTAGATACAATGCAACAGTTCTGAACATGTATTGGGAAACATGGGAAGGTAACATGTTCAGAGATAGAAGTCATCTAGGACACAATGGAAGAGAATATTTCTGTGAAAGAGTCGCTCCTGAAATCGACAAAATACTAGGTGAATGAAATGGATTTCATCACCCTAGATTATTACAGATATTTCCTTCCTATTGCATTCATTTTGGCAATGTGGGTATCGCTTGGAAGACGTAAACCACAGATCATGATTTTGCTTGGTATGAGCTACCTATTTTTCTGGTTAGCGTCTGGATGGCATGTACTGCTCCTGTTACTCTCAACGTGTTTAGATTGGACTGCAGGCTCAAAGATGTCTAAGTCTGATGATGAAGTTGTGCGAAAACGATGGCTGAAAGCAAGTTTAATTACAAATTTAGGATTACTTGGCGTCTTCAAGTATCTTGATTTCATAATCGAATCTTTGAATTTAGTCTCACTCAAATTTTCTAGTTCTGTTGAATTGGACACCTACGGTTTATTATTACCTGTAGGAATTTCATTCTACACATTCCAAACTATGTCATATACAATTGATATCTATCGAAGAAAACAGAAACCGTATGATTCATTTGTTGATTTTGCTTGCTATGCGGCGTTTTTCCCTCAGTTAGTAGCAGGCCCAATTGTTAGATCTGACCACTTCAGAAAGGAAATTGAAAAGCCATTGCGAGTTGATTCAATCAGGTTTCGACTTGGTTTGACTCTGATAATCTATGGAATTGCAAAAAAATTAGTGATTGCTGATAATGTTGCAATCCATGCTAACGCAGTGTTCATTGAAGGGGAACACCTTGCAAATATTGGCCTAATTTGGTGGGCGACACTATGCTTTGGGATCCAAATTTATTGTGATTTTTCAGCATACACCGACATAGCAATTGGGTCGGCGCATCTACTGGGTGTAAGATTACCTGAAAACTTCAAAACCCCATACGCTGCAACGTCTCCGCAAGATTTCTGGAGAAGATGGCACATCTCCCTTTCAACCTGGCTTAGAGATTACCTCTACATTCCACTCGGCGGTTCCAGAAACGGTACTAGACGGATGATTTTCGCATTGATGATGACCATGCTCCTGGGCGGACTTTGGCACGGGGCTTCATGGAATTTCGTCCTCTGGGGCTTCGTTCATGGACTGTTACTTATCGTACATAGATTTGGGAAGGACATTCCTTTGATAAGCAAATTTTTCAAGAAATCCGGTAAAATTGGTATTCTAATTTCTTGGTTCATCACTCAGGTTTTCGTTTTCTTTACCTGGTTAATATTCAGAATCGAAGATACATCTATCCTAGCAAAATCGATGAAGACGTTCTTCGGCATTGGAGGACATTTCGATTTAGAGGAAATGTACACATTCTTGCCCGAAATTAAACTTCTAACCGGATTGATTGTTGCTTGCTTTATACTCTTACACGGCATTAGTGGCAAATTGGGTGGAGGGAAAATGTGGCTCTCTAGAAGACATCCTGTAATATGGGGAATAATATGCGGAACTATGCTATCGCTTGCGTTTTACCTAAGACCAGCAGAAACTGTAGATTTCATTTATTTCAGGTTTTGACTGAACCCTTCCAAATCATTTAACCTTTCAAGCATAAACCTCAAATCTTTCACTCAAACTTGCAATATGCATAGAATACATGCGAACAACCTATCAAGGGATGGTAGGACGGACAAGCGAG
>JAYPOA010000127.1:0-2984 GCA_038130705.1 Methanobacteriota archaeon | reverse complement strand
GATGATGAATTTGAAAACATTCTTTCAGGTATGATTGACCGCTACACGGTTTTAGATTCAGACCTCAGAGGAGTTGCCAGAAGGCAAGGAAAAATGTGGGAAGTCCTTGGAATGGATGACAAAAGGATTGCAGTTACCAAGGAACAGAGAGACAGGCTTCGATATATCATCATTAGGGACTTGATTAGAAACGGTCCCCTTGAACCGCTTCTTTCAGACGAAATGCTGGAAGATATACACTCAATTGGTCTGAAACACGTACACATGGACCACAAGGTGTTTGGGATGGTAACCTCAAACATCCGATTTAGGGAGAGAGACATTTTAGCAAGGTATTTGCGTGCAATGTCAGAACGTATTGGTAGGCCAGTATCTGACAATAAACCGATTATTGACGGTGCATTATTGGATGGTTCCCGTATCAACATTATATTCTCAGATGACGTTTCTATGTTAGGTCCGTCATTTACTATCAGAAAATTCGCAGAAGAGACAATTTCGATTACTCAATTAATACAGTGGGGAACAATGAGTGCTCAAGTCGCAGCATACATTTGGATCTGCCTTGAGTATGGAATGTCAGTATTGGTGAGTGGAGAAACTGCATCGGGAAAGACAACAACGCTCAATGCAATACTTCCGTTCATCGACCACAACGTGAAAATTTACTCTGCTGAAGATACGCCTGAAGTAAAGGTTAGACACAAAATATGGCAGAGATTAGTTACAAGAGACTCAAAGAATGAAGAAAGCAGAGTCGAAATGTTCGATTTATTGAAAGCGGCTTTGAGGTCGAGGCCAAGATACATCATTATTGGAGAAATTCGTGGTGTTGAAGGAGCTACAGCATTCCAGGCTATGCAGACAGGTCACCCCGTAATTGCTACCTTCCACGCATCTTCTATCGTGAAGATGATTCAAAGATTTACAGGAGACCCGATTAACGTACCGATTCGTTTCTTCGATAACCTAAACTTTGCTATCTTCCAAGAAGTTGTAGAAGCCCCAGGAGGCGGTATCGCAAGAAGAATCACGGGAATTGACGAGGTTATCGGTTACAATAAACACAGTGATGGTGTTCTCACCAGAGGTATGTTCGAATGGGACCCTGTCAAGGATAAGCACTACTTCCGTGGTATGTTCCAATCACACTTATTGGAAAACAAAATAGCGGCAGTAGCTGGATTTGAGAATAAAAGAGACATCTATGATGAGTTGAACAGGAGAGCTGAAGCGATTCAAACAATGGCTGATAGAGGATTGACTCATTATGACGATGTTTTCGACCTTCTGAATCTATACTACAATGGAGGATGGGACGCTTTCCGTGCTGCGGTTGATACATGGGTAAGCGTCAACGATCGCTAATTTTGAGGTTGGTAAAATGGAGAGAATGGCGACATGGCAAATCGCATTGCGCCGTCTTGAAATGCCGGTATCAAGATTCCTTCTCCTATTCATAGTACCTGCTGCAGCCGCTGGATTGATTACCGCGATTTTACTTATTTTCCTAACTGGTGGTTTAGGTGAAGGTGCTTTATTCGCTGGTTTTACTGGTGTATTTCTAATTATTTTACTACCTATTTTAACAACATCTGCAGCTATTTACTTCCCTATTTTAGAAGTGAATCGATCTGCAATCAAAATTGAGAAAGAAATGCACATGTTCATTACTAGGATGGGAATTTTGTCTTTGGGAGAAGTGGGAGCAGACACCATTTTCGAGATTCTTCGTCAAATGAAAGACTATGGTGAACTTGCTAATGAGGTAAAGAGGATTGAAACCTTAGTAGACAAATGGCACACACCTCTACCTGAATCCGCAAGAATTGTAGCAAGACAATCACCATCTCCACTTTGGTCCGACTTCTTGGACAGAATGGCTTTCTCAATCGAAGCAGGTCAGCCGATTGACGCATTCATGCGTGCTGAGCAAGAGACTATTGCAGAGCAATACAATACACTCTACGATACGAGATTAGAGAGTGTAGACACAATGAAAGAAATCTATGTCTCATTAGTATCTGCTGGTTTGTTCGGTCTCGTTATTGCTGGAATACATCTCGTTCTTTTCGAGATAGGAAATGCTTCAGCCACCCCTCTTGAGGTGGCAACTCGTATCAGGTGGCTACTTGTCTCAGGGTTCCTATTCGTAATCATACAAGTCGGTGCTTTGTTTGCCTTCAGGGCAACAATACCAGACGACCAGACATTCGCTAGGGATGATTTCTCGACACCTTTCAGAATCTTATTCAGACAAGCCTGGCTTGGGGCAGGAATAGTTAGCATAATTCTGCTTATTCTGACATTATTCTTCGTCATAATTTATTGGGAAGAACTTACTGTCTCCTGGGATAAATATGGTTTGATATTACTCGTATTGCCTATCACTCCACTCCTAATTCCAGCAACAATTGTCCAACGGGAAGAGAATAAAGTTCTCAGAAGGGATGAGGCTTATCCCGACTTTATCCGTGCATTGGGTGGTACAGCTCAGGCGAGAAGCGCAGAGCCGAGTGCAACAATTAGGGCACTAAGAGGTGTTGACTTTGGTCTTCTCGACAATTCAATCGACAGACTCGAAAAGCGCCTCTCGACAAGAATAGACAGCGAAAGAGCGTGGGATTATTTCGCTGCAGATACCAATTCTGCAGTAATTTCAAGATTCAATAGAATATACATCGAAGGCTCTCAATCATCAGGAGAACCTGCAATGACAGCAGACATGGTCTCAAAATCCGTTACTAACATTTTGTCACTCAGAAGAAGAAGGAGTCTGTCAGCATCAACCATGTGGGGAGTTGCACTTGGACTACTAATTTCATCCGTAGTTTCTCTAAATGTTACGATATCAATTGTACTACAACTTGGTGAAACAATTGCAGGTGTAGCCCAGAGTATTGCAGATTCAACAGATATTTCATCAATCACCGATGCAGCAGGAGGCTTCGTTCTCCCGGTAATGGAAGATCCTAGTGCGGTAC
>JAYPOA010000126.1:0-3111 GCA_038130705.1 Methanobacteriota archaeon | reverse complement strand
GGTGTTGCCGCATCTGCAATATCTGATGCGATTTTACCCAGTTCAGTGCTCATCCCAGTATCGGTTACTATACCAACTGCCCTTCCAGTTGATATGGTAGTTCCCATGTAAAGCATATTAGTTCTGTCTGCAAGTAAAGTCTCAGGTGGAAGTGTATCAGTTGATAATTTAGTAGGAACTGATTCACCTGTTAGGGCAGACTCATCAACTTTACATTGCCAGGATTCCGTAACACGTAAATCTGCAGGAACTTTCAATCCTTCTTCGACCTTCACCAAATCTCCGGGTACAAGTTCGGTTGTACTAATTTCATATTCAACGCCGTCCCTACATACGACACACCTTGAAATTGTCATCTTTTTTAGAGCACCCATTTCCTGCTCTGCTTTATTTTCTTGCCAAAATCCAAAGAATGCATTTGCAGTCAAAACTAAGGCTATGAAAATTGAGTCACCTGGTTTATCTGGATGGATAATTAATGCAAGAATAGCCGCTCCGATGAGTAAGTAATTTAGCGGATCATTGTATTGAGAGACGAACCTCAAAAAAGCAGAGGTTTTTTCTGGCTCCTTTAATTTATTTTGACCATACTTTTCCAATCTCGATGAAGCCTCAGTAGTCGTTAAACCTGTTTTTGGGGTATCAAAATCTACTAAAAGAGATTCCACTTCTTTTGAATGCCAATTATTATCATCCATAAAAAAACCTCATCGTAACATTCTTGCTAAATCAATACAATATATATTTATGCGGGAGGGTAACCCAAACAAAATCCGATTGATTGACAAACGGATTACAACTCCCGAAGACATGGCCGAACTCGGTGAACCTTGGATTCCTGCTGAATCAAACATCAAGGAATTGACTGTCCGTGTTATTGTGATAGGGATAATTTTGGGAGGATTAATGACGGCTGCTAATGCATATCTTGGCCTTTACGTTGGAATGACAGTTTCAGCCTCAATTCCCGCTGCAGTAATGAGTATGCTTATTTTACGAGGGTTCAAATTCAAAGATGTAACAATTTTAGAGAACAATTCTGTACAAACCATGGCTAGTGCTGGAGAATCATTAGCAGCAGGCGTTATTTTTACTGTTCCTGCGCTCTTAGTTCTTGGGATTTGGACCGAGATACAATGGCTTGAAACATTCTTAATAGCAATTCTTGGAGGTACTTTGGGAACGATGTTTACAATTGCATTACGTCGTTTATTTATTGTTGAAGAAGCATTGCCATACCCAGAAGGTGTAGCATGTCGTGAAGTATTAGTTGCAGGTGAAAAAGGAGGGTCTGGATTAATTGCCATTGTCTATGCATTGTTGATAGGAGCAACCTACGGCTGGATGGTGAAGGCATTCAAGGCGACACACGCCCACGTCGAGGGACTTGGAAGTGTAATAGGAACTCGTCTCTATGCAGGTGGTGAGTTATCTCTTGCGCTACTATCTGTAGGGTACATAGTCGGAATAAGAATTGCATCGTTTATATTCTTAGGTGGCGTTATTGGTTTTGGATTATTAGTGCCAATTTACGGGTTATTGAACGGATTCCCAAATTCATCAGGACTATTCCAAATAATAAGCGTAGCAGATTACACAGCCGTTTGGTCATCACAAATCAGATATGCTGGGGTTGGAGCAATGGTAGTCGGAGGAGTTTACACTCTTTGGTCGATGAGAAAAACTATCATCGAAGGCTTGAGTAAATCATTCAAGAAAGGTGATTCAGCGGAATCGCGCCAACTGAGGACAGAAATTGACATTCCGTTGGATAAGGTTTTCATCGTTTGTGGATTTTTGGTTATTGCCATATTCTTATTCTATTGGTATGCTACTGGAAGTTTGATAATGGCTTTGGCGGGCGCATTATTTTTGGCAGTAGTTTCTTTCTTTTTCGCGGCTGTTGCTGGATATATTGCAGGTGTTGTTGGTTCTTCAAATTCTCCTGTGTCAGGTATGACAATTGCTACACTCCTCTTTACAATTGGTTTGGTTTGGATAGTTGGAGGTCTGATTCTCAATATGAGTCAAGGAGATATGATGATTGCTACGATGTTCATTGCCGCAATCGTTGCGACATCCGCCGCAATAGCTGGAGACGTTATGCAGGATTTGAAAACTGGACACATGGTTGGAGCAACGCCTTGGAGACAACAAACAGCAGAGATTGTTGGAGTCGTTGTCGGAGCAATTGTAATTGGGCCGGTTTTATCTATTTTACACGATGCATTCCAAATTTCAAAAACTGCCTGTGCGAATACAAATGCGAGACTTATTGAATCAGGATCTACCGATTTATACAATTGTAATGATGCGCTATTTGCTCCACAAGCAGAACTAATTGGAGCTATTGTCGAGGGTGCATTTGGTGGTAGCTTAAACCTTCCAATGGTCTTTCTCGGTGCTATCATCGCCGTGATTTTGATTAGACTTGCTATGCCAGTAATGAGTGTAGCAATTGGTATTTACTTACCGCTTTCTTTGAGTGTTCCAATAATGGCAGGAGGCATAATATCTCACGTATTATTATCCAGCGCAAGACTCCGTGTCGATGGAACTTTAGAAGGTGAAATGTCTAAACCTGCAAAAAATGCAGTCAAGGAAGTTCAGGATAAAGGCGTATTAATCGGAGCTGGATTTATTGCTGGAGAATCCCTGATGGGAGTTCTACTTGCAGTGTTTATAGTTGCGGACAAAAAATGGCCTGGAAATGGAATTATTCCATCTGAGTGGTTTGGAGGAATTGGCTCTTTAGGTAATGCCTGGTCTTTGTTATTCTTTGCGTGGTTTGTGGGAGTTTTTATCATGCTTTCTGCAAGATCATTACCAAGCAAAGGGAACCTATTTTCGGATTCGATGTATGTATTATCAGATGCCGCTAAAAAATTGAAATTGGCATTGACCCCTCCCAAGAATTAAGCAAAACGATGAAAGGCCATAGTCAAAGGCACAAGTTTCGCCGGGGACAGGATGATGTCAAAATCTATCGTAGAATTAGAGGAAATGGCTAGAAAATGCCGAATTGAAATTTGCAAAATGACACATCGAGCGCAAGCAGGTCATCCTGGTGGATCTCTTTCAGAAATCGACATTCTTTGCGCTCTTTACGGG
>JAYPOA010000125.1:0-3291 GCA_038130705.1 Methanobacteriota archaeon | reverse complement strand
TGGTATAATCTATTTGCAAATGGTTATTTGATTAGCAAACCATCCTCATACCTTGTAGGTATTGGGTTTTTTTTAGTCGGTGAGTTCTCTGATGACAAACCGATTGGTCTTGTATTCCTAGACCTTGGTTTGCTCTTCCTACCCCCTGACATGATTAGCCGTATGCGACCACTCTTATGTGCCTCCCCCTCTTACCCGCTAGCAGTGAGACAATGGTAGACGGGTATCTCGGGACAATGACAACAGAGGAAAGAACTCTGTTGCATTTATTCGATAACCCACTTCCAGAAGGCCATTGGGAAGCACCACCTGCACTAACACAGGCGGGGATTTCGGCAGCGGTACATGTGCAAAGAAAGCACGTTCCCCGAACACTAAAAAGACTTGAAACCAATGAGGAATTGATTTCAAATCAAAGACATGTTCCAGGAGCCAAACAAAGGAGAATGGTTTACGGTTTAACCGCGAAAGGTATGGAAAGGGCGTCAAAAATACGTAACAGGATTCTATCTCTTTCTGTGTTCAAAGAAGGAGAAAAAGTAAGTCTTGGGGCTTTGAGGGAAGGAGGACAATTTACATTAGACCTATTAGCTCATTTAGATGAGGGATTGGTATTCCATGAAAACCCAGTAATTTCCCCTATTTCTAATCCGGATGGGACTGCATCATTAGATGCTCAAGCAGGAGAAAATCTAGTTCGTAGATTATTTGCGAGAGCATGGGAAGATGGGAAAATAACTCGAGATGAACAATATCTCCTAAACGAAGTGGTTGATTTCATAGGTATGCATCCTCAAAGAGTAGTAAGAATATCCGAAGAAGCGAGAAAGACTCAAAACGCTCCTCCTCCTGAAGATGTCTATCTTGACATGTTACGACAAGCCTTGATAGATGGTGAAATAGTAGACGATGAGATTGCTTTACTAAAGACTATGAGAGATTCTTTTGGAATAGATGATCATACGCACAGACAATTGCTTGATGAAGCAAAACGTAAACCAATATTGGATGAGGCTACTTCAACTTACAAATCAACAATGATTACCGCCTTAGAAGATGGTATGATAACAAGTGACGAGGCTGCAATGTTGGAAACATTACGCACAAGCCTGGGGATTAGCGATTCAACACACGCAAGTTTACTGGCTGAGTTACTTGATAGTGCAAATTGAGGAGATAATATGGGAATGAATGATGAGCAACATGAAGCGCATGATAGATTAGTAAGTTTACAAGATAATGTCAAAAATCTTTCAGGTAATGTGGTATTAGTCGGAGACATTATGCTCGATAGATACATACATGGATATGCTAATGATTTGAATTCCAGAGCACCAGTTCCGGTGTTGAAGGAAACTGCAAGATACGATGATGTTGGAGCCGCAGCTCACGTTGCTAGAGGACTTGGAAACATCGGATTAGATGCGACATTATTCGGCGTTGTTGGAGGAGATTTATCTGGTGAAACTATTATTTCTGCATTGGAATCAGAACAAGTAAATTGTTCAGGTATTGTATCGATCGATGACAGAATTACAACGGTAAAAACTAGACTGATAGCAGGTAGAGAATATCTGATTTCCAATCAACAACTTCTCTTGAGATGGGACATCGAAGATGACACTCAGATCAATGCTGAGGTACTTCGGTCATTAACCGATAAAGCAGTAAAAGAAATACCAAACGCTGATGTACTGATAATCTCAGATTATGGTCAAGGTGTAATAACTGATGAAAACGCACTGCGGTTAATCAATTCTGCAAAGTTGGCTAAAGTTCCAGTAATATGTGACCCCAAATTGACAGGACTGCATAGAACATTTGGTGCTGATTGGGTAATTTTCCAAACTCGAGGTTTGGATTTAATGGCGAAAAGGCTTGCTTGTAATGATTCATCTGAAGCTGCAAAATTACTGATAAAAGAAAATCAATGGGGTAATCTAATGGTAGTTCAAGGTGAAAATGGAGTAACGGTATACACTAATGAGGAAGATGTAATTTCTGTCCCTTGTACACTATCGGAACCCAGAGGTGTGATAGGAATAATTGATGCCGCGGCTGTAGCTGTAGCTGCTGGTGTTAATTTGGGGATATCTGTCAAAGACATTGCCCACTTAGCCAATGCAGCTTGTGAGTGCATAATGAGCGGAACTCAAAATTTCACATTAACAGCGAGAGATTTGGCTCACCGTCTTGGCGAGATTGCTTGGAGTCTGCAGATTTCACAGAGGTGAATTTTTGAGTTATTGGCAAAGACCCACTACAGCAGATATAGGTATCAGAGCGTTTGGGTTAAATCAAAACGACTTGCTAAGGGAATTGACTTTAGGTATGCAATCGATATTAATTTCCGATAATCAAGACATCAATTCAATAACCAGAACCACAAAACAATGGGAAGTAAACCACATTGGAGATATTGAAATATTGGTATTGAAATGGCTTGATGAAGTGCTATACAACCTAGAAATAAACGACGAATTTTTGGTCGATTGTCAACCAATGATAAAAGATGGAGCTATCCAAGCGCAGGTATCTACGATACCTAAATCAAGTGTAATATTGGAAATTGAAATCAAAGCTGTCACATCACATGAGTTCGTTTTCCGAAAAATTTCGGAAGGGGAAATTGTTTCATCTGAATGGTTCGAAATACCAACGTTTGAAGGTCCAGGATGGTATTCAGATGTTGTTTTTGACATCTGACTTAAATTCTTGACCATCTGTGGTAAGAAATATTCCCAATGCCAACCCAACAGGAGCAATCATCATACACAACAACAAGACTGGCATCGAGATCTGAATTGGTTTATTCTTCTGCACCATTCTAATCCATATGTGCCTGCCTGCAAAGGTATCCATCACTAAGAAGTGCAACCAAGCCAAAATAATCATCTCATCAGTTGAAAATAAATTGATTACAATTTCGGGAGTTGGCATCTCACTTCCCAAAGCAAGAATCACATCAAATAAATTTGGGGCAAGTAGAATAGAATAAGAAACTGCAAGAGGTATCACAGTATATCTTAAATCACCTACAAATTTGTTGGTGTATTCATGTCTCGGTAAAAACCACATTAATCCCCAAATTGGAATTATCAATATTGATGAGAACCAAAATGTAGCTGTCAAAACTGTGTCCATAGTTTGACTAAAGATTGGGAATTTACAAACTTTTGTTTGGTGGGAGTGCCAAAAGTGGACTCTCGTACCTATGAACCAAATCCACAGGCTTTCTCCATCCCGTTACCCCACGGCACCCATGGCCCCAGGTAGGGCTGCTCCGTTCCC
>JAYPOA010000124.1:0-3320 GCA_038130705.1 Methanobacteriota archaeon | reverse complement strand
GTTCTCGAGTTATCAAGTACATAGGCATCAGCATCCCCAATTAATTCAAAATCAAAAACTAAATCACCTTCTTGGACAGGACCAAATTGAAATTTTATCAGCTTTGTATCATCTCCAGAAACATTTACTGAAGTTGCATTTTCAATAATGCCTCCTACTGACATGTTAATGTCTCCAGACCATTCAACATCACCAGAGTTGATTATTGGAATTTCAATTTCAACATAATCTCCGTCATTTATCGTAAGATTTTGCGTCAAATTTCCGTTCTCTGAAATCGCGTTAAAGGTAGGTTCACCAATAGATATGTTCAATGGCCGAAGACGGGTAATTGTTTCTTCGTAAACAATCCATTGATTAGCATTTGGAGTGCCGACATCACCCGAAATGCTGACTGTCAAGTTTGAGATTCCAAGAGGTGCCAATCCAAGTATAGATTCTATGTAATAATTTACCCCGTCGTCAACAAGTGTGTTGCCTGAATCCGAATCGATAAGATTTCCTTCTAAATCGGAAAGTGTTGCGTTCCAAAATACTTGAGATGATGAGGCACCACCTACTCCAGTCAGTGTAATATTCAATTCAATCGGACCTTCACCTACGACATCGTCTCCAATAATCGATACCTGAGAAATGACTCCTCCTGATGATTGAACGACAGGAACCAACGCCAGTGTTAACAAACACATCATTGCGATGGCTCTCCGCATGTTTCATGTCAAAGCAAGGGGGTTCTTCACATTCACCCACCCTTAAGGGTGGGTCGGTGACTTTATTCAAGGGTGGTAGTTCGGCGCACTGATAGCAATGGATGTAGATGACCTCCTGTCAGTGACGCCTAAACTATTGGCTCAAGCGATTCTACACCAAAGAGAACGCTTAATGGAGCAAGTTCCAAAGGAACTAGAGACTAGCACTTCTGACCTTCAGAAGTCTGAACCTTTGGCAAAAGCTGCTAGAATTGAAAGAGACAAAACCAACTCCAAAGTTAGCAAGTTAAAATCGGAAAGAGATGGCGCACAGCAAAAAGCTAAGATCTTATTCGAAAATTCAAATACTATTTACAACGAATTATTGGATTCTGGAGGGATAAAAAACCCCAACCCTAAATGGGCAAGAGACAAGTTGGATTCTAAGCTGAAAGCTATTGATGAGAAACTTCAGACTAGTGCAGGAAATCACAAGACTGAAGAGAAATACATCAATGAAATGAAAAATCTTGTAAAAGAGCACGAAGAATGGGTTGAGGCAAATGCTTCTTCCCAACCGAAATTGCTCGAAATGAGGGAAGCGAGAAAAGAAGCAAAAAAATTACTCGATGTCGCACAAAAAGCACATGAAGCCATGGTAGAATTGGCGGGTGAAAATGATGAGAAGCATGAACAATTTATGACGTGGGAAAAGGTTCGTAGAGACAGCCTCTCAAAAACCAGGAAATTAAATGACATCATCAAATTCTCTGAAAAATCACTATCCTATTGGAATCAAAAAATCGAACAAGATAATTTTGAACCTCTTTTGCAAAATAGCGTTAATGTAAAATTAGGGAAAAAATCTTCTTTCGCTATTTCTAGGGCCAAAAAATTGGCAGAAGAAAAATCGTCAAAGCAGGGTGGTGAAGAAGAATGAGCGATTTCTGTGAAATCACCGGAATGTCAATTGACGATGCGAATAAGTTTCAGTATATTCACTCAAAAATGATCGAGGAATATAGTCCTAAAGATATTGATGGAAAATATTTTGAAAAACTTGAAAATGAACTATCGAATTCTGTAAAACGTATACTTCCACACAAAAGTGATTCTAAACAGAGAGAGAGTTTAACCAATCACCTTTCAAGGACATTAGGGAAAAAATTCAAGGCATCAGAAGTCAAATCATTTGGTTCTTCCGTTACCGGACTGAACATCAAAGGAGGAGACTTAGACCTATGTTTTGTAATTCCTGATGCTAATCAGAAAAATACGATTGTTAACATGGCTAAGGTCTTGAGGGGTCAAGGAATGGAAAATGTTCAACCCATTACCAATGCAATAGTCCCCATACTAAAATTCAAGGACCCGAGAAGTGGAATACGTACTGATATTTCTGTAAATAATACGCTAGCTTTACACAACACAGAATTACTACGCAGATATTCTAGAGTCGACAGGAAAGTGAGCGATTTCATAAGATTAGTCAAATATTGGGCGTTCCACAGAAATATCTCAAATCCTTTTGAGGGGACTCTTTCATCATATGCGTGGACAATTCTCGCACTGAATTATTTAATTTTTGAGGGAATAATTCCTAATTTACAGGACACCGAGGAAAAATTGTTCATTGAAATAAATGGCGATGAGTATGACATATCTATGAGAAGTTCTGAAGATATCAAACTTACAAAAGAAATGTCTTTGTCAGCAATGATTTGTGGCTTCTTCGAGTTTTATTCGAATTGGGATTGGTCATCAGATGTAATCTCTATTCGCAATAGCGGAAAATTGAGCAGGGAAGACATAGATTGGGAACATGAGGAGCCAACCTCAATCGACTTGCTTAACCTTGGAAAATATGATGCCAAAACTGGTAAGCATCACTTACCAATTCAAGATCCGTTTGATATTGGCCATGACCTTTCAAGAGTATTAACTGCAAATGGTGAATTGAAAATTCTTAATGAAATACTCAGAGCAAGAACTGAGATTGGAAACGGATTGAATTGGTCGAAACTTTGCGAAACAGTAGACCCTGAAAGATTGGCAGACTTAGAGCCTGAAGATTTATTCCACGACATCAGAAATTTGCCAATCAAAGATGTTGAAAATAAGAAGACTATAATTCAAGGGGAAATCAATGCACTTGAAACAAAAATAAAAGCATTTGAACAAGAAAAATCAACTGCAATTAGATTAGCAAATGCGATGAAGGGAATTATCGAAGAGACATCAGATATTCGCTCCGAACACAAGAGTATCCACTTGGGTCTCAAAGAAAGAAGTAAAGAAATTCGCGAATTAAAGAAGGAGAGGGATTTGATAAATTCAAACATCGTTATTCCACTGAAATACATCGAGGAGCAATTAGCAAAGGTGTACAAACGCCTCACAAATGAATTGAATGTTAGATACATTCCAAGCTTGGAAAAAGAAATCAGCGATTTCTCGTGGTTCTTTGAGTTACAGGAAATGCACAAAAAGGCAAAAGACGCAGAAAACTTACACAACAAATATGTCGAGTTATCAAAACTACAACATGAAGATATCAAGAAGTTAGAGATGTTCGAAACAAAACACGATGAAGTGACAACAAAACTTCTTGACGAAGAACCGTTACTAAAG
>JAYPOA010000123.1:1721-3413 GCA_038130705.1 Methanobacteriota archaeon | reverse complement strand
AAAATCAGTACCACAAATTTTCATTGATGAATATCACATCGGAGGCTTTGATGATCTTTTGAAATATGAATCTGCAAATGAATTAAATTGGAGGTTAGGATTAGAGCCAAAGCCAAAGTTGAACATTCTGCAGAGAATTATTCGCTTTCTGAAAGGTGATCGATTTTGACCTCACTGAATGCTACATATTTCTGTCCGATGTAATTCAATCCGCCCCATATTGCGTAATTAGTAATCCAAACAACGCCGACTTGGAAAATAAGACCGGCGAATTCGATTTGGTTACTCAGGGAAAGAGATAAAATTTCAGTCGCAACGTAATATGTTGTCATAGAACCAACCAAGGTAAAGGCGTAGACAGACATCGATGCAGGAATGGTCCACTTTATGTCCCTTTCAGAGTTAAAGGTAAGAATTCTATGTGTCCAATGGGCAATGTAGGAACTCAGTATCCAAGAGCCACCCCAAGAAATAGTTGGCCAAATTCCAGAATTAGGCAAAAATAAGAAAAATATTTCCCAAAGAATTAGGAATATTACCGTATTGACAGCAGCGGTGAACAGGTATCTCTGAAAAGATCCCTCATTTCCAATCATTAATCGTCCTCCGTTTCGACATCGGACGGTTTTCCAGTGACTATTTCTCTCAGCCTTGAATTATCACTTTGAATAGCATCTAACAATTCGTAACCAATCTCTAAATCATCTGCTAATTTTTGTAGGGCAAGAGTATCTTTCGGCAAGCATTTTCCCCCGAAACCCCTTCTTAATCCCATAATCGGTTCAAGATGTGAATCTCCAATAATCTGATCTTGAGGAGCGGTAATTATTCGTTTTACAGTGTCGTAATCTACATTTAATTTCTCACAAATATCGTAAATTTGGTTTGCGAAAATCACCTTCATCGCGTAGAAATTATTCTTTGTATACTTCACCATTTCAGCCTCAGTCGCTGAGGTGTGAAAGAATTGGTCGGTCTTTAGAACTCCTGCAATTAAATGGTGTTGTTTAACCAATTCAGCAACTTCTTGGTGTTCTGTTCCAACGACAAGAATTTTTTGATTTTTGAAATCTTCTATCCGGTTTCTTTCAACTAAAAATTCTGGTGAGTATGCTATTTTCAAATCTGGAAATTTTTGTTGCAGATTCTCTGTAGTTCCTGGAATTACCGTGCTTTTTATCACAGCTGTAAATCCATCAGGTAATTGTTTTAGTACGTCTTCTACAATCGAAGTATCGCATCTTCCAGATTCATCTTCAGGAGTTGGAACGGCTATGTAAGCCATATTACAGTTGTTAGTAACATCACTAATCGTTGAATTCAAAACCGGGTCATGGACAAAAATTTCGTGGACATGTTCGAAACACTGCTTTATTGTCCCACCAACAATTCCCATTCCAATAATTCCAATTTTCATGTTGTCCACCTAAAATATCCCCTGACTAACCAATCTTTCTGCAATTTGTAGATTTTCAGGTGTTCCACAATCCAACCAACTATTTTCACCTATTGAAACAAACTTTGCATTTTTTTCAATAACATATTGCCTTGTTACTTGTGATATTGAAAAGTCAGAATTTTGGGAAACAGAATCAAATTTTTCCCAGAAGGTTTCATCAAAAATGTATATTCCTCCAATTGCAATATTACTTTGTGGATTACTCGGCTTTTCTTCTATGTCTACAATGGTCC
>JAYPOA010000123.1:0-1711 GCA_038130705.1 Methanobacteriota archaeon | reverse complement strand
CTACAATGGCCCCTTCTTTGATAGTGACAATACCAAAATCGCTTGGTTTCTCAACTTCCCTAGTCAAAAATAAAGCGCCTCTGTTAAAATTCTCAACCTCATTCTTGAGGTTAATATTGGTTAAATTATCGGCAAACCAAAGAAGTATCGGAGAATTTTCGTTTCCGCTTCTGGACAATTGAATCGCATTTGAAACTCCTTTCGGACTATCTTCTCGAACAAATCTCGCTTTGTCTCCGACGTGATTCCTTATATCGTCGATAAACTGGTTTGCTACAATAGTTAGATCCGTTATTCCTGTTTTCGATATTGAATTCAGAATATAATCGATTATTGGCTTTCCATTAATCTCAACCATAGTCTTGTTTTTATTTTCCGTTAGTGGCAATAATCTACTACCGTAACCACCGGCTAAGATTATTGCTTTCATGCCGGGGGCTCGCTTCATTAGTATATGGAGTCAATGGGACTCATCGCCCTTCTTTGTGGTTTTTTCGAATATGCCTTCTTCCGCATTTTTCTCAAAATAATCGGTGCGAACTAAATCTCCAAGCCTTTCAACCCCGTACTCAATGAGGTCTTTATCTTTAGATTCGCTTTTCTCCCATCGCCTTTGTGCGTATTCTGCGTAATCTAAATTTGCTTTTTCGACCATTTTCTCAGTCGTTGTGAGATCATCTTCCATCCCATCATATTTTTCTCCCTCAACTATAGCGTCTCTTCTTTGTGGTTCTTTACCCATCTCGAAGTCGGTTTTTCCCCAATCGGGGCCCGCAGGGTCTTCTCCCCGAGTTCTAATCGGATTTATTTCCTCGATATCAGTGGCAATCCATTCCGATAAATGTTGTAAATAAGCCTCGAACCTCTCTTGCTTATCATCAATATCAAGCAAATGTGTCATGTCATATTTTTGGGCAAAATTATCTTCTGATTTCCAGAAGTAGATTCCCGTGAGAATATTGAAAAGACCCCCAGCGAAAATCTTCGAGTGGTAATCAATTGATAGGATTTCATCTACTTTGAGTGCAAAAATCGCTCCGACGAAACATAGAATGCTCCCTAATAAGACAAAGAATGGGGTCAATGGCCTAAATTTTTCTAATTGTTTTAATTCTTTAATCGAAGCATGCATAGTATCACATCAACTTAGCAGGGATATTATGTCGTCACTCATGCTAGGTGTTGAATTATTCTCCTGTGTGAGTACTGAATCCTTCATATTGATATTCTGTCTTGGAGATAGAGCTAATTTCTCTAAAACCGCAGAAAGGACTTCCTGCACTCTTGCAGTTTGCTCTCCTTGGGAAATGATCATTCTTTCAAGGGACTCAAGGGTTTCAACCGACCTGTTTGCTGAAAGGTCGATTGCCTTCTTCTGAGCCTTTACAGCCTCTTCTTGTCGAGCAAGTAATTCTCTTGCAGCAGGGCTACCAATTGCGTCTCTCCTATGCAATTCGTCTAATGCATCACGTAATTCAGAGGTTGTATTATCCAGGGCTCTTTTCATGTGAGTTAATTCTCCAATTGCAATATTTAATTCGTTTTGCAAATGTGTAGCCTTATGCTTTAGATGCGCTCTAGCACTTGATTGAATAGTTGATTCGGTTAGGAAAGCGGAAAATATCCCCATTGCAATTGAATACTCTCTAGGGAAACCTAGTGACATCATAATAATCCATGTTGATACTCCAACGATTGCAGCCCTTCCTAT
>JAYPOA010000122.1:0-3498 GCA_038130705.1 Methanobacteriota archaeon | reverse complement strand
CTCTAAAAATTTCGATATGTATCCTTCCGATAGAGAAGAATCTAATTCTCCACCCTGGGTCAAACTTAATCCCACTATTCCAAATTCAGCCGGATTTTCAACTTCCCACAAAGCCATCGTAACCATTGCTTTTGATTCCCTATGCGATTTTATTAGGTCGGCTATATCAAAAGAAGCAACTGAATCACCAGAACCTACTACGAAAGTTTCAGTCAATTCATCAGATAATAATCTAACACTTCCAGCAGTGCCCATTGGAGTATGTTCTTGATTCACCCTTCCGTTAATTTTCCAGTTTTTTACGTGATTTATGAGTTGGTCCCCTTTGTACCCAGTGGTTACGATAATATCCGAAATTCCTGAACTAACCATTGAGTCTTTGACGTAGTCAATTACTGGCCTACCAAGAACTGAGACCATCGGTTTTGGACGGTTTAAAGTCAATGGCATTAGACGAGTTCCACGTCCACCAGCCATTATTACTCCTTTCAGATTCTCACTTCCTTCCACGAGATGCGGTCATATCGACTCTTCTCATGGATTTCTTTTTGTTCGACTTGCCTTTCTTTGGACCAATTCCTTGTCTGTCCCCAGACATTGTTCCTCCAAAAGAGAGTGTTCCTTGATTTAACAACTGGTCAACCATGGAATCTGCAACTTTCGGGTCTTCAGCGCCTGTTTTCATCATTTTACTCACTGATTCGTTGTGGTCAACAATCCATGACTCCCTTTCTTCACGTGCAATCTTTAGTTTGTCACGAACTTCGTTAACTTCGTTCATTAATTCAACAATCTTTGAGTGTACTTCATTCGCCTTTTCTTTGCAAGCTACAAATTCATTGTGAAATCTGTCACCTTCACCTTTCAGGAAATTTCTGTGCTCAAAGAGTTCATCGAGTTCTTTTGACATTTCTTTTGCCCTCTCAAGACATTCCACAAATTGTTTATGTGCATCATCTGCTTCAGTTTTTAGCGTAGTAATTGCTTCGTCCCTGTTTGAAATGTCTACTTTGATCAGTTGAAGTTCTGCAACAAGTGGTTCCAATTCAGCCATCTTGCGTCGCATGATTTTGATTTTCTCCATTGTCTCTTTTTCTTTCTTTGGAGACATGCCACCTTTAGTTTCAAAGATACGCTCTAAGGATGTTACTTCACTCGTTAGCTTATTGAATTCTATTGAAGCAGAATTTTTGTCGCTTTGTTCCCCTCTTTTCGATTTAGATACTCCAATTAAGTCTCGAATTTGGGCTTGTATAGCATCTCTTCTTTCCTTGTGTACCTTTTGTTCAGCCCTAACAGCCCGGACTTCTGCTACAGCAAGATCAACTTTCTCCTTGTGTTCTTTATACTGAGACTGAATAGAATTCCTCTGGTCTGCAAATCTATTTGCTTGGTCGTTGTGGTTGTTTCTTGCTTCACGAAGTTTTCTAACCTTGGCCTCCATTTGATGAAGGTGGTCTCGCAACTCAGTGTTGTCCTGAGGCTGCTGTTCTTCTGCGTCGCTCATGATTGGGCGTCTACTTATTGGCCTTGAATGCTACTATTACTAAATTACAATTATTCAAACATTAATTATGCTCAATAATTGGAAAATAACGGCCACAGTAAGTCCTATTGCCCCTGAAACATAGGAGGTTATCGAACTAGTATTTCTAAACCACTTTACGAATTCAGGCCTTACGTTGACATTAATTTGCCTTCCAACAAGTAGGTCGCCTTCGATGTTTTCCAATCGAATCGCAACACTCGCATCTCCGGACCCTTCTGGAAGTAAGGTTTGCCACGACAAGGTTCCTTCCTGTAAGAGTGTAGACATACGACCTAATCGGTCCTCATCTCCTTTATCAAAATCTGGAATTGCCTCTTTTGGCCAATATGATTTTTGGCCTGCCTTTAGATTGTATCTAAGCAGCAATTCCTGCGGTCTGAAGTCAGGAGAGTTCACTCTCAATACGATTTGTCTATCCTTATCAGACAAGTTATGCATGTAGCAGAAAAGATTGGCATTTTCTGTAACGACATTTTCCAAATCAACATCAAATAAGAGCTCTGGCATATCTGGTTGTTTACCGATGGCCATGTCTTGTTCAATTCTATCTATTAGTCTGTAAAAAGCAGGCAATTGCTTTTCTGACCTGAGGAATATAGAATCCCATAAATCTTCAGAGAATACTTTGTGTTCCATAATTTCGTGTATTCCTTTATCGGTGAGAATCTCTTTTATCTCTGTATTTGTGGTAACTCTATCTACACGTCCTTTGAATCTTCTGTGCATCAGCATTAGGAACTTTTCTGCGCCGAAATCAGCAGGCACCCCTCGCTTAATATTCGATTCAAAATCTCTTAGGAAATCATCAAATTTGCTCCTTAATAGTGGATCCATGTGGTTACTCAATATCTCACTAAATGGCAAACAAAGAGTCGATGGATGAATAGGAGGCTCATAAGCCGATAAAAGTCCGTCATTAGTTACCATATTGAATTTGTAATTTCTCGTTGAGAGGTGCTGGCCAAGAGACATTGCCAACATAGACGCGCAAGCCAGCAAACTTCTCTGCCCTAATTCAGAATCGGAACCAAAGTAAACAGAAAGTGCCAGGACAGTAATAGAAAACATTGACATAAATAGCGCAGTATTGTGACTCGCCATTGTTTTTGAAATCAATCCGTCGACAGAAGAATAACCGTGCATGCTATTTATCGGGCGATGGTCTTCAGCAGCGGCATTAACTTCTGCTCTAAATACCAACCTCGTCAGTTGCATACGATAGCGGTGGATTGCTAGCCCTGTTGTGTATCCTACTAAGATTGTTAAAGCAATAAGGATGAAGGCTGTAGAAAGAGTAAATCCAAGAGTAGGCTCGATATTCTCCAACCACCATGTAGGGCTTTGACTACTAAAAGCCCAAGAACCGAATATGAAGAGTAATGCAAAGGCTGGTAAAAACAGAACTAATCTTAGACCTTCGGTGAGAAATTGCTTATCTATACCGTGAAATTTTTCTTCTTTACCTCTCAAATCTTGTAATACTTCAGTCAAATTCCCACCTCAATAAAATCCGCTTAGACAAATAATCAGAAATCTCCCCTTGTCCATCGATACATAAATTACCGTTTTCAACTCTTTTGACCATAGAATCTATTTTTAATCCAATTTCATCGAATAAACTTGTATCAACTTCAGTAGTCATAAACATTGATATGAATCCTGATTCGCCGATTTTCAGGTCTGATGCGAGTACGAATTGCCCGATATTTTCCATCTTGTTTGCGACACTATCAGAAGGTTCTGGTATTTGCCTTCCTGATGGGTCGGTTTCTGGATTACCCAAGAGGATAGAGATCGATGCTTCCAAATCATCATTGAATGCGTGTTCTAACCTGCAAGCAGTCTCATGAATATCTCCATCAAAGGGCAATCTGCTCAAAAGAACTTCAGCCAATCTGTGTCTTCTTTTCATGACTTTGCCATGCTCTAAACCCTTTTCAGTAAGCAAT
>JAYPOA010000121.1:0-3788 GCA_038130705.1 Methanobacteriota archaeon | reverse complement strand
GGCCCAATTGCGTGGCCAGATATGCAGAACCAACCATCTGAAACAATATTTGGACAATCTCCGTAAGACGCTATTGTAGCGCCATCAACGACGGCATTAGTAAAATCACTACCTGTGAGGTCACCAACAACCGTAGCGCCTGTTAGGTCTGCTCCATTAAAGTTTGATGACGTGATGTAATCGCTGATAATCGAAGCTCCACTAAGGTCGGCGTTAGAGAAATTAGCAAATGAGACACTACTCAAAGAAATCACTACATTTTCTAGGTTTGCGTCATTAAGAATGAAATAATCCATGTTAAAAGTGCCAAAATTTTCTCCTCCGTCAGTGGGCCATGCCCCCATGTCCCCTTCCGAAAGAGTAATGCCATATTCTGCATAGATTTCTCCATAAAGTTCCATCAAATATTCGGCACATTCTGAGTTGTAAGTAATTGTCGTATAGGTATATCCACCCGTAGCTAATATTGGCTCACCGATAAAATAGCTCGTGCTTTGCATGCAAGCGTGTTGGTATTGTTTATCGCCCATTTGATTTGCATTCCAATCTATTGAGATTAATTTCATCAAAAAATCATTGAGATATTTGTGGTCTATGTGGTCCTGAGCTGGCCAATTCAGTAATCTCAGAATTTCTGAATTTGTTTCATTGATTTTATCATTAATTTCCATTGAATTTGCGATTTCTTGGTCAAGTAAACTTTGCACATATGTTGAATACAATTCAGCCATCATTAAATCATCTTCAAGGTCAGAGTTTGATTCATTACTGTCTTCTAGTAACACGATTAATGAGTCTCTGTATGCTTGTGATTGAATAAGTTCGTTTTCAAGGTCTGTGATATTCGAAAGAGAACTATTCAGTTGTTGATTCAAATTTTCATAGTTGCTAATGTGGGTAGTTATCATATTATTCTGAGATTGAATTGTTTCATTCTGTGAATCTACCAAATCTTGTAAGTCAGAATTTTCCTGTTCCAACTTGTCAATTTTTGATTCCAACTCGTCTGTATCTCCTCCTAAGCATCCAGCAATTGCGGATAGGACCATTAGTGTAGAAAATAGTAGTGCAGTAGTTCTCTTCATGGTTATGCTACACCGGAATTGTTTTTTGAGTTATCCGTAATATTTGTCGTGGGATTAATTTTTTCCTGAAAATTTCTAAAAATTAAACCGTGGATTGAATCAAGAATCTAAAAGGAGAATGCTGTTCCAACAGTCATGAAGAGGATTCTAATTCCGCTATTCGTATGCTTGGTTTTCTCTTTTTCAGGAAGCGCTGAATCATACATAATTACCGGCCAGGTAACCTACTCGGATAACAATCCAGTAAGCGCTAGGGATGTAAAAATCGACTGCGAAAACGACCAATACTTCTGTTCTCAGTATATTGGAATCTCTACTATGACCGACGTTTACGGAACTTATACAATAATCCTCGAAGTTGAAGAAGAGGAAAATAACACAATCATTTTGCTATCAATTTTAGGTGAAGATTTCCCTCATAAAATCGACCTTGCTGCCAAAGAACAATCTCCTGACGGTAGGATGTATCAAGACATTAAGTTGGAACAATCTCCTTCAACGCAGGGGCTTTCCTTTGCCCTTGGTTGTTGTCTACTTCTCTTCGGTTTGATGTTTATCTCAGTACTATTCAAGACGGGAAGGATGCTTTCAACGAAGGGCGGTCGAGCCTATTTCGCAGGTTACAGGCCTCCAAGAACTCTTGAATGTCCTAACTGTAACCAACAAATAGTCCAACACCAATTGGTTAGGCATCTAATGGAGGAACATAATTTGGAAGCCATGGAAGCTGGAGAAACAGCAGGTCTCGCTATGAGAAAAACCTGGTCTAAAGATTGAATTCTTGGGTCGTAGCATTCATCAAGTCGCCACCTATCCGCCTACTATGCGTATTAGTCACAAGACTTCAGAAGGCGATGCTTACGCCCACGAAATACCACAATTCGGCTTAGGAGTATTCTTAATGTCCGAGGAAGGAGAATGCAAAAATTCGGTATTAACGGCTCTCGATTGTGGGTATACCCATATCGATACCGCACGTGCTTACAATAACGAACATGAAGTTGGTCAAGCACTCAAATCTGCGGGAGTAGACCGAGAATCGGTATTCATTACAACTAAACTTCGAAGAACACATGCTACAGGGTATGAAGACACAATTGAACATTGCAAGAAGTCGCTCGAACTTCTTGACACCGATTATATCGATCTTTACCTTGTTCACGCACCACCTGAAGATCCAGAGCACAGAATTCCAGTTTGGAAAGGAATGGAGTATTGCTTAGAGCAAGGCTGGGTCAAATCTATCGGTGTCTCAAATTATGGTGTTGCACACTTGGAGGCAATGAAAGAATATGCTACATACCTGCCTTCAGTAAATCAGGTTGAATTCAATCCGTGGCTACAAAGACCGCACTTGGTTGCAGCAACAGAAGATGTTGGAGCCAAAATAATGGCATATTCTCCGTTGGCGCGCGGTCACAAAGTCGACGACCCAGAATTATCCGCAATCGCAGCAAAGTTGGGTTGCACTCCAGCCCAAGTTGCAATCAAGTTCTGTTATGATTCAGGATGTATTACAATTCCAAAGTCGAGCAATCCAGAGCGAATCAAAGAAAATCTAGCATCGCTTGATGTAGATATTTCTTCAGAAATGGAAGCGATTAAGGCATTAGAATGTGGATATATTTCTGGCTGGGACCCGACAACTGAACCGTGATGGTGAGTAAATGGGTAAGATAAATTTCCAAGAAAAGCTTGCAAAATTTAGTGAGCATTGGACTCCAAAAGTAATCGCTGAAATGAATGATTACCAATTCAAGTTAGTAAAAATTCAGGGCGAGTTCGTTTGGCATAATCACTCTGACACAGATGAAGTTTTCATCGTAATAGAAGGCTCAATGAAAATAGAATTTGACGAGGAAACCGTTGAACTGAACGAGGGCGAAATGTATGTTGTTCCCAAAGGCGTTCAACACAAACCGTATGCTGAAAACGAGTGCAAAGTAATGCTCGTTGAGCCGAAAGGTGTAGTAAATACTGGCGAATCAGACAGTGAATTAACCGCGGATAACGATGTCTGGATTTGATAGTAAACTTTAGACAAAATCCTTGAGAAGTTGATTGATTGTCAACAACCATGGCCGAGGAGGATTCGCGCTATTCTCCTGAAACCAAAAAGCCGATTCGTAATTTTTTCAAATTGGTCCCTATAATCGAATGGCTGTATCCTGTAGATCACAGGAGAATGTGGAAAGATGCCTACAATGAGGCATACTCTACTGGAAAAGATCTCAAAGACAGTTACAAGGATGTATGGGGTGTCCACACAATCGCAGCCGCACTGGTTTTAGCGATGAATGCGTCATTGCTGTTTGGATTACTTACAGGTGAGTCAAGGAATCTGTATTGGGAATCAACCCCATATTCCAGCTTGGAATGGTGGGCGATGATTTTTGGAGGAATCATAGTCATAGTCAACTTTGTTCACTTGAATGTATTACTCGTAGTACACGGAATTTATTCAGCAGTGGACGATGACAACTTCAGAGCAATTGTAAGTGCAAGAGGACCAACTGGGCTGTTTGTAATGCTACCTGAATACTTGATTGTATGTTCGATGTATGGTATGGCAGGATGGTGGTCAATGCTCTTCTTGATTCACATCAACAACTCTATTGGTGCTTTGATAATAGTCGGCTTCCTCTTGCTGATTGTACTAGTTTTGGTAGCATATGGTGCATATGCTGCACGAATAATCTATCA
>JAYPOA010000120.1:0-3800 GCA_038130705.1 Methanobacteriota archaeon | reverse complement strand
TGTATGAATCGAGCTTGAAAATTCCTGCTCCGTAATTCTGAATAAATCGTCCGTCAGTATCGAGTTGATCGAGTGTGATGTGAGAAATTACGTTATTCAAATTATTAGATGTAGATATTTTCAGGTCTATTTTTTCCAATGCAGGAGTTCCAGATAAAATTTCGTGGGAAGAAACCGCATTTTGAATGACTCCCGGGCGATAAGTAATCGAAGGAGTCGATATCCAGGTATCAAATATCGACTTATCGTGGAAGATGTTTCCATCAAAGGAGACGCCCGCCCTATCAGTAGCAATGTTTAGCCACAGGCTTGATGTAGTATCGAGATTGTCTGTAAACAACTCTTTGAGTGATGAATTGATGTATATTGTATGGTTAAATCCAGAAATGTAATTCAAAGATATCAATTCAAAAGATGTTGACTCATTCACTTCGAAAGTAAACTCATACTCGACCATAGGGTGGTCAAAACCTGAATGGTTTTGCCAGACATAGGTTTCAGATATTGATGGTTGAACTGATTGATTCGAAACATAAGTCAAATCTCCATTGTAACATAATTCTATATTCGCACAATTCCATTCAGCAGTACCTATGTTTCTTGATGGAAGCAATATCGAAAAAGAAAGATTTGAAGAAAATGAGGCATCAAAACCACGATTCTCGACTACGTTTATTTCTTGCCCATCAATTTGCAAAGATGATATTTGATTAGTGTAGTGGAATGGCCCATCCCATGCCCAATCTGTTACGTTATCTGGACCCAGATCTATCGATATGTTTAGTGGATGATTCAAACCACGTGGCTCGATTTTTATCCAATCAAAGTTATTCTGAGGATTGAGAGTTATTCCATATTTTGTTGCTACTTGAGGACCATACTGGCTGGTTAGAATTTCTCCGCAAGATTTTGTCCCAATTTCAACAGGATTGCTATTCTCTAATGGAGGGTTGGTGCCCAAGGAAGGTAGCCGATTTGGAATTGTATTCATGAAAAGGCTAGCGTTACCCTCACATTCGATACCTATGGAATCATATGGCATCCAGTATTTGTTATCAAATTCTATACTGTATGGCGTCGCATTTTGGTCAGCAAGTGACGAGTTGAACACCCATTCAGGTATGTTGTCGTAAGCTATCCTCAAGACGTCCTTTGTCACATATTCAGTCATCCCGTGATGCAACGTCCTTACTCTTGGAGTGACAGTTTCATTGTTGGTTTGATAATTTATCCTGAACTTTAATTGAGGATATTTCCATGCGGAGATATCTACATCAAATGGTAAAATTCTCTCCTCATAGCCTGAAATGATTGTTCCATTTGAGTCTAAAACATCAACCGTAACGTTTGTTCCATTAGGAGACCAATACATAGATGTCAATCTTGCCCAGCCGTATTCGTCCGCTGAAATGAGTGGACTAGTCCAATTGCCTTCAAGTTGGAAATTATCAATTTCAATTCCTGCATCATCAATGTACCACCCATCCTCTTCAACATAGGTATCTGTGAAGAAAGAGAATCTTATTCTGACATCATTACCTGCAAGGAATGACAAATCTCCACTGATTCTGTCAAATGTCTGCTTATCGTTTTGGCTCCCACATCCACCTACGACGTTTGAACCATCAAAGATTCCGAGACCGTTGAAAGGTGAATTTGCGTTTAATTGGGAGACTGTATCATAGAATCCAGAAATGTTGCCTCCAAAATGTTGCCATGTTATGCCGTCATCAATAGATGTGAAAATCGCCCCTCCCTCCCAAGAGGCTTCGGTACAAATCCAGTGACTGAAGGTCAGTCTAGCTGTTGAACCCACAGGAATATGATAGATTGGAGATACCAAATGGGAATACATTTCGTTATCATATTCATCATCTAGGTTGATTGCCATTCCGTTCATTCCACTCGGCCAATCAGTGTCATGAGGTCCAAATCCATTGGAGTTGGAAATTTGTCCTCTCTCCCAAGGAGTCGTTCCTCTGATGTGGTCTACCCTCCATCCGCTTGGCATAAGTTGAATCTCTTCAAACGAGTCTTGTTCAAACCAAACGCTATTGAATCCATCCCAGGAAATATGTTGCCACTGATTTGATTTGTTTGAGGTATTCACTAACCAACTATTTGTCGAAGTGGTAAAATTATCCAGTAAGGTAGTTTGCATGTTTGCTGTTCCAATTGCAGATATTACTCTGAGGTCATCAATCATGATTCCCTCCCAACCCTCGATTGCACTTCCTCCATTGTTGACTACGCTATCGGTTTTTACCCTAAATTTCAGGAGTGCATTCGATATATTCTGATGACCAACCAGCCAGGGGTGTACTGAATGCATTATCTCTCTCCATCCGTAACTTTGGTCAAAAAATACCGAATTAGCAGTATAGATACCGGTTCCAGGTACACCGGGTGCTGCGCTCAAGGTAGTCCAGGTTGAATTGTTATCAACAGATATCAGAACTTCTAAATTATCAGAATAATCGCCCTCTATGTCCCAATTAGCCCAGTAGACAAGTTCCATTGGGCCTGTAAGATTTGACATATCAACTGGAATGATTAGTGAGCCTTCTGCGTTTGCGGCATAAGACCCTGTTGGATTTCCGTGAAACCAAGATTTCATTGGTTCTCCTTTGTTTGAAATTTTGAAATTATCCAAAAACAAGCCTGTAGAGTTTGATGAATTGCTCGATGTTTCAATGATGAACCTGAACCCGATATGAGTGGCACCAGATACGAGGCTATCGAGCGAATAATTTTCAGCGACCCAACCGCTTGAATTCCCCGTGAAGTTATCTAGGGTATTCCATGAATTACCATCGTTTACCGAATATTGAACGTATCCTCTATCGTACGCATCCAAAGAATTCCATCTTGAGAATGATAGGTTGAAGATATTCACTACAGCGGGTATCGGCCAAAATTTCGACCGCATTATCCCTTTGGAGTCATTGGTTAGAGACCCGTTAGTGCCTGCTACATAATCGCCGTATACTGCTGTGCTTGGACCATAATTTACCAACGAGAGATTTACAGGCGTCCAAATCTCATCTCCTGAGATTGTCCAGTTAGCCATTTGTGGCGTTGAGGATTCGAAATCAGTCATTTGACCATTGCTTGAGACAGGAGCAAGAGTTAGATCTCCATTAGAGGTTAGATAAGATGTCCCATTTGCTTGCCCTACAGAAAACCCACCTGGTGAATCATTTGCCCAGTATGTTCCATTGCTTTCAGATTGAGTCCAAATGGGTTTGATCTCAAATTCAGAATCTGTAATCGTTGTATTCGTGAGCAATTTGAAACCTTCATAGGTTGTATTGGAAGGATTGTTAGAATATTCATTTGGAGAAATATTAGGGCCTTGCCATTGAGAAATGTCAGCTGATGCCCATGGCGTCAGAAGCATTAGCAAAGTCATGACGATAGCAGACCTCATACCTCGACCCCGTCCTTACTCATCTTCAACAGGTTTCAAACTTCGTTTTTGCTGTGTATAAAATTGATTGAAGGGTTGATAGGCGACCTGTTCCACCCCTGTCATATGCCCGAGCGAGTAACTCTCAACATCGCTCAGGCTCGTGAAGTTGAAGAGCAATTATTCTCAACACTTAGACAACAAGCAACGAGAAGTGTTCCAGTACCCCTTCCTCGAAGAGATTTCTGGGAAAAAGTCGGGCAACTATTGGACACCATAGAATTAGAAATTCACGAATTATACAAAACGATAGGCCCTTCCTTGAAATTACAAACCCTTCAGAGAAGACAGGCAAATATTCGAAGAACTGCTTCAGACCTTGCTCGAAAAA
>JAYPOA010000119.1:0-3858 GCA_038130705.1 Methanobacteriota archaeon | reverse complement strand
CATTGGCATTGAACCGGAAAGTTAGAAATCGGTCTTAAAAATCTAAAATTACTTTTCCACAAAGGCCACTGCGAGTCAATTCTATTCCTTCCTGGAAGTCATTAATTCCTAATCTGTGAGTTACCACTGCGTCAACATCTATCGCGCCGGAGGCCAATAATTCGTGCATTGTTTCCCAAGTGGACCACATTTTCCTACCGTTTATACCTTTGAGATGGAGATAACGGAATACTATTTCATTCATCGGAACCGGTGTATTCTCCTTTCCATATACCGATAAAACGTTCAGATATCCTCCCATGCGGGTTGATTTAATAGCATTCGATAATGCAGTTTCAGAGCCTGAAAATTCACAAGAATTGTCGACACCACGGCCGTCAGTAGCATTTAGAATTTCATCGATGATATCATCACCTTCTCCAAGTACGAGGTCAGCGCCCAATCCTCTTGCAATATCCATTCTGTATTGGTTAGCCCAATCTATTGCAATTACTTTCGAGGCACCCATTGCCTTTGCTGCATTAACTGCGAAAAGGCCGATTGGTCCAAGCCCGTGAATAGCCACAGTAGCTCCTTCAACAGGCCCTCCAGTAAGAGTGTGAATTGCATTACCAAGCGGGTCCTGGATTGATGCATGCCCTTCTGATAATCCGTCGGGAGATTTTCGAGCGTTATTTGCTGGAATTGTAAAGTATGGTGCGAATGCACCGTTGGAGTGGACTCCGAAAATAGAACCATTCTCACAGATGTGGGCATTTCCTTCATCGCATCGGGGGCAGTTCCAGCATGCAAGATGACACTCCACCGCAACCTGGTCACCAACTTTGTGAGAAGTAACGCCCTCACCAACTGCGACAACCGTCCCGCAAGTTTCGTGACCGGTGATAGTGCCCAGGGGGACCTCACTCCTACTCCATTCATCCCACTTCCAAATGTGCAAATCAGTACCACAAATGCTAGTTGAAGCGGTCTTAACGAGTAATTCACCATTCTGTGGTGAGGGGACGCTGTGCTCGATTAGTTCGAATCCGTTTTCCTCGTCTTTGGTTTTTGTCCATCCTAACATTGTTGTAGGAATATCGGACATAAGACCGCTACGGCTCGACCGTTATTGAGAGTATCCTTATTCGGCCCCAAAGCCTTGAATCTGCTGTTGTATATCATCCGGTATCTCAGGCTCCATTTGAGCCCACAAGATATCATCGATCCTTAGCACGCTTATTGCGGCTTCAGTGGCGCCCGAAATCGACTGTTTCGTTATAGCCAACGGCTCCAAAACCCCTCTCTTTACAGAACATTCAGCATCACCTGTTGTGAGGTTTAGACCATATGTGTCACCTTCTTGATTTTGGGCGGAGGTTAATTTCAGAATTGAATCGATTCCATCGAAGCCAGAGTTAGAAGCAAGGAATCTCGGGATGGATTCAAGGGCATCAGCCCACGCTTCAATCGCTAATTGCTCACGGCCAGACACTGCTTCAGCATCTCTTCTGAGCCTTCTCGCAATCGCAGACTGAGTGGCTCCTGCTCCGGGTAATAACACCGGATTCTCAAGCAGTTGACAAGCTACTCCCAACCCGTCATCGAAGCACCTTTCAACCTCGTTTACAATGTCGCTTGTACTACCCTTTGCAATTAAGGTAGCACCGCCTATTTCGGCATTTAAAATCCAGTGGTTTACTCCTCCATTGAGCTCTTCTCTAGTGCTTTCAAATTCACCTAAATCTTTAGCTGTAGCCTTTTTGGCGTCTATCACAAGATTTGCATTACAAGACCTTGCGAGGAGGTCTAAGTCCTTTCTTTCTACGCGACGATAAGTGAGAATTCCTTCATTTGCAAGTAACTGTCTTGCTTCATCATCTACACCTTCTTTGCAAACAAGTAGGTCACAACCTATTTCGATAATATTTTTCACTTGGTCAATCAACTCTTTTGATTCAGCCTTTCTGAAGGCATCCATCATTCCAGCAGAAGTGATGTTGAATTTGGCATCGAGTTTTGGCTGTCTCTTCTCTAATCCACCATCGATGAGGAGAATCTTTCCAGGACCTCCACGCTCCTTCATTTCTGGATGAATTCTGGTTTTGGCTAAGGCGAGGCCCTTGATGACTTTCGATTCAGCCATGTTACCACCGGTTTGTTTGATGATTTTGACCGTGGTAGCGTCAGCTCGCCCGTCCAAGAAAATAATTTCACTTGCAGCAACCGATAATTTCGACAGATGCTTTTCCATAGCCTTGTCTAATTTTCCTGACAATGATGTTTCGACCGCAGATAGAATCTGGTCTTTGTCTGCAGTTATCGATATCTCATCCAAATAGCCTAACGCAAGTTGTTCGGCCTGTGCATATCCACGTGAAATAGTGGCTGGATGGACTCCTTGTCCAACCAAATACCAAGCATTTCTAAGCATTTCAGCACAGATGACCACGGTTGAGGTCGTTCCATCTCTCGCAACCTTATCCTGAGTTGAAGAAGCGCTGATGATCATCTTAGCTACTGGATGCTCAACCCTCGCAGTTTCAAGAACGGTAACTCCATCGTTCGTTACGAGAGTTCCTCCTGTATCGTCAACCAGTAACTTGTCCAGTCCTTTCGGACCAAGTGTTGACCTGACAGCGCCAGATAGAGCAATAGCGGCTTGAACATTCTTTCGCAATGCATCGCGACCACTGGTTCTTTCAGTGGACTCAAGAATTGTCTCCTCCGCCATCAAGCCTGCGACTACTTTTGTGTCTTGAAACCTCTTGAAACACGCACTCCGTTGAGTTCATATATGGGGGGCTACTCCGACTATACAACCGATGGTTAAGTAGTGGGGTGAGAAAGTGACCGAAGATTGGGAAGAAAAGATGCTAAAACAGATGGCTGAGATGTTCAAAAACATGGGTATGTCCGTCGATATTGCTCAATTAAGGAAGCTGATGGAGCAGTTCAGAGACCAGTTCGATTCAATGGGATTTGACGCTGAAAAACTCGCAAAAGGTGACGTAAATTTTAATTTCGATTTTTCAAATCTCAGCAAATTATTCCAATCTGGAATGTCAATGGAAGATATGTTGTCAAATCTCGGAATGGATGTTAAGGTAGACGCCGCACCTGCTCAGGTCGATATTGAGGATGTAGAGCCTGAAAGTGGTGTCATGAAACTTCCAGCGGATGACGTGTACTTATCTGGTTGGAATATGTCGATTACCGTTGATTTTAGCACCAGGCCGGACATAGAAGAAATCGAGGTCGCCTTGTCAAGCGGTGGAGAATTAATCCACGTACTATCCGACCCCGCTGAACCGCCCTTGGCTCAGATTGAATTACCTCACCAGTGTGATGACGTAGTAGACTGGTCCCTCAATAACGGCATACTTGATATAACTCTCAAACTATCTCCTCAGGGCTCTGCTTTAGAAACAGAAACCGATGAAATCGATGAGGATTTAGAAGACGATTTTAGTCCAACACCATCAGACGTCAGTGTTGATTTTTCAAAAGACGACGATGATGATGAAGACGACGGAGGCATCCCAATCCTCTGAATTGGGAAACAAATGGAAGTGAAGAAATGGGAAAAACAACAGTAATTGGAATAGACCTTGGAACAACTAATTCTTGTGTAGCGACTATCGAAAACGGTGAACCTATCGTTATTGCAAATGCAGAAGGTGCTAGAACTACACCTTCGGTAGTAGCGTTTACCAAGGATGGGTCAGAAAGATTGGTAGGAGTGACTGCAAAGCGACAGGCTGTTACCAATTCCGAGAGAACAATGATCTCGGTCAAGAGACACATGGGAACAGATTGGAAAGTAAATGTCGATGATTCTGAATATACTCCTCAAGAGATTTCAGCATTCATTCTGCA
>JAYPOA010000118.1:0-3870 GCA_038130705.1 Methanobacteriota archaeon | reverse complement strand
GTCTACAATGTGATGACCCGCTTCTGAACCTAAATGGACAATGTTTCCTCCTTGTTCAACATAATTTTGTAGAGATTCCTCCGTCTTAATTGTCCAATATCTCATCGGGCCAGCGGTAATCACATGCGTATAATTTGAAAGTAAATCAGGCTCGGTCTCTAGTTCTAAATCTGTATGATATGCTACATCTAGCTGATTTTTTTCAAGCCAACGAACAAGTGGATATTCCCATCTAAGTGCGTCCCCCCCTCTTGAATTGAAATAAGGGCGTTCAAAAGAAAGAATCTCAGAGCCCACAGGGTAATACAAATCCTTTGAGATGTGTGCTTTGCCACCAACCACTTGAGTGGCGCTAACTCCTCCCCACCAATTCCTAGCTTGGCTAGTAATTACAGCGCCTAGTACAGCAATTTTTGCTTCCGTTTGTCCGGTAGTTGAAACCCAAAAAGGATGAATGTAAGAGCGCCCATCTAAGGTTTCGAATTTCGCAATGTAACTTCCAGAGAGCCAATCGTCTGGGATGTATAATTGATACACTCTAGGCCAGTCCATGCCAAGAATTGCATCTCCACACTTCTCATTGTGCTGCCAACCATTATCCTTCGACCATATACCATTATTTCCGACTGAAATAATCTTTGAGCGATGAACCTGCCTTGCTCCAGCGCCACGGTACCACCCTAGGCGATAAATACGCAAAAAGAACTGACAATCATCTAATTCTGTTGAAGCATGGAAAGAGATTGTCAACCCAGGTTTGGTATACTGTGGCTTAACATATCCTTGTAATTTGGTTCCAGATTCGTCACCCCTAGAAATCTTCCAGTTATACGCACCAAGCATGGAATTCTCTTCAGCAATTGTGCGAGGCATCCTATTCCTCCTCTTCAACTACTGAACTTGGTTCTGCTTTTCCGTGATATACGTCAATAACATGTGATGGTTCGCCAAATGCTTTGATTTTGCCATCCTCGAGTAAAATCAGTCGGTCGCAAATATTTTTCAACAAACCAAAACTATGTGACACAATGACAACAGTTCCAGCATTATCTACCATCTCTAAGATTCTCTCCTTGCTCCGTTCTTTGAATTCTTGGTCACCGACTGCTAATACTTCGTCGATTAGCAGTATTTCTGGCTGTACAGCTGTTGCAACAGAGAATCCTAAACGTGCAGTCATTCCAGAAGAATATGTTCGTAGGGGCATATCTATGTATTCTTCTAATTCAGAAAATTCAATGATTGAAGGCATTAATTCATCCATTTTTTCTTTGGAATGCCCCAATATACTTCCATACAGGTACGCATTTTCTCGACCGGTCAAATTGCCAGTAAAACCAATTCTAATTCCTGCCAATAAAAACAATTGTCCTCGTGATTTAACAATTCCTTTTGATGGCTGATATATTCCAGAAATGGTTCGCAGTAAAGTGCTTTTCCCACATCCATTTCTGCCAATTATTCCAAGGACCTCGCCCTGCTTAATTTCTAAAGATACATTATCAAGAACTGTTCTGATTGGCGCGTTTTGTTTCTGTTTGGAAAACATATTCCTAAATTTTCGTTTGATGGTTTGCAACCCTGGTCTTGAAAGTGGAAAGGTTACTGAGACCTTGTCTACATCGATAACCAGCGTCATATGTATTTCACCGCCTTAGATTCTGTTTTAGTGAATATGATTGCTCCAATAAAAAATGACGCTAAAGCGAAAACTATTGAGTAACCTATCCAGAAATTGGTGATTCCTAAGTCTGTTCCATCTAAACCACAGCGCATCATTTCCAAAGGAACAACCATCGGATTTAGGAATACATAGTCTGCAAGACCGCCTCTCCCCTCTGGAATCATTCTCAAAGTCCACATCACTGGTGAAAGAAAGAACCCAGCCTTTGTAATGAATTGGAATAGGTGCGCTATATCGCCATGCACCGCATTCAATGGAGCTAACATAAGTCCTAGACCCAAGGCTAGTACTGCTGATATTAACAACCCGGCAGCCAGATACAAAAAGTGAATACCAAAAGATAATTCGTAATATAGAATGAATGGAATTACAACAAGTAAACTCATTGCAGTAGTAACTAAATTGGACCCCACTGTGGTGATTGCAAAAATCTCTCTAGGGAAATAGATCAATTTTATCATTCCAGAATTTCTCGAAATTGAGGTTATTGAACCATTTAGTGAACGTGAAAAAAATTGCCAAGTGATTACACCAATCAATACCCAAATAGGATACAGTTCTTCGGTTTTACTTGCTATAATTGTGAATACAAAGTAATACACCCCGGCTAACAATAATGGTTGTAGTACTGTCCAAATATAGCCCAGAATGGAATTTCTGTATTTTATTCTGACATCCCTGCGGATGAAATTGAAAATCAGATTTTTGTTACTCTTGACATTCTGAATGAACCGGATTGGACTTCCGAAAAGTGAGGGTTCTGGGTGTATAACCTCAAGAGCCTCAGAAGAAGTCATGTCATATCCGTGGAGTTATCAGTTTTCAGTAGTTCCGTAAGCCGGAGAGAAAATCTTCAATTTAGACCATTGTAAATCAGTAATCAGAATCTAAAGTAAATGAAATCGACAGTTTCTGCTGGACGAAGCATGAATGCCAATGTTAGCATTGTTCCGATTAACAATCCCCAAACTACCGAATTTTGTTTTGAAACCCAATGCTTTAGTCCCCCCACCTTCCAACTTATGAAGTGACAGATGAAAAATAATATTCCAATTCCAATTGTAAGGTATTTTATTTCTGGAAGAGATTCAATCATCTCATTGGTATCCCATCTTGCGTTGATTCCCATGAACGTCTTGAGTGAAGGAATAAGAATTGCAGTATCTTCTACTCTGAATATCAACCAAGTCATGAAGACGAAGTATTGTGTTACAATCCATCCAGTGACTGCAGAAATTTTCGGAGCAATATCGAATGATTTCTTAATCAAACTAGCTTTTGAAATAATCCTGTGGGCAATCAATAACAGACCATGAATAAAGCCCCACAATACAAAGTTCCAAGATGCTCCGTGCCATAAACCTCCTAACAGCATAGTCATCATCAAAGCAAACAACATAACTCTAGGGCCGTTTCGGCTCCCCCCCAAAGGAATGTAAAGATAGTCTCTCAGCCAAGTAGATAGGGAGATATGCCAACGTCGCCAGAAATCCTGAGGGGATTTGGCTGCGTAAGGAGAATCGAAGTTTTCTGGCAATCTAATTCCAAAAAGAAGAGCAGAGCCAATTGCAATATCTGTATATGCAGAAAAATCGCAATATATTTGAATTCCAAATGCTACAGCTCCCCACCAAACTAAACCTATGTTGTCTAGAGTGGCACCTTCGACAAATATTTCATTCACATGAATTGCAACATTGTCTGCAATTACCAATTTTTTCGCAATACCATAGGCAATTAGAGTCAGTCCTAATCTGAAATATGTAGGATTTGGATTTAATGAGTTTTCAATTTCTTTCTTGAAATGTTCAGACCTCACAATTGGACCTGCTACAAGTTGAGGGAAAAACGCTGCATAACAAGCAAATGATAACAGATCTTCATATGGCTTGTTTTTCTTCCGATAGATGTCAATTGTGTATGACATTGTTTGGAAGGTATAGAACGATATCCCAACCGGTAACAGTATCCCTAGTGTGTCGATAGGAGGAGATTCTGCTATTCGTAAAGAGGCCCAATTCCACGACTCAATTATGAAATCGAGGTATTTGAAAATTGCAAGAATTCCGAGATTTATTGTCAGAGAACCAATTAGCCAACGCTTGCGAGTTTTCTGATCTTCCGACTCATGTATCCGCTTTCCAGCTGTCCAATCAAGTAGTGTTGAAGTCAGTAACAAAATAATG
>JAYPOA010000117.1:0-3895 GCA_038130705.1 Methanobacteriota archaeon | reverse complement strand
TAAGAAATTAATTAATTAAATATAAAATAAATTTATTAATTATCTATTAAAGGGGCAAATGTGCCAACAAAAGGTAGACCTAGGACTCATGACGCGCGAATTGTTAGTGTCTCGTTCCCTTCAGAATTGCTAGAAAAAATGGACGAAATTGAAAGCATTGCTGAAAACAGAAGCCAGTGGATTGTAGAGGCTGTAAACAAAAGGTTGGCGGCCACAGACAGTTCAAAGTTAAGGAAAGAAGGGTTTCGAATTGAAACTGATACCATGGGAGAGCTTGAAGTTCCTGCCGATATGTATTACGGTTGTCAAACGGCTAGGTCTCTGATAAATTTCGATATTGGAGATGATAAAATGCCTAGGCGCGTTATTCGCTCCTTTGGCATACTAAAACAGGCTGCTGCTAAAGTAAATTCAGACCTTGGCCAACTGGAGAAAAAAATATCAAAGCGGATAATAGCAGCTGCTGAAGATGTTATCAGAGGTGATTTAGATGATCATTTCCCGCTCAGGGTTTGGCAAACTGGCTCTGGGACCCAGTCAAACATGAATACTAACGAAGTCATAGCGAATCGAGCTATTGAAATGGCGGGAGGAGTTTTGGGCTCTAAAGACCCTGTTCATCCTAATGACCACGTCAACAGAGCACAGTCATCAAATGACACCTTTCCAACTGCAATGCATATTTCAGCCGCTGAATCCATAGTTCACGATGTTTTACCGAATCTAAAAATGCTAAGAGATGCGTTAGAACAAAAATCAGAAGACTGGAAAGATATAGTAAAAATTGGAAGAACCCATTTGATGGATGCGGTTCCTCTAACTCTTGGTCAAGAGGCAAGTGGGTGGGTTTCGCAGTTGGATTCTGATATCAAAAGAATTGAATTCGCTCTAGAGGATTTATACGAGCTTGCATTAGGTGGGACTGCGGTCGGTACTGGATTAAACACCCACCCAGAATTTGCAAACAGAGTAGCTTCAGCGATCGCGCTCAAAACAAATCTTCCCTTTGTTTCAGCTCCTAACAAATTTGCACAACTTGCAGCACACGATGCTATTGTTGCGGCCAGTGGCGCACTCAATACTCTTGCAGCCTCGCTAATGAAAATTGCAAACGATGTTCGATGGCTCGGTTCTGGACCGAGATGTGGCTTGGGTGAATTGGCGTTGCCAGAGAATGAACCAGGGTCATCAATAATGCCAGGAAAAGTAAATCCCACTCAATCAGAAGCAATGACAATGGTTTGTTGTCAAGTGATAGGGAACCATACAGCAATAACGATTGGAGGAAGCCAGGGGAATTTTGAATTAAACGTGTTCAAGCCTATGATGATTCATAATTTCTTACACAGTTGTAGAATATTGTCTGACTCAATGCGCGCATTCACGGAAAAATGCGTAGTAGGAATCGAGCCAAATACGGACATAATTGGAAACCATCTTGAAAACTCACTAATGCTAGTTACCGCATTGAACAACCACATAGGTTATGATAAAGCGGCAAAGATCGCAAAAAAGGCACACCAGGATGGAATTACTCTGCGAGAAGCGGCTATCGGTCTTGGATATCTTACGAATGAAGAATTCGATAAATGGGTAAGGCCCGAAGATATGATTGGTCCAAATTAAAACACGTCAAAAACGTGGTGAACGGAGTGAAAACACCCTCAAATATCATAAACGAAACGAACTGGCACACATTTACCTGTGATAGCAGGATGGGAGAACTGGCAGGGGGGTTTCATCCGGGTGGGATATCCGCCCCCCTGCCAGCCTCCGCTGGTGACTGCTGAGTCGCCGTCTCCTCAAAGCATTCCGAAGAACGCCTTTTGGTTCGTTGATCTTCTTTTGCAAGAAGACCTTCTCCTCAACAGCCGGGTTTGGCTTCTCATCAACCGAAGTCGACAAGTCGCTTTTGCTTCTGATTCAAAGCTCAGGGCTTTTCGTCTTCAGCGATGGAGGTCCGTTTCCACCTCCTTCCGAAGAAGGGGTGGCGCGGTTTCCGTCCGTTGAGGTCGTTTCCTGGTCTCCGCCGAAGCGTTTACCTGGTTCGGTTCCTCGATGGCTGTGATACCGAAGTATCATAGCCTAATGCCGTTTGTTGTAGCAGAGGTTGTCCCGAAGAACTGTTACTGCTACTCCTCCCGGCGAAATGCGTAGGCTTGGTACCACACAACCATGGTCGTGCCCTCCCTGTCACGATTTCTTGCGAAATCGTGTGATTATCTGCCGAAGCTTCTAATCTTCCTACGGATGGGTGAACTTCTGCCTCCGTAAAGGCAGATCTTCAAGCCCATCTCACATCCTCTGTCTCCAGAGTTTGTGACCAACACTTTGCTCGGTTTGAGCAGGCCGGTTGGCAGGGTCCCAGAGTCGGGTTTTGACGCCCTCCTCCACCACTCTTTTGGAGCGGCAATTTTCCATTGTGGGGAGGAGGCAAATAAACTTTTCGGAAAATATGCGGTTTTTCCATACGAAATGGGGGTTTGCGAGGATATTTTCCACTGTGTCCGGTGGAGAAAATACTCAAAAAATAACACTATTTTCTTAACGATCTTAGTCTCTCAGCAAGTGCTGATTTTTGTTCGTTTTGGACGGAAAATTCTTGTCCCTTTCTCCTCTCAAAAAGGTCCTTTTCCCAGACCATGATTTTACCATCATCCAAACCAAAACCTACGCGATTTTGCCAGCTGGTAGAAACTCTTGGCCTTGACACTGAAGATGATACGATTAATTCACCAGATATGTCTCTTACTTCGATTAATCCTTCCAAACCATTCCAATTACCCGCCCAATGATATGAGAAGGCTGAGGTTTGAGTTGTAATTTGGTCCTTTTTTACAGACCATTCAACTTTCTTATCCATCCTTCTGAAGATTAAATTTCCATTTTCGAGAGCCGTAACAAAGCCATCTTCGTAGGAGATTATGGATTCAATTCCATTTTCATCTCGAGATATCTCATTACCCGTCGAGTCGCATATCACGCCGTTTGCATGCCCAAGAAATACAATGTTATCGAGTTCTAATCCACAGGTGATTGGTGAGTCTATTCCAAGACTTGCGTGCTCTCCATCCAACAATACTCCACACCGTGGCCTACCCAAACCAATGACCAAATCCTCTCTTGCAGATAAAAACCAGGGCTTCTCATCAATCCTATCTACAGCTTCTAGATCTCCGGATAGAGAAAATGTCCAGATCGCCCCCTCCATAAAATCGCCATGCTCAATATCATAAACACTGGAGGTAGCAACTATATTTCCTGAATGAAATGCTATCAAATCTGCTGAACCTTCCAAAGCATTAGACCATATTTGTTCGCCGTTCTCGATACATACTATGTGTAAGCCAGATGTAACAATGAAAGATGCATTAACCTGCAAAATGGATTCGATTCTATCCATGCAATCTACTGACCAAATATGTTTACCTTCTGAATCCCAGTGAGATAATTTTCCATCCCAGCCACCTGCTGTGATTGAATAATCATCTCCAATGTGTAAAGCACTAACAGGCTGACCCAATTCTCGAATCATCCAAGTCGATTGGGTTAAGTCCATGATTGACCGTGTAGTACTCAGGTGAATAGTATGTCGCCCCTAAGCATCAATAATAACTGTGTTTTTTGGAACTGCGAAAGTTAGTGCGAATGCCATTACTGAAAAGAAACAAGCACTGTAATAATGGCCTCCGGTGAAAAAGACCAAGACACAAGCGGTTTGGATCATCCCTCTTGATTTATTCTTTAAGCCGTAGAATGTAAATCCGGATGCGATCAATGAAAGACCAATCATGCCCCAACCTACCATAATGTACAGTCCAGCTGCAGATTCATCGATTAATGGAAATTCCATTTCCTGAGGCTGGTAATCTATTTCTCTTACACAAGATTCGTT
>JAYPOA010000116.1:0-3927 GCA_038130705.1 Methanobacteriota archaeon | reverse complement strand
CATCTCCGTCGAGGTCTTGCAATAATGCGCTTTCATCCAAGCAACCATCAGCTAATACTGGTAATCCGGCTTCTGTATCTGGGCACAGGTCTAGATTATCGGTTACCCCATCGTTGTCTCCGTCTAACTGATTTGGAGCACAACCGTTGCCGTCTATCATCAAACCAGGATCCGTTCCTGGGCATGAATCATAAGGATCGTTGATGCCATCTTCATCGGAATCGACCTCTCTTTGGGATTCTGAACAACCGATTTCATCAGCAAGTTCCGAAATTGGAGTGTTTGGACAAGAGTCTTCAGCGTTTGAAATGGAATCTGAGTCGTCATCTTTCTGATATTCAGAACATCCAATTTCGTCTACTGAGTGGCCTAATTCTGTATCAGCACAATCATCGAAATCATCCGGTACACCGTCGTTATCTTCGTCTTCTTCTTCGCCAATAATTGGACAGCCAACACCGGGGTCACCGTTAGGTTTTGTTCCATTGACAACTCCGAAATCGTAAGGACATGCATCTGGATTGTTACCATTTTGATTATCGCCCCAGCCATCACCATCAGTATCGTCAACTTGAGTAGAGTCTAGGGGGAAGGCGTCTGAACCATCTTCACGACCATCCCCATCGGTATCTATACATCCATAATATGCTGTGAAATTTCCAGAGCCATCTAATGCCGAAGTTGAGTTTCCTGCAATATTTGGACAATTATCGAGATAAAGTCCAGCTCTATTTGAGCCGTTTTCTAACGAGGTCCAGTCATCAGGATATCCATCATTGTCTGTATCGTTGGCTGCAGACGGGTTTGTTGGGAATTTGTCGGGTAAAGTAGCGTTGTCCGAAGAATTGTCCCCATAGCCATCAAGGTCTGAATCAGCCCACTGTGTAGGGTCGTTCGGCCACCAGTCAGCTCCATCTTCTTCTGTCCATTCTCTAAATGTGCCAAAGTCAGACGGGTCTGAGGCTCCATCTCCATCGGTATCGACACAACCAAGCCTGTCTCTCCAAGAAAATCCTTGAATCCACCAGCACTTGTCACCGAATTCTAAGTCTGAATCATTGTCGCCATATCCATCTTTATCTTTATCTTCCCACTGCTTGTGGTTGTATGGGAATTCGTCGGGCATAATCGAAAGTCCTGAGGTTTCGAGGTCTGTTTCACAACAATCCGGACCGTGGTTATCTCCGATTTCATCTCCATCGGAATCGATTGCCTGTTTCCAGTTTTGTGGGAATCTATCTCCTCCCACAAAGGATACGTCATTGTCAGCCCAACCATCTTGGTCGATATCATCACAACCAATTCGACCCCACCAAGATGTGCCTCTATCATTTGAACAATCATCAACAGCATTAGACCAACCGTCCAAATCGAAGTCTCCACAACCCAGTTCTCCAAGGGAAGAGGTACCTAATGTAGATACACAATCATCTGCTAATGCCCCATCGGCATTGTCGCCGTATCCATCAAGGTCTGAATCTTCCCATTGATTTGGAATATCAGGTAAATCATCATGAATGTCTGGAATCAAATCCCCGTCCTGGTCAGGAATAATTCTCATGGTTAGGAATCCGTTTGATGGAGAGTGTGAATAAGATAACATTACTCTATCTTCAGTCATCTCAATAGGTACCGGTTCTGTTGTAATTACAGCAGGGAATATCGTAGAGGTTATTGGACTCTGGAGGTCGCTTACTACGCCTGTTGTCCAAACCATGTTGTTGTTTTCATTTGTGGTCGTGGCATGCCACCTATCGCCGTCTATCATGAAATCAGTCGAAGAATTAGTGTCTGGTATGGTAGATGATTTCAGATTCCATGAACCGGTTGAATTCCTAATCATGAAACCTTGAATCATGTTATCTGCGTCGAACATTACAACTTGTTCATGCATTTCAAGAGTGAAGTTGGACGTTGCCCCTAACATCCATGAACTGGCAACTTCTGAGAAATTTCCGTCACTAATGTTCGATTCGAATATTTTTAATAAGCCTCCATCGATTAGAGAAACTGCGATTTTATCATTGATTACCGAGATGGAGAATTCAGAGGTCGAATTCGCTGTTGTAATGTTTGAATGAGTAGTATTTGTGGAATTGTACTGAACTACTTGAAGTGTCTTAAATCCATCAACCATTGCAATCTGCGCATAAATCAAATGGTCATCACTTGTCCAAATACTATCGAAATCTTCTCCTATGCTATTGTTTGTTATCACTAAATCTGCCCAAGAATTTGTATGCGTCATTAAATGTACTTCACCAGTATCTTCGACATATACCAGTCTTGAATCATCATTGGAATCCACAAACAAGTCAATTGGGTGGCTTACCGTGACTGAAGACACGATTGTTGTTGTTGTGGAAAATCCGTTAGAAACTTCATCCGTGTAGAAAATTGTCGAGAATGATTGTGAATAATGGCCAAATCTCAGATAGCCATCAGAGTCGATAGCAGTACCCATATTTTTCCCTAAGCCGGTTCCCGTATTCAGAGAGTAATCAACACCAGTATGGCTCAAAGTAGTAAGCGTCTTGATTTCATTTGAGGAATGTAGCATTATCTTTGCATTGCCTGAATTCGAAATTCCGAATGAAGCATCGCCAACAATTCCAAGGTTTCTGGCATCCCACCTACCTGATGGAGTGCCGTCCAAAGTGAATTCGGTGATTGATAATGATTTATCATCGAGTATGGTCATGATTGAAGGAGAGCCTCTCAATGGTGTGAATAATTCTAATTCATCGATTGGTTGTTCAAATTCGAAGACTACGAATTCCCAATCTCGCTCAGAAATGAACGTTAGAATAGGTGCGTAATCTTGACCTTGATTCAGATCTCTTGATGAGTACATAATTTCATCCATTCCGTCTCCATCTACATCGATTCCTGAAAGAATGTTGATACCCACATATTGTTGTGCTAGACCCTGAGCCACAACTTGTACATCGGTTCTTGGCCCATTACTCGAACCGAGATATAAATCGATCTTTCCTGCTTTAGTACTTGTTGGAGAGACCAGCATGAAGTCATCGTATCCGTCCTCATTAATGTCTCCAGCAGGAGCAATATTCGCACCCAATAACGCGTTTGAGAATGTTCCTTTAGTCGACCAGCTTGTTGCGGCTCCAGTTACTGAACCAGACCACATGTGGACTTTGCCTGAATGGTAAAGGCCTGTGTCTGCAAACAATTCACTCACTACAATATCATCATATCCATCGCCCTGAATGTCGCCGACAAACGCCATCGATACGCCATATAACCTACCTTGAGTAGCTACTGAATGGGTATTGACAACAGAAGTATTGATTCCACTTGCATCTCCGTGGAAGAATTCAACGCTTGAATAACCAGTCGGAGTAGATTCTGTCCCAGTGTTGGAAATAGCAATGTCAAGATACCCGTCTCCATTGATGTCACCTCCTGCTGCAATTTGGCGGCCAAACATTGGCCCATAATCTGATTGTGTTAAGTTGGAAGAGTGGACCATAGCAGTGCTATTTCCTTTGAAAATCATAACTAAACCTGTTTGGGAAAGAGAGGATGTTGTAGGGTGAGTGTAAATAACTCTGGATGAAACTATGGCAAGGTCTACACAACCATCTGATTCTACATCACCCAGAGATGTTAGAGACCAACCAAGACTGTCGTTATCCTGGGACCCGTTAATAGACCACCATTCCGTTGTTTCTACGCCACTTGATGAACCTAGTCTAATCGCAACATGGCCTGAGTTGTTGGCTGATTTTCCTGGCTCGCTTGATGCTAAATCGTCTATACCATCACAGTTGAAGTCTCCAGCGGCTAATCCTGTTCCTAGGCCTGAATTGGAATATTGGCCAACCAATACTTTGTCAGGGAACTCGGCCACTCCCGCTGATGAACCATAGTGAATCGAAATTGTACCATTACCTTCTGGGTCTG
>JAYPOA010000115.1:0-3978 GCA_038130705.1 Methanobacteriota archaeon | reverse complement strand
GAAATAATAGCATGTGCATGTGAATTGAAAGCACATCTTGCTGCATCAAAGAATTGGCCGAAGGCCATGTGAATTCTTGCTGCTTGAATGCGAGAAATTGCTATAGTTTCATGGGCATGGCCGGAGTTACGTGAAATCTCTCCATGAACATGTAATGCCATCATTGGCTCATCTATAGAAAGGTGGAATGCCGCTTTATTTAGCATCGAAATATCATGGTCCCTACTTGCTTTTGAAACGGATTTTAGCCTAGTTTCCGCCCAAGTTAAATCGTCCCTTGCAGATTCTATATCACCGTTCTCAAAATGCACTAATCCTCTTTCCATCCTCAATCTACCCTCCAGGGACAAATCTCTTGTTTCTGGATTACGGGCTACCTTGAGCGCTGTTTCGATGGCTTCAAGTGATATATTTCCAGCAATTCTTGATCTTACTAGATCAAGTACTTCCTTCTCTGCAGGAGTTAATTTATCGTCTAAATAATCAACAATCTCACTGCCCATTACGACGCCTAATTCTGCGACACCAAGCCAACTGCTCCAACCCATTTTTTCCAACATTGGTTCGAGTTCTCTATCGCCATTCTCAAAAGCAATTATAATCTCTTCTGGATTCATTTTTTACTCCTCCTTATCCCTGCTAATAAATTGATAAAGCCCGATTCTGCAGATATTGGGTCCGCATCTCCGGACCATCCAGCTGCACCATCATGTCCACCACCTTCTCCACCAATTTGGATGGATAACTGTTTCATTAAATTACCAAGGTGGACACCTTGCTTTGTTGAGTTTCTATTCGCCCTTGCAGTAAGTCTAGATTTGCCATTTCTAGAGCGACAAACCAGAGATACATCACCACCGGTTTGTAGTAGGAGAGATGCAATTTTCCCTTCCTGAATACCACCGTTTGTAAGAACCAAATTCCAATCTCCAACATCTATCGATTTGCAATTATTAAGTGCCTTAATTATTGCGCCCCTATCACTTGGTGATACCTTCTCATTCTGCAGGTTTTCTACGAACTCTTGATATTCAAAGTCACCACCTGAAACTATTCGGGAAGCAATCTCTAAAGCATGCTCATCAGCATGCTGAAATCTACCTGTGTCAGTGATTAGCCCTGCGAGTAAGAGTTTCCTTACTTCATCGGTAAGAGAATTTGGATAGTATTTTTCTAAGTATTGGAAAATGATCTGTGTTGTCGACCTTGCATTGGTCCTGAATTCCAAATCACGGTCGCTAAATATCCAATCCGAAGTTGCATGATGGTCAATTACACAATATGGTGTTTCATGTGGAATCTTAATCCCAGTCTGTTCGAGAGATGCTGCATCAACGAATATGACTCCCGCCAATTTATTTGGCCATTGACTGTTTTCTGCAATAATCTTGAACGGTGCCCTTAATTCATTACACACTCTTTTTGCTAATTTTCCTAAATGCAACCCACATGCCAATAATTCAGGCCTAGTTGTGGATAACGCAATTGCAGAACCAACTGTATCCATGTCGCCATTACGACCAGTGACGATTGCAACAGGTCCATTGTTGACTCTGTCGTTAATCCAATTGTGGAGATTTTCCAAATCTATCCCTCAATCGATTTTTTCAATTCATCATAGGTTGCAACCAATTGTTGTTCTTTTTGTTTGATTGAGATTAGAGCAGTGTTGAGTTGTTCCAGAGCACTTTCTAAATCTGAGATTAATTTATCTCTATCCTCAACCTCAACTAAGATAGTTCCCATTTGGCGATGCAAAGACATTCCTTCCGGTTGATTTTTCACAGCAACTATTGTGCCTTCAATTTCTCTTAGTTGAGTGCTAAGAGAAGCTACTTGTTGTCTTGCGGCTTGGACTTCAGCGACGACTAATTGCAGTTGTTGTCCTAACTCCATGTTGATAGCCAAACATAACTACTTCAAGAATCCATCACTTTTAGGACATTGTATGAAACTATCACACTTCGCATTCGCGTGTTCCACATGGCGCGAGCGTCTTTCGCTCGAGGTTCGATTAATGTAAATGAGAATGATGATTCGCCAATTACTACATCTTCTTCACTTGCTAAACTGGAAGCCAAAGTTTCAGCATCAGATGAATCCACCAAAAGGCGGACCTTCCACAAAAGAATCACTCCTCTTCTTCAAGTTCGCCAGCATTCATTGCTCTCTCATACTCGATTGCAGCTTGCTGTGCGATGTAAGCCATGTCAGCAGTAGTTGCTCCATCAGCATTTCTTCTAATGATTCGGTTATTTGCATCGGAAGCTCTTGTGTATGGCTCCCATGCTCCGCCAGCAAATGTGTGGCCACACTTACCACAAGACCAAATTCCGACAGACTTTCTGCCGACTTTTCTGTATTGACATACCGGGCAAGTGTATTTTGCGGATTTTTTCCTTAGTGCCATGCCGGCGTTTCTTCTAACGCTAACACCATATCTTGCACCAAACTTTCCTGTTAGTCCCGCTTTTTGGGTTCTTTTTGCCATGTTTAGGCCTCCTTGGATTTGACGAGATTTGCGAGTTCAGCACATCGATTTTGAGCCACTTCGAGTATCTCGGCGAATTCGGTCGGCGTGAAAGTTCCCTTTAAGCCCTTTTGTAGTGAATGGAGATGTCCTTCGTCTGCTAAAGTGATGTGAATTCTCTCTTCTCCACCGTTTTCTTCTTGTTCATTTGCGTCTAAAACGTACCTTCCACCTACTCTTGTAAATGTGCACATTGTTGGTGTTTTTTGAACTTGAAGAGGATAATCTTCTCCAACGTCAAACCTTTCAGCAGGAACTATGGAAGTCTTTAGGGCAGCTATTGCTGCCAAAGCAGATGCATCGAAGATGTTACCTCTATCTGATAGAACGTGGATGTCTATCATTACCCCTAAGACTTTCTCTCCAGGAATAATGCACAATGAATCCATATCTATACATCCGGATTCTCTGATACCTCTATCAACTACTCTACCCAATTCAATCGATTCGGGCGATGGTGGTCCAGCTTCATACTTCAAACCTGCAACAGGTCTTAATTCAGCACCACACATTAGTGATCCTTGTGTTGGCCTATCTGGCCATGGCTCTCGAACTTCGAATTTAACACCTGCATAAACAATCGTGTCCCCCCATGTTACCTTCGCACTTCCTTCTGCGTTGTACAAACAGTCGGTTTCCAAGATAATTTCCCGTGATTCGAATCGTCCTCTTCCGTCAATTCTCTTGTCAGATTCTGCCAATCTTGCTAATTCTTGCTTTAGCAAATTAGAAACTGGAGCTGTCAAATTAAGCACCTCCATTCTTAGATTCATATCTTCTCTTCAATGCATCCATTTGAATTTCGTGAATCTCCTTTGCGGCTTTCATATTGTATTCCATGCATAGGTTGAATTCATCAATTGATAAGTCACCATCCATTTGCAAAAACGCTATTTCTCCAGTGGTAGGTAAGATTCCCATTGGTAAATCTGCTTGACCATAGTTGTCTTCTGCTTTGTCAAGGTCAAGAACAACAGTATCCTCTACCTTTCCACTTGCAACTCCAACAATCATATCTCTCATCGGTATGCCTGCATCTGCAAGAGCCACCGATGCTGCGGTGATGCCTACGCATCTAGTGCCTGCTTCCGCTGATAAAATTTCTATTTCAACTCTAATCTTCGATCTTGGATATCTTTCTACCAAGACCACGCTTTCCAGTGCTTCAGCTGTAACTTTGCTAATCTCTCGGGACCTCCTATTGAATCCAGGTCGAATTCGATCACTCGTTGAAAATGGAGCCATGTTATATCGCAAATCAATTACTGCTCTATCTTGTTTCTGAATTTTTCTTGGATGAGCTTCCATTGGGCCATATACTGCACAAATTGCAACATTTAATCCGTGTTTAACCCATGCTGAACCGTCGGCAGCTGGCAATATGCCTGCCTCGATTTGTACATCTCTCATTTCATCTAATTTACGACCATCCAGTCGTAATCCATCAT
>JAYPOA010000114.1:0-4000 GCA_038130705.1 Methanobacteriota archaeon | reverse complement strand
GGTTCGATTAATTGGGCAGAGTCCACGGGTGGAATCGGTTCCGACTCTGCTGGTGATGTAATAATTGACCAATCAGGAAAGGTTTGGCAGTTAGCATTAGCAGGGGGGACATTCAATGGAGGAGGAGGAAATTCACACCAAGCCGTGTCTAACACAGATTCAATTCTAGTAGGATGGAACGTACTCTCTAACGGTGCCGCAGTTACAACTGTCTCTGGGGTTCCAAGTGGAGCAAGTGAAGCAAACCTTGCAAATGATTTGGTTATGGATAATTACGGTGATATTTACGCTACTGGGGCGTTTATTGGAACTATAAATTTAGGTGGGCAGAAAACTGTATCCACTTCTTCAGCACAAGATGTAGACCTCTTCGTATTGAAATACTCACCACAATCTACTTCCTTTGATTGGATTATATCAGTTGGCACAAGTAGCGCAACTGAATGGGCTGATTCAATCGTAGCGAGTGATAACGGCAAGTTGGTTGTTGGAGGAACTCATTCTGGCACAACTTCTTTCGGTGGAAATTATATCACCTCCACTGGAAGTGTTGACGGATTTATGGCACAGTTGACCCCATCTGGTACGTGGGATTGGGTTGAAACAATCGGTGGCAACAATCTCGATTTGTTCGGAGATTTAGCTGTTAATTCCACAGGCAACTATTCCGCAGTAGGTTCATTCCAAGGATCCATAACGAAAGGAACAAAATCGATTTCATCAAACTGGGGATTAGACCTATTCGTATGGGTTGTAGACCCAGCAAACAACGCTGATGCTGACAATGATGGGGTAAATGACCTCACCGATAACTGCCCTAACGTGAATAACCCTCTACAAACAGATAGTGATTTGGATGGCGAGGGTGATGCTTGTGATTATGATGATGATAATGACGGCATTACAGATAATGCCGGAGACGACTGCCCGAGAGGTGGTGCGTGGAATTGGACAAGTGATAGTACAACGGACTTCGATAATGATGGCTGCAAGGACGATTCTGAAGACAACGATGATGATAACGACGGTATCGACGATGAAGATGACGGCTGTTTGAGTACCTACACTCCGCCTCGAGACTGGTGGACTTCTGATGAGTCAAACGATATTGACCAAGATGGTTGCAGAGACGCAGATGAAGATACAGATGATGATGGAGATAATTTCTCAGATTCATCCGATGATTGTAACAAGGTCGCTGGAACTTCAACACTTGGACTAAAAGGATGTATTGATTCAGATGATGACGGATGGGCAGACACTGAAGACACTTGTCCTAACTCAAATGGAAATTCTTCCATGGGTGGAACAATTGGTTGTCCCGATTCAGATGGTGATGGCTGGGCTGACCAAGATGACGACCTGCCAATGGACAAGACACAATGGAGCGATTCGGATGGTGATGGATTCGGAGATAATCAGGATGGAAATACACCTGATGCCTGCATTGATACACCCGGTACTTCAGTACTCGATAGATTTGGTTGTCCAGACCCTGATGCAGACGGATATTCATCACCAGACAGCGGATGGGGAATAGAGGATGGAGCAGACGCATTCCCTCTTGAAGCAACACAATGGTCTGACTATGATGAAGATGGATATGGCGATAACTATGGTAATATGTCATGGTTCGATAGAGACCAAACTTGGCCTGGAGAATATGTTCAGTTTGCAAGCGAGCAAGACGCTTGTCCATCTCAAGCAGGAGATTCTTGGAAAGAAGACATACTTGGTTGTCCTGATTCTGATGGAGATGGTTGGGCGAATTTCATGGACGCATTCCCGTTTGACTCTGAAGAGTACTTAGATACCGATTTAGATGGCGTTCCAGATGGCAAAGATGACTGTCCATTGTTTAGAGGAAACTCAACCGCCGATGTACTAGGTTGTCCAGATTTCGATGGAGATGGCTGGGGTGACCCAGAAACAGGTACTGATTGGAATCCAATCGACCCAACACAGTGGAAGAATACAGATAATGACCAATATGGAGACAACCCAGTCGGAAATAATCCAGATTATTGTCCTGATGAACAAGGTTATTCATTCGAAGGTGGCATTTTGGGCTGTTTGGATAGCGACAATGATGGCTGGGCTGACATCATCGATGCTTTCCCTAACGAGGCATCGCAGTGGAACGATACTGATGGTGATGGATTTGGAGATAATCTACTTGGAAAAGATGGAGACCAATGTCCTGAAATCGTGGGCGTAGCCAAAGAAAATGGTTGCGAAGAAGTTATTGAAGAGTCAGCAAATTCAGTTGTAATTTACGTCGGTGCAGGTGGTGGAGCACTTCTACTAATTGTGTTAGCAGGCTTAATTTTCTCGAGACTAAATTCACAAGATGATGATAAAGATTGGAATACAGAAGAAATCATGGTATCCGATATGGCTCTACAAAGCAACCAAGGACTCTATCAGCAAACTGTCCAACCAGTTTACCAACAACCCACAGTTCCAGATTATGGGCAAAGTCCTCAACTGAATCAATTGCCAGGAAACCCAATGGTTACCTCTGCAACAGCAGAGCCGACAATGTATGATGTGGGTTCAATGAGGTCTGATGGAAATGAATGGCTAGAGCACCCTGCAGGGAGTGGTGCTTGGTACATGAGAGATCCAACTTCCCGACAGTGGGTAAGAAGAATTTGAGGATTCTGAATGGTATCAGTAACCATCCTCGGTAGTGCACAAGATGGAGGCGTACCGCAAGTTGGTTGCAATTGTTGTTTAGATGTAGACAGAAGATATCCAGTTTCTATAGGACTCACTGATTCTGAGGGTGGTAATCACTTGTTTGAGGCTTCAAGAGCTTTGGGTGAACAATTGAGGATTTGGGGAGTGGAGAGCATAAATTCACTTTTCTTGACCCACGCACACTTTGGACATGTAGATGGCTTGGGACTTTTTGGAAAAGAAACAATGAATGCAAAAGGGATCCCGCTCCATTGTTCTAAAAAAATGATAGATTTGATTGAACGCACACCAAACTGGTCAATTTTATTGTCGGATGGTGTTTTTATTCCTCGTACTGCACCAATAATTCACTATCCAGGTGTTACAATAGAAGCGTTAGAAGTACCACATCGTAATGAATTATCTGATATGCATGCATATCTAATCAAGGCAGAGAAAACTCTGCTTTTCTTACCAGATCACGATACGTGGCAAGAAACATTACGTGGGCATGACTTGAGAGCTTGGCTAAACCATTTTGAAATTGATATCGCTTTAATCGATGGTACATTTTACAGTGCAGATGAACTAAAACATCGCGATCAAAAAGAAGTACCTCATCCGCCAGTAGAACAAACATTGCAGATGATTGGAGAGCGTAGGGAAGGAGATGGAGAAATCGTATTCATTCATCTAAATCATACAAATCCACTGTGCAGGGATGAAACTCCAGTAACCGAATTAGGCTGGAAAGTTGGTAAAGAAGGAATGTCATTCAGCCTCGTTTAAATTATGATTTAAGTACTTCAGATAAGATACTGACATAGTGATTTCTTCACCATTGTCTCCTGTAGATAGTCCCTGATTTACATCAACCCTGACATTGAAGACTATCTCACCAGAATCTTTCTCAATTGTTAAAGCATCTATTGCTGCTCGTTGATTTTCGTAGGTATCAATTTGAGAAAAAGCACTCCAAGTGCTGAAACCACCAATCGAATTTTCACCACAATTCTGGCCTGAAATATTTTCTAAATTCCAAATTATGAACTCTGCTGGTACACTAATTTCATCGTAACTGGATTCAACATCATCACACTGGCTGGAAAGACCAAATTCATTTGACTCAGAATAATTGAGCATGAAAGAGACACTTACCGCATCTGCAGGGATGTCAAAATAGAAACTATTGGTTTCCCCATCATTAATGATTATTGTTTCTTCAGCATATGAGTATTCGAAATCAACAGTTAGGTTCCACATTGAATCAGGGTCTGGAGATGATGAACTCATCGAAGTTGGGGCATTTGTTGCATAG
>JAYPOA010000113.1:0-4052 GCA_038130705.1 Methanobacteriota archaeon | reverse complement strand
TAGGAAATATGCGGATTGTTGTTTGAGTCTACTGCGATACCGATAGGTCCGAAATGTGCAGATAAGGAAACTACAGTATCGGTCCAGTTCACTCCATCGTAGTTCATGTATACCAGTGTTTCATAGCTACTGGCATATGTTGTGTATGCTAAGTGTAGGTGGTCATTATCATCAATGACCATGTGAATGTCCCAACAATAAGTGTTCCCACAGTCTTTAATCTTCTTTGAAAGCCAGCCCGTTCCATCGTTAACGCTGTGTCTGATTTCGTAGTTTGACTCCTTTATCTGCACCACGTGAATGCTTCCGCTTGAATTGACTGCGATAGCATTCCATCGTCCTGCTTGGGAACTCATGTCAAGATTCGAAGTTGACCATTGGTGGTTGATTCCGTCGTTAGTTACATTGGTATCATCAAGGTCTGAAAAACCACTTCCTGTGATGGTGATTTCCTGACCACCAGCAGTCCAGCCCGAAATTTGAGAAACGGTTGATTGAATTGGGTTAGATTGCTTGGCAAGTGGAGGTGATGGGTCTAATTCAGAAGAATGATTCATCATTGGAGACATGGCTACGGCCAGTAATACAACGGTTACCAACCACGCTCGCATGGTTTTTGCTGGTATTAATCCTCAAATATGCTTTTGTAACAATTTTGTAACAAAGCTTTCAGAACCAATCCTGAGAAACATATTTGCTTTTTAGATATGCTAAACACTTCAAAGGGTAGGCACTGATTAGAAGATTTTGATTTCGATATTTCCATCTTTAACGCGAGTTTCGTAAATTTTGAGGTCTTTTTGCTTACTTAACTTACCCACGACTTTCCCATATATTGGAAGTAGAGGAAATGGCGACCATTCCACCAGTTCACCATTGTCGATTTTGTGAGTCGTTTGATGAAGAGGACATCTTATGCAACCGTCCTTTACCTTCGCGCCATAGGCTAACGGCCAGCGCATGTGACGGCACAATGCCTCAGTTGCGAAATACTCGTTACCCTCAGCAAGTTGACCTATCAAAACCATCTTTTTGCCTACTGTTAGCATTTTCTTTTTACCAGGTTTGAGTTTAGATTGTTTGATTGCTACGTGCCAAGACAAAATATCACCTCAAGCAGCGAGTTGGGACATTCCACCATCGAGATGCATCACCTGACCAGTGTAATTATCTGGTGATGAAGTCAATAGCCAAGTAATTGCCTGAGCAATTTCTTCAGCTTCATTTATTCTGTTAATCGGGATTTTTGCTGCCGAAGCCTCTCGCATTTGTTCAGACCTGAGTATTGAGGAGGCGAGCCTAGTGTCTGTCAGCCCGGGAGCAACGGCATTCACACGAATGCCACGTTTAGCATAGGTTGCAGCTGCTGACCTTACCATTGCTTCGATACCGCCTTTTGCAGCGGCAATCGCCTCATGGTTTACAAGACCCAAACTACCAGCAACGCTTGAAGTAAATACCATCCTTCCTCCTCCCGATTTTAACATAGACTTTCCTGTCATTGATAGGGTTAGAAATGCGCTTGTCAAATTTGTAGAAATAACGTCTTGAAAAGCATCTAACTTCATTGCATGGGGAGGGCGGATAGCGATTGAGCCAACCAAGTGAGCTACTCCACTAATTTTTCCGCCTCCAAGTTCAGACGCAGTTGAAATCGCCTGTACCAATACATCCTCGTCGAGGGAATCACCAACAATTGGCTTAGCACCTAATTGTTCCAAATCAGAAATCCTGGATTCGTCTCTTGCTAATAGTGTCACACAGTAGCCGGATTCAAGCAGGTTCTTTGCAACAATTTTTGCTATATCGCTACTGCCACCAACAATCAAATATGATTCTGTCATGTTGTTAGGTGAATTTTTGGATATTTATACTACTGTTATTTGCATCGTTTGGAATATTACAGTAATATATAACCTAATTTAATTCAGAATAAATCATGAACATTGGGTTTGTTGACAGGCTGTTGCGCATGGGCGTAGGGCTTGGAGTGGTGGTTTTTGACTACCTTGCAAGCCCATTGTGGGAATTTGTTCTACTTGGAGTAGGAATTTGGACAGTAACAACATCGGTTTTTGGTTGGTGCCCGTTTTATCGAATGGTCGGATTCAACACATGTCCAACGAATTTTACACTGATCACAGAAGATACAACTTCATCAGATTAGTCTTCATTCAACAGATTATCTGTTTGGGCTTTTATGTGCAAACATTCGGGTTTTTCAATCGCCAAAATTGCTCTGACGTTGTGAGCTTTTGACAATTCCTCCGTGGGAGGAGCTACCTTTATCCTTGTTTGACCAATTTCAATCAAATTACCTGATGCGGCCTTTACTCCACCATCGGGGAGCCAGATTCCTACTGGTCCGATTTCAGGGTGGTGTGTAACGATTAATGTCCTGTTTTCTCCATCGGTTTCAACACGCAAAACCGTTAATTCCGACCCTTCTGGAATTAGGTTATTCGAGTCTTGCCATTCCTTCCAAGATTCTTTCAGTGGTTGAGAAATTTCTTCGACTTTCTCCTCAATATCGATTATTTTCAATTCAAATTCATCTGCTTTTTCTTCGGAAATTGTGTTTAGTGTATCAAGAAGATCTCTCAACCCCTCGAAGTGCGTTTGTTCTGTCTCAGAAAGCGCAGCATTAGCCATGATTATTGCTTCTGCTATATTCTCCAATTCGTTGTTAAGATTCAATTCAATAGCGCATTCCATAGCTTCATCAAATATCTCTAAGGCAAGACCCGGCCGGTCTATGGCTTGTAGAGATTGACCCACTTCGTAAAGGACGGTTGATGCTAAAATTTTATCTTTAGAGATGATATCTCGAGCATTAGATATCAGGTTTTCAGCACTTTCAGTATCCCCAGAAAGATGTCGCGAAATACCTGAGAGGACTAGATTTGCAATTCTATTGTCACCAACCATCTGACCTTGTCTATCTGCGGTCTCGAAAAGAGACGCCGCTCTGTCCCAGTTTTGTGCAGATAATGCAAGTAGGCCTAACTGATGCATAGCTCGCATTTCTGCGGATTCATCATCAATCAGGGTCGCATACGCTAAGGCCCTAGAAAGATGTAAGCGTGATAGGGTAAATTCACCCAATAATTTGGCAAGCATAGCCATGGCGGACTCCATTCTGTATAACGGTCCCGCCATAGCTCTGTGGGCAATTTCCGCCATTTCTTCACCAAGAGGCGATAGCCCGATACCTGTCGATTCAAGCACCTCACTGAGAACTACAACGCATGATTCATACGATTGTGAAATATTATCTGATTTTCCTTCTTCTGATAGAGTTTGTAGGTGTTCATCAATTTTCGAAACAACCGAACAAATTTCAGGGAGGTTTCCTAATTTATTCAAAATTGATTTTTTTACTTGTTGAGATCTCGTGGTTCGGATTAATCCTGAAATTAGTTTCTTTTCATCAACTTCTCCACTCGATTCCTCCTGTTCTGGAACTACTACTTTGGTTGAAAGCAGTGAGTCTACCATCCAGGTTAGTTTGGCTTGTATGTCATACTGACCAGCCCTACTTATCGCATATCTCATTTCAGCGGCTCTTACTCTCCTTGACAGACTACGTAACCGTGTCCTTTGATTTTTTGAACCAAAATCTGCCAATCGCTGTAAAAATGTTGAAGGCGGACATGTTTCAAAATTCAAATTTGCTTTTTCACCAGTTGTAGTCATCTTGTAGTCATCAGAAACCAGTGTAACCTTATTGCCCTCATGTGACAATTTAGATGCTAAAATCATCAACGATAAATCCACATCTTGAGGAGATGCTTTCTCACCAATGTGTGATGCAAGCGCTCGAATTTCCGCCTCATCTACGGATATAGTTTTGAGAATGTCTGTCATTTGTTCCAATAAATTTGGGCTTCCTTTCCATCTTTGAAAACGGACTGTTTTTACTTCTCCATGAACTCCTGGTGTAACATAAATTCCAGAGGATTGCTTGTTGAAAATATCTTTGATATCAGAAAGAAATCCTTCAGGAGCCATTGAACCAAGATGAATAAAACAGTTCGAATCAACGACCCAAA
>JAYPOA010000112.1:0-4194 GCA_038130705.1 Methanobacteriota archaeon | reverse complement strand
GATTAAGGATGTCTTGCATTGGAATAACTATGAGATTAGAACGACTTGATTTTGCTATTTTGATCATAGTTTGATTGATATTATCGCCATTCAGGTTCAAATTTTTGACATTTTCAATAATTTCTTCACTAGCGTTATTCCACCACCCGAGTGTTGTATCATTATCATGAGTTGCGATGTAACAAATTTGGTCTACATCAATGTTTTTTGGGTAATTAGGATTTTTAGAAAGGTCACCTTCAAATCCAAAGTGTAAAACAACCATACCACACAAATTATTCCTTTTCCTCAAATCCACTACCTCTTGAGGGATTATTCCCAAATCCTCAACAATTACTTTTTGATTTGACCCGGCGACTTGTATAATTTGTTTCAACAAATCATCCTTAGGACCGTCTTGCCAATGCCCATTTTTTGCATCTTCGTCTTCTACAGGAATTGCCCAATTTGAATGAATTGCCCGAAAATGGTCGATCCTAATCATATCAAACAATCTTAAACTACGACTAATCCTTTCTCTCCACCATCTCCATCCATCCTGTTCGTGGGCCTTCCAATCATACAGTACCGTTCCCCATTTTTGTCCAGATTCACTGAAATAATCTGGAGGAACTCCCGAGACATATTTCGGCATACCATGTTCATCAAGTTGGAACAAATTTCGATTCGCCCAAACATCTGCAGAATCGTGAGCGACAAAGATAGGTAAATCTCCAAATAATTCAATATCCGATTCATTAGCGAGATTTTTTAATTTAGTCCACGAACTTTGAAACAATTTTTGCTCTCTAATATAGCGAAGTGATTTTTTCTCCCATTTTTTTAATTCATTTGGGTCCCTATCACGTAATTTTTCTGGCCATTCATACCATGGTGAGCCGTTTTGCTCTACTTTTATTGCGCAATATAATGCCCAGTCTTTTATCCAATAATCTTCTGATGTTAAATCTCCTTCCTCATTAGAAAATGATAGAGAATTCCAACCTGCAAATGCGGAGATAGAAGAATAAGGTGATGAATATTGGTCGGGAGGGTTGATTGGTAGCATTTGCCAAACACTAAAGTTGTTTTTTTTCATCCAGTCTAGAAATATTTTGCAACCCTCTAAACTCACCTCTGGCAAGGAAGTTATGTGGCACAACACACAATTCCTCTTTGCCATGAATGATAATTAATGGAGAAAGTCTTTGAATTTATCAGTTTTCAGATGTACTATGAAGGGTAAGGCTTTGATGATTTGCACGATTTTTGTGTGTTCTATATTTACGCAAATTACCTCTGCTCTAACACCTAGCGATATCAATGTTGATGGTTCCCTAAGCGAATGGCCAACTGATACTTTAATGGAGACTGATTCCAATGATGTGAGCTTTCACCTAAACTGGAACGAAACCCATGTTTTCATCGGATGGGACGGAACGGATTGGAGTTCAACATCCGAAGGTGCTGACCTTTTTGTTTACTTCAATACAAGCGAAGATGGGTCCATTTTGTCAAAGAATTGGGGCTTTGCTCATACACTTCCATTCGCAGCTGACCACGGATTTGTTCTAGAAGACGATTCTTACTATCAACACATCATGTATGATGGTTCAACTTGGTCAGACCAGAACTCAAACATCGACATTTACACAGGATGGAATGAAAACAAAGTAACAGAAATTGCAATATCGTTTGCAGATTTGGGGAACCCCCAAAGTTTCCAAATTATGGCATATGCTCAATGGCAAGATGAGGGTAATGTTTGGACTTCATTCCCATCTCAAAATCCTGCCTCCGGAAACGGGGCTGAAACATTCACACACGTGTGGCACATCGATAACATTAGCAACATCACATCCCCGAATCAATCACCTGTAATCCAGCCTTCTATTGAAGGCAAGGTTTCTGATGCACTGAATCTTGCAATTGTGTTTCACCAACACCAACCGTATTACAAGAATAAGTTAACCGGGATGTATGAAATGCCATGGGTCAGAGTTCATGCTATGACTGAATATGTGGATTCACCTGGAATTCTTGCTGACACAAATACCAAGGTAACTTACAACTTAGTTCCATCATTTATCGAACAGTTAGTTGATTACCATGAGGAGGAAACCCTCGATGTACATACAGATATTGCGAAGCGTTCTTGGGCCGCTGGTGGTTATCCAAATGCTACAGATTTGGAACTTCATACTATGCAATTCCAATCGTTTTGGAATAGTGGATGGATTTACAATGTCTCTCAAAGCGATGACAAGTTAGGGTGGCTATATCCATCTAGTTCAAAATACAAAGAACTGTATGACGCAACCCTCCATAATCTGAAGCCTGCAACAATTATGGACGATGATTTGCTACCACCCCAAGATTTCCTTGATTTACAGGTATTATGGTATCTCTACCAATTTTCTCCTGATTATGTATTAGGTGAATATAACCTAAGTCATCGTGACCAAGGACTAATCGACCTTTTCATGCAAAGTGGTAACTATGACCTACAAGACCTTCAGTATGTTTTAGATGCCCAGCACTCCCACATGGGCAATGTTTTGCCTATGTACAGCGAACTTGCACACAACGGACAAGTTGAGCTGACAACCACTCCATATTATCATCCAATAATGCCGTTGCTTATGATGGATGGCTGGACAATGGAAGATGGGATTAGAGTTAACAAAGAGGCATGGCCAGAAGATGTGCAAATGCATTTGACTACTGGAATGGACTTGTTTGAGCAAGAGCTTGGCTTTAGACCAACTGGAATGTGGCCAAGCGAAGAAGCTGTTTCTCCAGAGATGGTTGAGCCAGTGAGTGATGTTGGCATTCAGTGGATGGTTACCGATGAAGAAATACTGAAAAAATCAACAGACCTTAACGGACAGATGGTTGATGTAGACGATCCTACAAATTTAGCAACTCCATGGACAGTAACTGGTGCGGATGGTGGAGAAGTCGCTGTAATATTCAGAGACCGTGTTATTTCAGATAGGATAGCATTCCAATACGGCACAATGACTCCTGAGGCGGCTGTTTCTGATTTCATCTCGTACCTTGATAACGTCCGCCAAGAACTGTTGGACGCAGGAGAAGATCCTTCCGAACATCTACTGACAGTAGCACTGGACGGAGAAAATTGGATGTTCATGTCCGAATTCCAATATCAAGATAATGCGAGACCATTCATGGCTGAATGGTATAGTAGACTCGCTACACATCCAACAATTATAACAACTACACCCTCCGAATTCCTAGAAAAAGGAACCGACTTACCAGAAATTGGAACTATAGGAACTGGTTCATGGATTGACGGAACTCTAAGAACTTGGGCAGGAGAAGAGGAAGAGAGTTTAGCGTGGCAAAGATTAGTTGAAGCAAGACAACAACTTGTAGCGTTTGAAGAAGAAAATCCAAACGACCCCGGTCTTGATGCAGCTTGGGAGTCTCTTTACATCGCTGAAGGTAGCGATTGGTATTGGTGGTATGGACTTGACCAAGATAGCGGTTATGATGAAAATTGGGATGTTCTCTTCAAAGTACATCTTTCGAATATTTATCGTGCAGTCAACCTCGAACTACCTCCATACTTGCAAGAATTATGGACAAATCCTGCTGTACCAAGTCCCGCTGCGAGTGGCGTTATTGAACCAATGATCGATGGAATTGCCCTACCCGGAGAATGGGATGGTGCTGCTAAATATGATGCTCCTGTTTCAGGTGGAGAATTTGATATCGAAGAATTCTACGTGGGATATGATGCATCTAACGTATTTTTGAGAGTTGACGCAAATACGCCCGCAGAATTATCCACAAATTCTCAACAAGGTAAGCAACCCGACCTTGCGATTTACTTCATGCAAGCAAATGCGGTTAATTTTAACGAGGCGGAAACAAATTTCAGAACTTATTATGGGAATCAAATCTTAGGGTTCCCTGCAAAATACATGGTTGCATTTGACTTTGAAAACATCAGAGAGGATGGTAGAGCGAAGTGGAATTTATTCACTGCCAAAGGTAAATCAGGAGACCAAGAACAATGGGTTCTATCTGGAAGCTCATCACTAGGTTCATGCGCTGCAAAGGATGTGTATGAATTTTCGATACCATGGTCGGACATTGGACTTGCTCCAAGATACTCAACTCGAGTGAAAGTGGTTTCTTCTTGGGCGGAGTCACTATCATATGGAGATGGTGAAGATATGGAAATTG
>JAYPOA010000111.1:0-4243 GCA_038130705.1 Methanobacteriota archaeon | reverse complement strand
AGAAGAATGGTGTTAAATATTACCATAATTTACTATAATACATGGACATAGCAGTTGAAGCGGCATTGCTCGCAACTAAGGCTTTGTTTAGCACATATGGTGGATACACCTCCAAGAGTGCTGTAGAAGACGACCAAAGCTTCAGGAACGAAATTGAACGAAGACTAAAGACAATCAAAAGACATGTTGAGAATATACAAACAACTGCACATGAAGAAAAGATGCGAGATGCTCGTGATATTAGCGAGAATATGTTGAGCATCATCGACCAGTCTATTGATGACACAAAGATGTCAATTAGTAAAGAAGCGCTTCACTCTATTAATTCAAACCTTAATCGCAAAGCAAAAAAGAAGTTAATAGAACATGACCTCGAAACACTTGAAAGATTGGTAAAAGTGACTAACCAGGTTAATGAGGTCCAGGAATTGATGTTTGATTCAAATGAAGATGAGGTAAAGAAAAATCTTCGTTCCCTAAAACAAAATTTGACCGGTGCGAGAAATCATTTTTCGCATAGAAATGTGATATTGGAGTGAGATAAATGAACTATAAATGGAGAACTAACCCGACAGTGATTGCACAATATGTAATGGATAAACACGTACCTAACGGTAGCAAAATTGTACTGAAACCAAACGAAGCTTGCGTCGTTTTGGAAGGAGGACGAGTGGCAGGAGTTGCTACCCAAACAGAAATGGAAATCAACCCAAGATTAGGAGCAATTTCAAGATTCTTTGGTAAACAAAATCCTTCACGTTCTTTCTTGTTTGTATTCCTTGGACCTCATGATGTAATGCTACCTCTAAATGGAAAAACAAGTGATGGGCAGCAAGTACAAGGTATGGGATTCATTCGAATTATGTTCGACCGTGAATCATGTCCAAAGTTGTTACAAATGGCGGCTAAAGGAACAACCACTGTTACATTGGCTGACATATCTCGTAGTTTAATTCAAGAGGCTTCAACTAAAATTAACCAAGATATCCTTAATTCTGTAACCTTAGAACAACTTAGATCTGATGTAAATGTTAGCAAAGACATAGCATCTACGTTGCAAATAGCATTGAGAAATACTGCATCCTCCTTTGGATTCAGCATATCATCCGCTTGGTCTAACTGGATGGATACTGAAACTGAAAGATTGGACAAAATGCAGGTCGACCTCGAAAATCTTGCTCGTAAGAATCACTTACTTGGAGAGAATGAGCAAGAGCACGCTGACAAAGTCCTCTCCAGCCAAATTCGTAAATTCGAATTACTGCATAACCTGCATGTTGCTGAATTAACAGCAGACGCAAAGAAAAATGCGGCTGCTGAGTTAGCGCAGATTGAGGCAAATATCGAAGTTGACAGAGCTAAATGGAACCAGATTCGCGATCAAGAGTTAAGACAAGCAAATCACAACGCTGAACTTCATGCAATCAGAAGAGACGAACAACTGGCTGAATCAATGCACGCTATGGAATTAGCAAGAAACCAATTAGATACTAAACAAATGGAAATCGACCAAAACTTTACGAACCAAGAGCGACAGCAACAAATGGCTCAAGATAATGTAAAATTCGCGCACGACCTTGAACAAGATAAACTTGATTCTAAGACTCAGAGAGCTATGGACATGTTTGCCCAAGTTCAGGAAAATAAGCGTAAGAGAATGGAAATGGATGCAAATCGGGAACAAGATAGGTTACAAACTCAATCAAACATGAGCGACAAAATGTTAGACACATTAGCAAATATCGCTAGTTCTACCAATGACAGTCAAGTTGCAATCGAGGCTCTCAAACAACTTGCTGAATTGAGAAAATCAGACGTAAAAGCGTCATCTGATGCATATACAACAGAATCAGAAAAGAGTGGTGATGAAGACCCAAAAGTGTGAGCGAAAGTGAGTCTGCCGGTTCAGTCTCTCTTTCTGATAACGTAATTAATGACAGTGTAATCAACATCTATTACGGCTCTAAAGAGGAAAATCTTACTGAAGATGAAAAGATAAATGAAATCCGAAGACGAATTAAAAACTCGACCAAATCAAACAACATTGCAAGAGAATTAGATTCGATTGCTGTGGAGTTAAAAAAGCAAATCTCAGATATTTCCCCTGATGGTTTAAACGCATCTTGTGTCCCGTATCTGTCTCTTCTAGGATTGTGTAATTCTAGACGAGGAAAACTCAACGAGATGAAAACGAACATCGAGCAGGCTTTGAGACTAGATCCTCACGATGAACAAGCAAACCTGGTTTTTGGTGAGCATTATTTCGATTTATATCAGCGTTTAACGAATAAATCAGACCGACAAGATGCGATGAATATGGCTATCTTCCATTACAGAGATGTTTGGAATAATGCAGTTAACACGGGGGCTAAGAATAATGCTGGTTACCATTTATGTGTCCTATTGGCCGACCGAGGCGACTTGAATGAGGCTAGAAAAATCAAAGAAGAAATCTTGGCAAATATTTCAAACCCAGAAGGAAGAAAACGAATTGAATCAATAGATATCTGATTACAATGTTGCAATCAATAAACTGCAATTATCCGTGCTCCCTCTATCCAGAGCATCCTTGATCATCAGTCCAGGGATATTGCTGATTCCTTCTGCTAAAGCTGGGACTTCAAGGCCGTGTTCATTGTGCAAAGGCCCCCAAACTCCATCACAACAAATAATTACAAGACAATCCTTTGACAGAGAAATTTCTTGGATTTGTGGTTTGCATTCATTGTCACTTCCTAAGGACATTGTCAAAACATTACTTCCATGAGTTGATTCCACTTCATGCAATTGAATATAACCGGCCCTTACCATTTCTCCGGTCATCGAGTGGTCTTCACTTAACAAGTTCCAACCATTTGCAGTGGAGTAATACATCCTTGAATCTCCAACGTGAACTAAATCCGACCACGCCACAGCACCGTCTTTACTCTTGAAAACTAATAGTGCTGTCAAGGTTGAACCACTTTTTCCACCTTCTACTATACCTACGTACTCAACTGATTTGTTTGCTAATTGTACGCATAGGTCCCAAGATTTTTTTCTTTGGTCAAATAGTGTGGCCGTGGTGAAATCTCTCGAAATATATTCAATAACTTCAGCAAATGCGTGACCAGCATTTTCACTTGCCTTTTCTCCGCTTGTTCCACCTCCCATTCCATCAAGAAGGCTGTAGCAAAACAACACCCCGTCTTCTCTTTCATAAGATGTTGAAATAATGAAATCCTCATCTTTTGGGCGAAGCCCAGTTACTGATTCAGCAAATGTGTTTGGCGTTGTGACTAGAACTCTATCCTCCAAATTATCACCTACTGCCAAGTTGTAAAGTCGCTTGATGCTGAAGACTGGTTTGTCTGAATTTGGCCACCTTGATTCCTTAAAATCTGCTGGAATTCATAGACTGTTTGAATTCGTTGCTCGTTTCGTGGCCAAGCGGACTTGATCATCAAATCGGCCAACCAAACCGGAGACCCTAAACTTATCATCTCATTTTTCTCCATTTCAGTGATTATTGTAGGCGGAACCTTGTAAGTCATAAGGTAATACAAACACTTGCCCAAACTGTAAACATCAGTGAATGGACCAGAAACCCCCGAATCTCTTTCTGGAGCAGTCCAGGTTCCACTTCCTCCTCTTGTAACGCTGATGTCACTTCCAGTAGCAACTATTTTTGCAAGTCCGAAGTCGATTACGACTGGTCCTCTTTCAGGATGCACTATGATATTGTGAGGCTTCAGATCTCTATGATAAATCGGTTCTGGCAACGATGCCATGTAGATTAATGGCTCACAAGATTGGTCTAACAACTCAATAATTCTTTCAAGTGGTATAGTCGCTCTCATCTTTTTACATTGCTCTACCGTTTCTTGGAGTGAACCACCATGGATGAATTCCTGAATCAAAACTGTGGTTTGGGCTCCTTCTGGATTGGTAGAATATCCGTGTGTGATGTATTTTGGAAGTCTTTCGTGTGACAACTGTGTTAGTAATTCACATTCACCTAACATTTTTTGATTCGACACACTAAACGGATTAAACCGGTTATGGGATTCCTTCCATGCCACAACCTGTCTGGTTGTGTTATGGGTTGCTCTGTAAACATCAGCCATTCCTCCTTGAGCAACTAATTCGTGCCTTGTATATACACTCAAATTTGGATCAACACTATCGGTTAAGTTACTCGCTGGAATTGCTTGCGTGTTAGATGATTGCGCAGAATTAAAGCCGGAGTTAATTGATGGGCTTG
>JAYPOA010000110.1:3546-4295 GCA_038130705.1 Methanobacteriota archaeon | reverse complement strand
TGATTGTACTAGTTTTGGTAGCATATGGTGCATATGCTGCACGAATAATCTATCACTCAGGAGCCCACAAACCAGAGAGTATTTTCAAAGATGTTCCATATGATGAATTGCCAAAAACACAGGAAGAGCTTGGACAATTGTTGATGGAACGCGCCCTCGTTGATGCAAGAGCAACTATGGAACCACTTACAATTCAGAATCAAATTCAAAAGGACTTACAAATTTCAGATGTTTGGGAACTTGAATCTGAAAAGCAATAGACTCTTTTCCGGATGAAAAATTAATGTTTGTCGAAATTCTCTAAAAAGATAACTATTAATTATAACAGTTCGTAGTTTTGCCTATGAGGAAACTCCAGTTTGTAATAGCGATGTTCATAATTTCAATTTTAACACCTAACATGTTCTATTCAGTATCTGCAAATTCGACGAATGTAAGTATCTCCTCTGGTTCGGCTCAATCCGTTAACTTAGGAGTAATTGACAAGGGAATGGAAATTGAAATTGATTATAGCGTAAATGATGATATCGATGTAATCTTGATGACAAGTAGCCAACATTCTTCCTGGCAAAGCGGAAGCACAAATCACATTGAGTCAGGGTCAGATTACGAAGATAACAGTGACGACTATGTTTTCACAACTCTTTCCTCTGACACTTATTACTTAGTTTTGGACAATAGCAATTCGATTGGGTTGGCAACTGATACTGGAAGTACCGTGACAGGAACAGTTGATGTTTTGATTTCAT
>JAYPOA010000110.1:2115-3536 GCA_038130705.1 Methanobacteriota archaeon | reverse complement strand
GTCTGGTGATGTCATTTCTACCTCCGTATCGTGTGACATCGGATTAACCAACACGGATGATTTAGACTTCTTATTCATGGATTCGTTGCAAACAAGTAGCTTGTCAACATCTCAATGGAATTGGAATAAACACAACTCATTTGAAGATACATGTAGTCATTCTTGGGAATATGAAACTGGAAAAAACACTGGTTGGAGTTTGATTGTCGACAATACAGATAATGCAAGAACAAATGGTGTGAATTCAGCAATAAGTGTCGATGTTGAAATCGAAATTAGAAATTTAATCCCTCTTGTTGAAATCGCTGATACTTCAAGGATGATAGATAGTGGAGACTACTATCGAATAGATTTGGGATACCAAATTGCAAACAGTGTAGTAGATATCGATTATTCATATTGGAGCCATGGAACTGCAATGCTTACAGATGATTTAGACATCTTAGTAATGAAGTCTAATGAAGCTAACAACTATGAAAACAGCAATGATGGCGATATTTTGGGACACGCATCAGAATTGGATGCATCGGCTCAATCATGGTCCTATCAATTCCCGGAAGCTGGAAGTTATAGCATAATTTTCGACAATACGGACGAGCCAACAGGTGGAGCTGGCGACGGTTCGGATATTCAAGTTGAAATTGGAATCACGTCTTTGACTATACCATCTTTGTTTGGAAATATTTGGACAGGATGGCATCAGTCTCGTCATTATGCAGATGAAGGTGACCACATGGCACTTGATTTAGGTAGCCTGAATTCAGGCGACGATATCTATTACTATGTTGATGGGAAAAATATCGGGGGCTCTATTTGGTCAAGCAAAGAGTTTGACATATTATTCATGACCAAAGACAATTATGATTTGTATGCAAATGGGTCAACTCCCGATATAATATCTGACGGTACCAAATACAAAGAAGATGGATTAATTCCAGCAATAGCAAATATATCGGTTAGTACAAGTGATAGTTACGTGTTAGTCTTTGACGCTGCCGACGGACCTAATTCTAACTCAGCTGATGAAAATGGTGATTGGGTATGGGAATTCATCGTACTATCAGATGGAGGATCTATTACTAACCTCCAAGCCCAAGATAACCAATATGAAAATACAATCAGTGTTGGTACAATTAATGCGCCAGATTCAGATTCAGATGGAATAAGGAATGGTCTTGATGAGTGCCCATCTACTCCTTCAGGGGCAAATGTAGATTCGACAGGATGTAGCACTTCTCAGTTGGATGACGACGGTGATGGAGTTTCCAACTCCATTGATCAATGTTCGAACACCCCAACAGGTGAATCGACAAATTCGGTTGGATGTTCCCAATCTCAACTCGATGATGATGGAGATGGAGTGTCCAATTCTGAAGACCAATGTCCGAACACGCCATCTGGAGCCAATGTGGACTCGAATG
>JAYPOA010000110.1:0-2015 GCA_038130705.1 Methanobacteriota archaeon | reverse complement strand
ATTCAGATGGCGACGGTGTTCCAGATTCCTCAGACCAGTGTCCAAACACGCCTGCTGGTGAATCAACAAATTCTGTCGGATGTTCCCAATCTCAGCTTGATGACGATGGTGATGGAGTCTCTAATTCTGAAGACCAATGTCCGAACACGCCATCTGGAGCCAATGTGGACTCGAATGGTTGTGAAATTGTAGTCGATTCAGATGGCGACGGTGTTCCAGATTCCTCAGACCAGTGTCCAAACACGCCTGCAGGTGCGAATGTTGACTCGAACGGATGCGAGGAATTAGTCGATTCAGATGCAGATGGAGTAGATGATACAATTGATCAGTGTCCAAGCACGCCAGTAGGTGAAGCAACAGATTCAGTCGGTTGTTCACAATCCCAACTTGATGACGATGGTGATGGTGTTCCTAATTCAGAAGACCAGTGCCCAAATACGCCTACTGGAACAAATGTAGATACTACAGGTTGTGAAGAGGCAACAGATTCTGATGGTGACGGAGTAGAAGATTCTGCAGATTTGTGCCCCAATACTGCTGCAGGAATAACAGTAGATGTTGACGGCTGTGAATTGGTGACCGATTCGGATGGAGACGGAGTTGAAGATTCTTTAGACCAGTGTCCAAATACAACAACAGGAACTACGGTTGATTCAACGGGCTGTAAGATAACGGATAACCCATCTCAAGAGGAAACTACTGAGAATAAATCTGAGAAAGAAGAATCTGGCTCACTGCCAGGCTTTTCAGTGATAATCGGATTGTTGTCTATTCTATTAGCTGCTACAATAAGTAGATTTGAAAAATAGAGATAAGGTCAACAGATTAGAGATATGGATAGTCTCTCCCGGATTCGAACCGAAGTCCGTGACAACTCCATCACTCGATTTGGCAGGTCAGGAACTATTGCCAGTTCTGAATGATGCACTTGCTGAAATTGAACAGGGTTCAGCACTTCAAGCCAAGGCAATCCTGCAAGCATTGAAGGAGGTCTTTGAGTGAATCAGGTAGTCCAATTCATCTGCCCGATTTGTGATACAACCTGCCTCCCTGACTATTGTGAAAGATGGGAGGTTCAACTCCCTTGCCACTGGTGTCCTAATTGTGAAGCAGAATATCCAATTCTTTCAGAAGAGGGGTGGTTCAATGAGTAAAGTGACTCCATATCCAAAATGCCCTAAGTGCAAGAGGAATCGCCTTGTCTATCTCAATCAAGGAGAGCCAAGAGTTTCCATCAATCCAGTGCCAAGACTGTTCAAGTGCTACAAATGCCGATGGGAGGTCATTAGATGGTCTTAGAACCTAAATTCTCCAAACCATTCAGAAAGAATGGTTCTCTATATCGCTGGATGATTCTTGGTGAAATGAAGTATCTTCAATTCTATCATAGAAGGTCTGAACAGTGGCTATCTGCAAGGGATGAAAATGGACTCTTCGTAGTCAAACCATTAGGGAGGCGAAGGAGATGAGTTATACAATCACAGAAGATGGTAATTCCTTGAGTTCATGTGCTGGATATGTTGTCACTGGTTATCTTGATGCCTTTCCAAAGAAATTGAAAGATGAGAAAGGCATAGAACCTACTGTATTGGATTTCATGGAAGAACTATCAAAGGTTCAAGACAAACTGAAAGAATTGAACATTCTTGGTGGAGTAGGTCAAATAGAAAGAGGCCATAATGGAACTGTTCATTTTCAAGGATATTTCCAATTCATCAACAAGGTCAAATTCTCCACATTTACAAGGAAATTGAGGAAGGCTGGAATCAAAATGAATTGGAGTCTCCAAGAGGCTCAAGCAAGCAAACAGAAAAACTTCGATTATTGCACAAAACCTACTGGAGATTGGACTTATGCAAGTGGTCTTGTAAAGTATTCAGAACAGATGTCAGAACCTATCTATTGGAATGTTGACAAGATGAAAAACATTCAGGGAAAGAAGCAAAGAAACGGTCTTACACAAGTTAATCAGGCAATTGATGAAGGTATGAATATTGAAGAAATAGATGAAAAAT
>JAYPOA010000109.1:0-4366 GCA_038130705.1 Methanobacteriota archaeon | reverse complement strand
CCTTAGACCGATTATGATACGATCTATCTACAACGGGTTGTACCTATACCCCTAGTTTACACATGAGTATAGTAGGGGGACCCATCAACGACTTCTGCATGGGTGGCCGGGTTGGCAATGTCTCCCGGGTCGTGAAACAATCCCTCGTGGACCACAACCCACTGCGCAGGGCTGTCCTCGGAGAGGCATGCCAGCACGTGGTTATCGGGGTCGTCGTCGACAAGGGTGAGAGGGTTCACCGTGGTGCCATCCTCGAGCAGTACCAGAGTCCCCAGGCGTTGGTCCTCCCCTAGGGCGGCGTTGGCGGGGCCTGTCACGCCTCCTTGCCAGGTGAGCTGGACGACCTGGGTGGTGCCGTCGGGACACTCTCCAGCGAGGCCGTTGGTGTCGGGTGCAAAGCGTTCGGCGAGGACGACTCGAGGGCCGTCTTCGAGTGGGGTGATGTCTTCGGTACTCACGCCGAGAAGGGACTCGCCGTCAAAAGTGAGCAGGGGGCCGGTGACCTCCACCCGCAGGGGCGTTTCTCCGAATGTGCCGAAGTCGCCGGTGAGTAGGACGGTGCGCTGCTCAAGTGGCTCATCAGCGGGGTGGAGGGTAGCGCAATTTGGTACCACACTCTCGCCGTCAGAACGCATCACTAAGAATGATTCCGGGACTACGCTATCGATCTGTAGCTGCGTCGAGAACACTATCGGCATCCCGTCGTCGCCTGCGACGTTAAAACCACACAATAGGCTAGCTACTGCCGGGAGTTCGTCGAGACCATGATAGGCGGATAGGATTGAATAATTCTGGGGTTGGCTCGTGTCGCCGTCTCCATCTTCAGGAGTTGTTCGGTTGATTTCGATAAAGGTGACGTTTGAGGTTGTCTCCTTCAAATCGTGTGTGGCCGTGATATTGAGATTTATATGTTCAGCACTGCTCTGCATAGTTAGCGACCAGTCACCATCTATGTTGGGTTTTGTTGAGATGATGACATCCTCGTCAGCACTCAAACTGATTGTTATCTCATCAGGGTGGAAATGATCAACATCACCAAAAATAGCGATGGTGGAACCGTCATCGATCACGTTGCTCACCGATAACACTGGATCAGGATAAATACAATACTCTGTAATTTCGATTGTAACGTTTTCACCATAATTTATTGCTTCAGAATCCATACATCCTGAGATTTCATCAATTGGCGGTTCTGTGTTCGGTTCATCCACGATGTTTTCTTCTTGGATAACGTTACTTGAAGAGTCATCTGCTAGACATCCTACAATTGAACTAGTGATAATAATCAGGGCGGTAATTAGTACAAGCGATTTGTTCATCCATTGTCACCTTGAATCGAGGATGTATGCAATACCATACATAATATTATACAATTCTTTGCAATCTAATGCAAAACAGACATTTTTTTATTTGCATTCTAGTTAATACATTTCTAGAATATTCCATATTTTCCGTGGATACTTTGTGCCAGTATTGTCCTGGCTATTGCACTGTATTGTAAGCATTTTGCGGCGATTATGATATGCTTTTGCAACTGATGATCTCTCATGGAAACAGTCATCCGAGGTGCTCGAAATGTCAAAAGGAAGCCAGTTAGAAGTATCGGAGTAATCATAATCATCGGATTTTCACTCGCGATTTTCCTGACATCAAGTATCGTTGCATCAAGTATTGAGGCACAAGCAGCAGCTCTCGAAGATAGCCTCGGAAGGAAGGTAATTATCACCAGTTCGGACGCAAGTTTCGACAGTTCGGCTTCGATTGACGAAGATATTCTCAATCTTACCAATAATATAAGTACGATTGAATCCGTTCAAACATTTGTAACGGATATCGATAGGTCCGGAATTAATGAGGTTCTTGCTCAAGGAGGTCCTCCTAATCCAGATGCCCTACGAGCAGCGCTTAGGTTCATTTCTGGCCAGAACCTAAGTTCGGAGTTGGAAGGATTTGTTTCTGAAGAGTTAGTTTTAGTTAATGGCAGAATGCTCAATGATTCTGATACCGGTTCAAACAACGTATTATTAGGAGTTGACAGCGCTCTCGCTAATGGAATTTTAGTAGGCGACTCTATTCAACTGAATGGTTTTTCTCTAAATGTAGTTGGCTTAGTTTCTGGAGATGTTTTTCAGACAAACGCTACAATTTTGATGAGTGTCGAAACAGCACAAATCATTACAGATACTTCAGGATTTGACAAGGTCGTTGTAACAATTGAATCAATAGAATTGGTCGATGATGTGATGAATATTTTGAAATCCGAATATGGTGATGAGTTGACAATTCAGACTGCATCGGAACAGGAGGGAGATAATATCGCTCAATCAATAGATACGATTGGTGGAAACGCAGATTTAGGTGCTATGGCCGCCCTTTTTGCCTCTATGTTAGTTGTAGGTTTCATAATGGTAATTATTACCAAAGAAAGGGTGAATGAAATTGGTGTTCTGAAAGCCATTGGCCTACCTAATACTAAAATTGTGACACAGTTTTTGAGTGAGTCCATTTTCATGGCCTCATTAGGATTCTTTGTTTGTATTGTAATAACTTTAGTGGCTGGTCCAATGATGCAAACGATGCTAATTGAATCTGGTTCTGATGATTCATCAACAAGTGAACAGGGTTCAAGTCCACAGTTCTCACCTGGTCAAATCCTTAACCCAACAACTGAATCATCATCAATGGATTCAATCACTTCGTTGGAGTTCTCTGTTGATGCCAAGAGTATCGTAACTAGTCTAGGTTTGACTGTAGTGATTGGAGTAATTGGTGCCCTATACCCCATAATGGGGGCGTTAAAAATGCAACCTGCACAAGCATTGAGATATGAGTGAGGTGAGAGTAATGAAAGAAGGTAAAAAATCGAAAAAGCAGATTGAATCGACCCTAGAAGAAAAGAATTCGTCAGGTTATGATACAGATTCTCTGGAGAATATACTATCTATTGAACAATTGAAGAAAAGAGTCACTGACCAATTCGGAGAAGATGCACGTTTAATATTAGATTCGATTGATGAGGTCGAAGGCATAATTCTCCGTCGTGAAGCGAGGGAAAAAGGCGAATTTGATGATTCAAAAGCAATTATTCACCTATCAGGGTTATCAAAAAAATATCAATCCACTGGAATGAGTCCTGTAGATGCTTTGAAGGAGGTTGATTTATCTATCGTTGAAGGGGAAATGGTCGCGGTAATTGGACCCTCGGGATCTGGTAAATCTACATTACTTCAGATGATGGGTGCCTTAGATATTCCAACCAGTGGTGCTGTCAGAATAAACTTCCAAGAATTATCTAAAATGAATTCAAAGCAATTGACAGAATTTCGAAGTCAAACTGTAGGATTTGTATTCCAAAAATTCAATTTAATTCCAAATTTAACTGCATTGGAAAACGTTTCTATTGCGATGGAATCGACAAAAATGAATAGGCAGGAAAGGAGAGCTAGGGCTGCAGAGTTGCTAAAGGAAGTAGGATTGAATGAACGAATGAGTCATCTTCCTGGACAACTTTCAGGTGGTGAACAACAACGAGTTTCTATTGCAAGAGCTTTAGCTAATCATCCAAAAATAATCTATGCAGATGAACCAACGGGTTCGCTTGACTCAAGGGCTAGCAAGAGAATAATTAGCCTTTTTGATAGAATTAGGAGGAATTTTAACACGACAATAATTATTGTTACTCACAATCATTCCATTGCAAAACATTGTGATAGAACTGTGAAAATTAAAGATGGCAGGATAAGATAGTCATTCGGAAGATACTCAAGATTAATCTGAAAGAACCCATGAGACATAATTCAGTATAATTCTTCCTCGTTCAAGACTACCCGCTTTCCCATTCCATCACGAACTCTTGAGACAATTCTGCTTTTTTCTAAATTAGTTAATGTTCTACTAATTTTTGAACTATTCATATTCGATTTTTCAACAATTTCACTTTGCCAGCATTGACCATCACTTTCCATTAATAACTCAATGATAGATTTCTCTGATGTCGAAAACCTATCGAGTTTTTGCTTGGAATAAAATGTTGTCTGCGACATATCATTGTTATGTTTACTCAACTTGATGTTAGACATATTAAACCCAGCAATAAACCCAACAAATATTAAGATCATTGAGTAAGAAACCAGGATAAAAATAGACTTGGTAGGTGCGTCTTCATTGATCGCCACGAAAGTCGCTCGACCAGTCAGCAGTATCAAAATTAACAATGAAAGCATGATTACAGAATGTGAGGAAGTAAGATCTTTCTTCGACCCTTCATTATTAATTTCCATGTCAATAGGATACCATCGAAGTATTAAAGAGACTTGGTAATTTGATTAGTGATAATACCTAGAATCCTATTTTTGAACAATATATG
>JAYPOA010000108.1:0-4574 GCA_038130705.1 Methanobacteriota archaeon | reverse complement strand
TGAATCAGGGTCTGGAGATGATGAACTCATCGAAGTTGGGGCATTTGTTGCATAGTAGTATTCTATAGGAATAATTAGTAATAGTATTCCGACACCAAAAGTTGCAATCTTCTTTCCAGTTTGTTGCGGAAGGTCCAACCAAGCATGCTTTTCTTTTACAACCATAATCAAGTGGGCTATGAAGGCAGCACCCATCCCGGGGACCGATTCAAAAATATATACATTGAATCCCAAGATTCTCCATGTAATAACTGCGATAAGAGCGGCTGACATCATGATTATCGAATGCTTTGAAGATGGTTTGAACCCTGACATTCGAATGAGAATTAGTGGGATAAACATCCCACCTAAACCATATACCGCTAATACCACAAGAGAGAATACAGAATTGTTTTCCGTGAAATATGCACCTAATGATAAACAAGTCGCTACGAAAGCCATCACCATTGTGGTGATCTTTGTTTTCTTGTGATTAGTAGACCATTCTGGGATTACATCGTCGGTTATTGCTGCAGTACAGGCAAGCACTTGCGAATCTGCTGTAGACATAGTTGCTGCAAATATTGAGGCTAAAATTAGGCCAACCCAAAATGGACCTAATACATCCATCGCAAGCATTGGAAGTGCCAATTCCGGGTCGAAGGTACCCGATTCGGGGAAAATCACTCTGGATGCTAAACCGATAATTATCATTAGAGCAAGGAAAGGGGTTTGCCAAATGAAGAACCAAAGACATGCTTGCTTTCGGTCTTCTTCGGATTCTAATGTCATGATTCTCGATACAACCTGTGGCTGTCCTGCAACTCCAAGTCCTCCAAGGAAAAATGCAAATACCCACATGCTGAATCCAAATTTTAAATCAGGTGGGGTGATTGAAGTCAGAGCGGGGTCAATATTATTCAAAGAATTATGTAGTCCACTAAACCAACCCACTTCGGTTAATGCTACATAGCAAAGCAATGTACTACCCACTATCATTACACAAGATTGTGCGGCATCAGTCCATATTGATGCCCTAATTCCTCCTGCATAACAGTAAGCAACTACCAGTACAAATCCGATAATGATCCCAATATATTCTGCCCATCCAAGCATTGCAAACAGTGCTTTTCCCCCGCTTGATAGTTGAGCACCTGCATAAATCAGTAGGAATGCGACAGAACAGATAGCTGCCATTTTCGCTTCAGGAGCGCCCTTGACGTTAGCAACTAATGATGATAGTGAACGAATATTTCTTTCATTACCTTCATTCTGGATATACTTGTATAACCAAATCCAAGCAACTAATTGACCTATAGTTGAAATGACTGAAATCCAAATTGCGGAGTATCCCATCAGCCACATGAATCCAATAAAACCGATGAACATGTAACCAGAATTCCAAGTAGAAACAGCAGATAGAGCGGCTAATGCTGGATGCATTCCTCTTCCAGCAACTAAGTAGTCATCCGTTGTATCTTTCTTGACACGAATGCTCGCCATTCCAACTCCGGCGAAAAAGAACATGAAGAGGAGAAATGATAGAATTACCCATACCTCTCCTGACATAGATAAAAACCTCAAGTTAGTACTTCAAGGAGGCGATCTTGCTCGGCAGCACGGCGGATTTCCATTGCAATTCTTCTGCCAGAAGACATTGGTTTTCTCCATGTCGCATTACCATACGGGTGTCCAACAGAAACATGCACATTGGTCCCCCCTCCTAATCTCGGTGCAACATCGTAAATCGAATAATTCATGTCTTTATCGATACAGGTTTGGAGACAGAAAGGACCTATTATGCCTGGATCATAATGTTCTTTGGATGCAGTAATGAATTTCTCACCAAGCTCAAACGCCTTTTCAAGAAGAGATTCTCTGATTGTAGCAGTGTTATGACCAACTACAGTCATTTCTGGAATTTGCTGATGTGCAGGCATTGTCATCTGTTGTGGAGCAGGGAGTCTTACATGGCCATCAAGAGATGATTCAAATCTCCAGTCCACTCCAAGAAGTTCCAGTTTGGGCATATCTTCTTCAAGTGGTGAGTAAAAGAAGTTCAAATTGAAGACAGGACCAATCACGTATCTTTCAATTCTTGCTCCATCTAAACTTGCCTGGTCAATTACACCCTCTTTCAATAGAGTATTGCTCTTTTCTTGATATTCTTCATATGAAGCACAAGTAAAGAATCCTCTTTCTAATTTCTTTTGTGCATGGTGAAGTTTTACAATTACCAAACAGTCAATATCCTGAGGGTCTTGAATTGCTTCGGGATATGGAAGACCTGCTTTATCCAAAATCCAATAGTAATCTTGTTCTTCAGTTCTCTCTTCCATTCTTAGCATATTTCTCGAACCAAACATAGGTACGTTGAAGTTATTTTCAATGTCGCTTATCTTTGAATAAGATGTAAACGACCTGTTAGGAATGTAAATGACATTTCTTTTACGCATTTCTTCTTGCATTTGAGGTTTCATTACATCATTAAATGAATCTAAAACGATGGTTTTGTCAATCATGCCTCTTTTTACCCTTCCAGATGAGGTTCTTTGGGTTTTGAAGTATTGTGAATATGTTTTGTTCCTACCTTTTTGAGCGTAAGCGACAGTCGGAAAACCTTCTTCGATTGCTCCGTCGCAAATATCCAAGGCAGAATGACTTGCAGTCATGCCTATTCGCAACTTTAGGCGTTCATAATCCTCGATTATTCCAGCAATGTCATCACGGTGAATCATGAGTTTGCCCCTTTCTTATTCTATGGGAAGTCAGTCTTTGAATTTAATCAAAGCGCTGTAATTCCATTAACTCCTCTGTTGAAAGTGTATCTCCACTCATCAATTTGCTCATCAAGTCCTGTACTTCTACTCGGGCTCCTCTCTGAGTTTCGCCAGAATCAGTCCCTCTGCTTGACCTAATTATGTCTTGGATTGAATGCAAACACCGTAGTGAAACTATGTAGAATCTGTGCGCTTTATCTGCTTCCTTCTTTGACTTTCTTAATTCTCTGTGGGATGCTTCGGCAAGTTCTCGCTGACGATCTACTTCCTTATTCCACTGTAACATTAGATCATGGGCTTCTTGGGCGGCTTGTGCCGCTTTCTGGACCTCTATGTGTGCTTCTTCTTGAGCAGCCATTGCCTCGCGCAGGGTTCCTCTTGCAGACTTAAGGTCTGAATTGTTCTCCTCAGATGATTCCATGTCTTTTATTTGAGCTCGAATTTCCTTCATCCTTTTCATGACCTTCTTCTCATTCTGGCCAAGGTGCTTTCCTCTCTCCATCTCTCTGTCGAGTTTTTCAAATTCCCTTCTCAGAGAGTGAACTGTAACTTTCCTTTCACCCTTTCTTCGACCTTGACCTGAGTCATCTTTAGTGCCCTTTTGTGATTCTAATTCTGATTTTGCCTGCTTGACAAGGTTGCTGGCCTCCTTTCTTGCAGTTTTCTTTTCGCGAACAAGTTCATTCATTTGTTCTCTGATTTCTCTTTGTTGTTTCACATTTTGAATAAGTTCTCTAACTTCTGCGTTTAATTCATTTCTTTGGACTGTAAACTCTTTTGTTCGGTTATTCCATTCGTCACGAGTAGTTCGGTATTGAGTTGCCTTTTTATCTACCAACTTTCGCTTCTCATCAAGAGTTTCTTTTAGTCCTGACATCATTCATCGCACCTGTTCGCTAAGTGCTCCCGCACTCCCAGCGTTGCAACCACCGACCTTTGCCATTTAAGTCTCGCTAAAGCGATATCAAAGATAATTTGCAATCAAAGAACAATATTGCTCTATTCTCAATCTCGCCTTTCCGATATTACCATTTTTTGGAGTGACTGAAATCAAGGTTTGACCCGATTGGAATTTTTTGCAAGAAACGATGTATTCAGTGGTAACAATTGTTGAAATTTCATATGATTCAACCATTTCTAGAATACCAGTTAATTCGTTTGGTTTAAGGTCTATTGAGGTTCTTTCAATAGTGAATCCTGAATCATCAAGTAATGCTGCAGATATTATGCATTCGCCATCAACCAAATCGTTGATGACATCCTTCAGCATGATTTGAACCAGATGTAGCAAGGTCATGATTATTTCCTTAAATCTCCCCTTTCATCACGTAACCAAGTCCAGACTGGTAATATCCTTCTAATTTTTGCACTATTTTCAATCCCCTGTTTTCATAGAAGTTGATTGCGTTGCTATTGGAAGCTTTCACCTCAAGTTGAATTTCTTTTATACCCTCTTCTCGGGCATAATTTACGAGTAAACCCCATGCTTTGCTACCATAGCCATTTGAAATATAATCCTCATCAATTACAAAAGCTACGATTCTAATCTTATTCGGTGGTAGTCGATTAGCCCACAGTAAACCTCTGATGAAATTATTTTGGTCAAAAAGCATCAGATTACCACCCCATTCTGGAATTGGGAGGGTTTGAATTGAAATTCTTGCATACTCTTCACCAGTTTGATCGAAAAATAATTGTCTTATTCGCTCGATAGAAGCATCGTCCAATTTCCGCGGAGAAATACCGTTTCTCCAAAAAGCTTCTTTTGTGTTTGAAAGCATGTCTCAATCTTTCCTGTTGTATGTTCCTCTTGAG
>JAYPOA010000107.1:0-4813 GCA_038130705.1 Methanobacteriota archaeon | reverse complement strand
TTCAGGAAGAAGTTGTTAATCATTTGCCTGAGATAACAGCACCACCTCCCAAAGTCGAAGAAGCACCTCAGCCTAAACCAGAGGTAGATTTAGCCGCCGCCGCATTAGAGGCAACTGCAAATATGGAGAGAAATAGAAATGTTGAATCAAATTCAAATTCAATAGCGAATCAAGATATTGAATGGTACAACAAGGGGGTTGCGCTTATTGAAGACAAAAAATACAGAGAAGCACTATCTTGTTTTGATAGAGCATTACCTTCGTTTGCGAATAATGACGAAATGGTTATTCGTATTTTGAATGGAAGAGGTAATGCTCTTTACTATCTCGAAGATTATCCTAAGTGTGTGGAGTCATATCACAAAGCTATGGTAATCAATCCTAAAGGTGTCCAAGGTAAAACGTTGTACAACATGGGGACAGCATATGCTGAAATGCAAAGATTTTCGGATGCAATAAAATGTTTTGAACAGGCAATTCCAAGGGGATTGGATAAGAACCAGCAAAAATTAGCAAAGGAACAGATTCGAAGATGTAATATTCTATTGAAAGAGCAACAAAGGAAAATGAATTGATAAGAATAATCCACATATTCATATGAATCAACCATTTCGGGGTCAACATGGACTGCAATACATGCGATTCCACAACGGCAGTTGTAATTAACAAACCAGAAGTTGTTGATGTTGAGTTAACAATAACGCAAACTGCAAAAGAAATGTTAAACAGCGCATTTGGAGAAGATAGGTCGAATGCATTGTTAGTTGGAGTCTTGTCTGGTGGATGTTCTGGCTATATGTACGATTTACAGATCGTAGAACAGACAGAACAAGACTGTCAGGAATTAGTCATAGATGGGTTCAGAGTTTTGGTACCCAATGCTACATCACACCTCCTAAATGGAATTGAAATCGATTATGTTGATAGGCTAATGGGAGGCGGTTTCAAAATAAATAATCCAAATGCATCCAGCTCATGTGGATGTGGAGAGTCATTCTCTTGAGATGATTCAATGGGAATAATCAAACTGGACAATTACGTTCTAGTTTTGCGTGGCAATAATGTCTTATCTTTTCTTAATGGAATTTCTACAAATTTAGTAGAATCAAGTTGCTCCACTGTACTAACAGACAAAAATGCAAAAATCATTGATATGATTGAAGTAATAGACAAAGATGAATTCATAGCAGTCGTTGGCTATAATGAATTTAAAGCAAGTGTTTTGGAGCACCTTACTACCAGAATCCTGAATGAAGATATCGCAATTTTTGATGTTTCGGATTCAAACACTGTGTATTACTCTACAGAACAAATTGATTTGGCTGATGGAGTAACCGAGCACGTATCCTTTATTGGAAGATTATACATTGTTCCAAACAATTTTGAAATTAAAGATTCAATGACATCAAAAGAGTTTGACGAATATCGTGTTGAGAATATAATCCCGTTACATGGAAGAGAAATAGTCCAGAATCTACACCCTCTTGCGTGCGGTTTAGGAAATTTAGTTCATGAAGCAAAAGGATGCTATGTTGGTCAAGAAATACTTGCGCGCATGCGAAGTCGAGGTAAACAAGGCAAAGAATTAGTGAAATTATCTAACCCTGTTGATGACGCAACCACAATAGGAAGCGAGTATTCTTTAGCGATTCGAAGAATTTCCTAATCAATTTTAATACATCAGAATGTCTTTTAATTGACCTTTGTAAAAGTTGGCTGACCCTTGTAATGAGGCTAGTTCGTTTTCAGTCAAATCTAATTCTAATATCTTTTCAACACCGTTAGCACCAATTATACACGGTACGCCGATGTATATGTCTTCTAATCCGTATTGCCCTGTGAGATAACAAGATGCAGGAATAACCCTTCGCCGATCGTTAAGAACAGATTCTGCCATTACGGCAGCGGCTGAACCAGGGGCGTAAAATGCAGAACCGTTACCCAATAACTTGACAATTTCTCCACCGCCACTAGCGGTTCTTGCACTAATTTCTAGAATTCTTTCTTCAGAAATAAGTTGAGTTATCGGTATTCCTCCAACAGTTGTGTAATTTGGAAGCGGAACCATAGTATCACCATGTCCACCAAGAACCATTGGTGAAACATCTTCTTCAGCACAGTTTAGTTCAAGTGCGATGAAGTGTGCCATTCGTGCACTGTCCAATACACCTGCTTGGCCAATTACCCTGTTTGAAGGGAATCCAGTTACCTTTTGCATGTGATAAGTCATCAAATCTAATGGATTAGTTACCATAATTATAACAGAATCAGGGGCATGTTCCTTGATTCCTTGACCCACTTGCGATACTATTTCCGCATTCTTTCCGATAAGATCTTCTCTGGTCATACCAGGTTTTCTCGGAAAACCACTTGTAACTACGATTACATCGCTCCCTGCAATATCTGCATAATCAGCAGTACCAGTAATAGTTCCGTCATAATTTAGGATGTTACTATTTTGACTCATATCCAATGCTTTACCTTTCGCAAAACCTTCAAAAATATCTAACAAGACAATATCCGCTACTTTCATTTGTGCCAAAACAAAAGCACATGTTGCACCAACATTTCCAGCACCAATTACAGCTATTTTTCTCCTTCCTGTAGCCAATTAACCACTTCCTGTAACGTAGCCGAGTCGAACCTAATCAATAAGGTTAGAAGGTGTTGTGGCAAACACCACTTTTTAGATTCTCCACCGAGTCTTTCAATAACCGGATTTAGTTCGGTGCGTACATAGAGGGAATAATAGGAGGTCAATGTCTTGAAAATCGGAGTCCCAAAAGAACCTGAAGGCGAAACTAGAGTAGCAATAGTACCTGGTAGTTTAAAGAAATTGGCAAAGGCTGGATTTGAGGTCGTAATTGAATCGGGTGCAGGAATTAATGCAAACTACAACGATACTGAATACAAAGATGCTGGTGCTGTTATTGGAAATTCTGATGACGTATTTGCTTGTGACATAATAATTTCAATCCGTGTGCCAGACCTATCACGTGTATCAAAAGGCAAAATCTTAGCTTGTGTTGCAGATCCATTCAGACATCCTGAAAAAGTCAAAACTTGTATGGATAACGAAATTACATTGATGAGTATGGATATGATTCCAAGAAGATTGTCAAGAGCTCAATCGATGGATGTAAATTCCAGCCAAGATAACTTGGCCGGGTACAAAGCAGTCCTACTTGGGGCGGCTAATGTACCTCGAGGAATTCCCATGATGACAACATCTGCTGGCACAGTACGTCCCGCAAAGGTTGTTGTAATGGGGTCAGGTGTTGCAGGTTTACAAGCGATTGCAACCGCAAAAAGATTGGGTGCAGTCGTGTATGCTTCTGATGTGCGCAAATCAGCGGCCGAACAAATTGAATCTGTTGGTGGTCGATTCATTGAAGTTGATGGAATGGATGATTTCGAAGATGAATCCGGATATGCTAAACCGCTGACTCCAGAATTTATTCAAAAGGTAAATGACACAGTCTGCGATGTTGCAAGTGACGCTGATATCATAATCACAACAGCAAGAATTTTCGGACGACCGGCACCTATCACAGTTCCAAGCTCTGCTATTACTAATTTCAAATCTGGTGCTGTAGTTGTCGATATGAATGCGGATGTTGGTGGAAATTGTGAAGCAACTGTAAAAGGAGAGATCCATCATACCGACAATGGAGTTATTGTTGTAGGGACATCAAATCTACCGGGAACTTTAGCAAACACTGCATCTATGCTTTACTCAAACAATCTTACTACTTTCATAACCAGTTTGGTTGACAAAGAAAACGGATTTACAATCTCTGAAGATGATGACATTTTAGTCGGAGCTCCGGAAGGTAGTGATTTCTACGTAGCTGGTATGGGTGGCGTATTATTGTGCAAGGATGGAATTTTGCATCCTAAACAAACTAGATTAGGAGGTGTACTTGAATGACTCCCGAATTATTAATTGGATCGATTACATTATTTGTGCTTGCAATTTTCTTAGGATTTGAACTAATTACAAAGGTACCTGCAATGTTACATACACCATTGATGAGTGGAGCTAACGCAATATCAGGAATAAGCGTAGTTGGTGCCTTGATTGGAGCAAATGTGGCATTTGAAAGTGGTGATACTGCTACATCTGGAATTCTCGCCTTTGTTGGGCTAACATTAGCCATGATCAATGTAGTAGGTGGTTTTGCTGTCACGAATCGCATGCTAAACATGATTGCTGGCAAGAAGAGAGGTGCTTGAATGCTGTCAGATTGGATTTCTTTTGGATATTTAATTTCTGCAGCACTATTCATCTTCGGATTGAAGAAATTGGGGCACCCTAAGACTGCACCTCGTGGAAATCAGTACGGTATGATGGGAATGCTTGTCGCAGTCCTAACAACAATTATCGACATGAATTCAGGCGGTAAAACTGTAATTGATTGGGAATTAATCATAGCAGGATTAGTCATAGGTTCATTGATTGGTTACATAATGGCAGTTAAAGTTGAAATGACAGGAATGCCAGAAATGGTTGCTTTATTTAACGGATTTGGCGGGGCCGCTTCTGCATTAGTAGCGTTATCTGAAGCGTGGAAATGGATTGAAAACAATGCAGCGCCGACTGCGAGTCTTGAGACCACTGTTACCGTTGTTGCTGCAGGATTATCAGCCTTGGTAGGGTGGATGACGCTTACAGGATCCCTGTTAGCAATGTATAAACTAAAAGGCGGAGTTGAAATATTTGGAAAATGGATTAAAACTCCTACTTGGGGTCCATCTTGGCTCAATCCTGTGAAGGGTTTGTTGCTAATTTCCGTACTTGCTCTGATTTATC
>JAYPOA010000106.1:2052-4921 GCA_038130705.1 Methanobacteriota archaeon | reverse complement strand
TGTATGTTATTTCACTATCTTGAAATTGCCCCAAAGGATATGGTTTAACAACCTCACTATTGGTCATTATGGTCGGTTGAGAGAACATCTGTTGATTTCCCGGAATCATCGTCCTCACACGCTCCCTATCATTTCATTACATAAATTGGTTTCCAAAATTTATTGACATCAAGACCAAGTAGTAAAATCTCCAGAGGAAGAGCTTTGATTCCTGTCAAAAGAAAGATTACCCTCAGACTGCAAAATCTCGTTGAAATGACGTATGGTTTGGATTCTCTGGTCGTGAACAGGCCATGCGGCGTTCAACATCAAATCAGCTAACCATTCAGGTGCCCCGTTTTGGATCATCTCTTGTTTCTCTCTTTCAGTTACGATAGTTGGAGGAACTTTGTATGTGATAAGGTAATACAAACACTTACCCAAACTGTATACATCTGTGAAAGGCCCTGAGATACCAGAATCTCTCTCTGGAGCAGTCCAGGTTCCACTTCCACCTCTTGTAACGCTGATATCACTACCTGCTGAGACGATTTTTGCCAATCCGAAATCAATCAGTACTGGGCCTCTATCAGGATGTACAATTATGTTATGAGGCTTCAAATCTCTATGATAAATCGGTTCCTCTAAAGTCGCCATGTAGATTAATGGCTCGCATGTTTTACCGAGCATGTCAATAATCCTGTCTTGGGGGATAATAGCTCCCATTTTCCTGCACTGTTCAACAGTTTCTTGCAGAGACCCGCCTTCGATGAACTCCTCAATCAGTACAACATTTTCTTGACCAAAGTCTCGTGAAACAGAACCCCTCGCAATGTATTTAGGAAGTCTTGGGTGGTCTAATAACTCAAGGAGTTCACATTCTCCATCAATTTTCATATTTGATACACTGAGTGGATTAAAATCACCATGTGCTTCTTTCCATACAACTTGATTTCTCGTTGTTCTATTTATTGCCATGTAGACATTGGCCATTCCACCTTTTGCGATAAGCTCCTGCTTCTCATACATCGATAAAACATCGGTTAAATCTTGAGAGATGTTGGTAGTTGCATTCTCTTGTTTTGTGGAAACTAAATCCTTCGATTGTGGCGCCTCAATGCGTGGTGAGGATATGGAGTTGGCTGCCGCATTGATCAGATTGTTAGATTCCGTTCGGACTGTTACTGACTCGTTCTTTGTATCCATGCCATTTGCTTTCAGCAACATCTGATGTTGTATGTCTAAATTTCTATGTAAATATGATAAGTAAATTAACATCATGAATAACAAGGCACTGTGAATATAAATTGTCATCAATTCGTCATCGTTTGTTAGTTTCGAGAGACCAAGTTCTGACCTTGCTGGAAATGTGTAGTAGCCTTGTGCTTGATATGCATATAGGGGTGTATAATATAATATAATGACTACGAACAGTAGTTTTGAATTAAAATCTCTTAAATTATTTTTTGAATAAACTGCTTTGAAATTTTTAGAAAGATAGAGGTAAATTAAAATCGATGTCTCAGAAAGAAAATAGGCGTAAACGATACTTGTTAGCTGTGATTGCAACATACTTTCTATCATAAATAATTCAGGCATAATTAGATAGTAAAATGTAAACATAACATAAAACAAAGTGAGAACATACATGTCTAACGACGAACTTACCTCCTCATCGTGTTCAAACCAAGACATGGTCTGCTGTTGAATTACAAAATGAATTAATATTGAAAAAGAGATTAATACAATCCCAAACAAGCTGAAAAGGTCTACTTCCCAATAGTACGCATCCCACCAATTAAACACTATCACTATGGCAAGAAATGTAGAAGCACACAGAAAATGATTGAATGCTAAAATCCAATTCCTATTTACATTGAAATCTAATTCTTCAGCAGAACAATGCAAATGAATTAATCTTCTATATTCGTCGTAAGCAAATGGTATGATTAACAAATTCATTAATGGTATGAATGCAATCCATTTCAAACTATCATTGAGATATCTTCTATTAGGCATCGTAGCTAAATTACCTAACCTGGAATAAATTGATAATGTCAAAAATAATCCAAATACGTACGCAGATATGTAAAAAAACCAAAAAAATCCAATCATTATCAAAGATAGAAATACGAAGGTTGGAGTATCTATGAACTTATTCTGTTGTTTGAATGATTTTTTCAAAGATTCGATTTCCAAATCCGTGAATTGATCTAAACTATAATTTGTCAAAATTGAAGATTTGGAATCGGATAACACGTTGTCTCTATCTTCAACCCAAGAAAACCGATTTGTTTCGATGCCAATCCCTCCAATTCAAACCTACTCTTCCCCCACTTAAAAGAATAGATGACAAAATTTTTTGATTCGGTTTTTCATATCGGATATAAATAATAGAATCCAATAGAAATTATATGGGCGATGGCGGTAACGATATCATTAGCCCTGATGGACACTATCGCTGGAATGGTGAAGAATGGGAACTTATCGACGTTGGAAAAATAATCAATCAACTTGATACAATTCCTCAAGAATTATCTGAAACTATAACTGAAGAATCTCTATCTGAAAAGCCTATTCAAGAGACCGAAACAGGAGCGGATGAACTAAGTCCATCAAACGAAATTGAATCCAATAAAGGAATTTTAGGTGATTTCGTCAATAAGATACTATCCAAAGAAAAGATTGCATTGAAGTACATACTCCTAAATTGGTGGGGTTGTTTAGTATTGATTCTGATATGTTTCAACATGATTTCGATTGGTGCTATTTACACTGAACTTTGGGACGGATTGGATGCTGTCCTATATTTTGGAGCAGAAAAATGTGAATGGGGAACCGATCCATGTTTTGAAAACCTTGAAATCATCACGATGAATTTTACTTTCCG
>JAYPOA010000106.1:0-1952 GCA_038130705.1 Methanobacteriota archaeon | reverse complement strand
ACGGGAATTTACTCTTTAGTTTACAATCTAATTTATTGGAAACATCAAAAAGAAAAATCAATTTTCTGATTGAGATTTATTTTCTCTTACCTAAGCAATTTCTCAGGCAAGATTCGAGATCGCTAAAAGTGAATTCGAATCCAGATTCTATAAGTCTGTTTGGACGTACATCTTGTCCTTCCAAAACGAGTTTTTGTCCCATTTCACCAAATAGAATTTTGATTACAAAACCAGGCAGGGGAGCGAATGCTGGCCTTCGAAGAACTTTACCTAAGGTCTTAGCAAATGCCTTTTGATTAACGGGTTTTGGTGCACACAAATTGTATGGACCCGATGATTTATCATCCATCATCAAGTGATGTATTGCATAAATTTCGTCATCCAGTGAAATCCAAGATTGCATTTGCTTGCCTCCACCCACAGGTCCACCAGCCCCGAATTTTGCTGGGAGCAATAATTTTGCGAGAGCTCCACCGAGTGGTGATATTACGATTCCAGTTCGTAATAGTGATACCCTGATTCCAGCAGAACTTGCTAGTTTGGTCGAATCCTCCCACTCCCTGCATATTTCAGCGAGGATATCGTTTCCAGATGTGGAGTTTTCATCCAAAACTTCTGTTCCTCTATTTCCATAGAAGCCTACTGCTGAACCACATAGGAACGATTTGGGAGGATTGTTTAATCCTGCCAAGATTTTCGACAAATTTGTTGTTGGTATCACCCGACTATCTCGGATTAACTTCTTACGCTTTGCAGACCATCTTTTATCACCGATACCTGCACCTGCTAAGTGAATTACTGTATCAAAATCCTCGAATCCTCCTTCGATTATTTCTCCGGTTAAGTCGTTCCATACCACGATCTTATCCTTGTCTACGTCTTTGGGCAATTTAGTAGTAGGTCGTACTAAACGATGAACATCGTGACCTGCTGCTTCGAGGAAAGCACATAATTGGAGTCCAATCATTCCAGTTGAACCAGAAACTAAGACCCTCTGTCTTGGTAGATGACTGGTCTTTTTGATTTGGTTTAAGTCGTTCAGTACTATATCTGTTCGATATTTGAACATCTGGACCATTCGCGGTTTTACGCTAAATGGTGCTGACCAGCCTGTTAAGAAATGTAAAGGCAACTTATATTCGACGTTATCATTTACAATTGTTGAATCACCATCTTTTTCAAAGGTGTGCTGATGGTTCCATGCTCCAAATGGTCCTTTCACCATTCTGTCAGAGAAACCAATACCATGTTTTACAGAGTGATGTCTCGCAAGCCAAGTGCGCTTAATTGGCCCTATGCTGACCTTGAAAATCGTTTCTTCACCATCTCTCAAGCCACCAGCTTGGATGGGGTCGATTCCTTCCCACTCTGGCATGATTCGGCGGAATGCACCTGGGCTGTCATACCAATTCCAGATTTCTTCAATACTGGCGTTGAATCTAGCCTTGTGATTGAAAACTGCCATACTTTCACCTCTTTTCGTAATTTATATTCACAGAGTTTGCTACCTGTGACTGGAATAATGTAGATTGTCTTGAGGATGGATTTGAATAAGCTTCAACATATTTTCTTGTTTTGAATTTGCGTTTTGTCGAATCTGTCGTCATGCACCTTATTTTGCCGTAGACTGGTCTTTCCGTCCAACCTCTGTCGAATTTTCCTAATACCCAGCCGATCCCTGTGTATGTATTTGGGTCTCTACCGTCAAGGCCCCACTTATCATTGAGTTCAATCATGTAATCCATGGCAATTTGGGCATTAGGAGTCCACTCGAGTATTTTTTTACCCCAAAGCATCCTGAGATAATTATGAATAACTCCGTCATTCTTTAACTGGCACTGAGCTGCGTTCCATAATTCATCATGTGTTTCGCAATTCTCAAATTGTTCAAGAGTATACAACCATGGCCTAACATCGTTTTCATGTTCTTTCAAAGTTGTCTTTGCCCATTC
>JAYPOA010000105.1:4654-4965 GCA_038130705.1 Methanobacteriota archaeon | reverse complement strand
CCTCAAGTGTTGAATCAAAGACTTCCATCAACTCACTCGATAAGTCTATCAAGAATAAGATTATTCACTGATGAGATGTTTTAGGCTACTATGATTGGCATGATGGACAATAGTCAAGCCTTCTTCCGCCAGGTCTAGTATGAATGATTAGGTCACCACACTGGTGGCAAGGTCGCTCATTTCGAGTGAAAACCCAATGCCTTGACCAACCTCTTGATTCTCCTTGGTCACGTAGTTTTTGATATAATTCAAGGTCAACAGTGATTCCAGGAACCTCGTAGGACTGTTTTGCTAAGAACAGAGTCTGCTTG
>JAYPOA010000105.1:0-4644 GCA_038130705.1 Methanobacteriota archaeon | reverse complement strand
GTTCCCTTTTCTCAGTAGAGTCTAGAGATCCAACTGTACGGTCTGGATGAATTCCTGCAGTGAATAATATTTCACTGCGAAGATAATTTCCAACCCCTGAAAAAAATCCTTGGTCGAGTAATAATGTCTTGAGTTTTCGTCTCTGAAATTTTTCATGATTTAGATGGTTAAGCATTTGCTCATGCGTTGTTTCAGAATTGACGATGTCGGGCCCTAATTTCATTAGGTAAGGATGCCCATTAAGTTCCCATTCCTCCAAGAACAGAATGTCTGTTGCTGACCACAAACGGCAAGTGTGTTTTTCAGTAGAGTAGGCGATCCTCAGACTTCTATTCCACTTTCTTGGTGCAGTTTTACGCAAATTTACAGTCCATCTACCATAGAGTTGGTTGTGGCTGTAAATCACTATATCATCAAAATAAATCAGCAAGGCTTTTCCTTGTGCTTCAACTTTGTTTACGGTTTTTCCTACCAATCTGGTTTGCCAACTTTCAAATTGAGGAAGAGTAATTTGGATTTCTTCGATAATCTTGCCTTCTAACGCCTTACGAACCTTATCAGCCGCTCGATGAATCTCAGGGCCTTCGGGCATATCCAACGAAGAATGTCAATAGATTATGAATGTCTGTTATTCAATTAATCAAAATAATCCAATATTCATGGCGTGAATAATTGTATCTGCAAGTACCCAAAGTGCTACAGGTATCATCGCCCATCCCAATGCTTCAGCAAATGGTCCAGAACCAAAAGAACCGAACGCCCTCGATAGAGGGCCTCCCCATGAAGCGATGAATCTGATACAAAGGGTCAAAATTCCAGCTACTAATGTGTACATGATTAAGAATAATATTCCGATCACAGAGTTCAGTCCTCCAGTTAGAATTACCGCTGCAACTCCTTGTGCAAGCAATGCAGGATTTGCAAACCAGATGAACCATCCCATCCAGAATCCAATTAGTAAATCACGTTCCACATCTTCAATTTCTCTCCAATTTCTAAACTGTTTTGAGTATCTACTATGAAGAAGGTTAGCAATCAAAGAAATTTCCTTCGGTGTTCCGATTAGAGCGGCTCTTATTGCGGCTGAAATGAACCACACTACAAGAGCGATATCGAACCATGTTCTAACATCATTATCAACTGGAGCAAACGCCAGAATAAAACTGGTAATATTTACAAGAAGGAATCCTAAACCTCCGGCTATTGCTATACTGCCCCAGAGAGATCCAGGCATAAGAGGCTCCTCCGGCCTTTCTACAGACTTTCTTGGTAGTGCAACAAGTAACATTGCTAATCCTGGTCCCCAGAGTAATCCGAGAATAGACCAGACTGATTGTTGACCTCCGAAGCCAATATCCTCAACCGCTTCAATTAGGTCTTCAGAACTTGCAGAACCGGCTGAAGAGTATGTTATGTGTCCTGATTTGTCAATTATTACAATGGAATCTGCAACACCATGGGGCATTCTCTTTGCAAACCTACTCTCGCCGTCATCCATCAATACGGGCCAGGATGAATTTGTAATTGCTGCAATAGTTTCCAAGTCATCTAACCTTGTATTTTCTCCAGTTACAATTTGAACCGCACTAACCGAACCATCTAATCGGTCGACTGCATTTTGGATTTGGTTAGACTGGTCAACTGCATTAATTGAGGCGGGGAGAGTAATGCCGATAATTACGGCATCTTTTCCATCGAGTAGGTCATCAAGAGAAACCGATTTATTTCCAAGTTGTTGGAGTATAAAGGATGGAGCCCTTGCGTCATCTTCAACGATTTGTTCTCCACCTAAGTCAGGAATATTAGCCGCCATTGGTAGCATTAGAAGAGCAAAAATCACCAATGCTCCTAACATTGGAAGAGGCAGGAGAATCCCCTGTCTAATCAAGGAATATAGGTATGCAATAACCGCTAAGAAGCCTGAAATTGATAACCAGAGGAAGGACGACGCAAATGGTTCCTCTTCTCCCGGTACTTCGAATCTAATTATGCCTTCATGGTCGCATGGTGAATTCAGATTCTGACTATCGACAGTTTTCAGACAAACGATTAGAACATTGTCTCCTTCAGGGAGGGGTACTCTTCCCGTGAATACTTTCGATGGTCTTCCCCAATCGTCTATTCTTTCGATGTACTCGCTTGTTGCAGTAAACCCTTCAGGTCTCATGTCTTCATCAAAAATGCGTTTTTCATCAGGTGCCACTGGTCCATAGATGTTCATTGAGGTATAATCTTGGTCAAGGTCAGAAAATCCCCATGGAAGTGACGCAATAAACTGGATATGTGCGATTTTAGCATCATCAACGGTTACTTCGACTTCTGGTGCAAACAGGTCGCCTTCGAGTATGATTCCACCGCTAAAAACGCCAGTTCCTCCCCACTCTAGGTTGATGTTGTATGGACAGTTTGTCGAAGCTTGCATTGAATAAGAGATTACATCTCCCGGAAGTGCAGTGATATTTGCCATCTCAATTTGAGTTGACATATTGTGAGCATCTGCTGAAGATTCATATACAAATTCTTGAGCTTGTCCAAAGTATGTGTAACTTCCAATTTGTACTGTAACATCAATGTTTACGGGATTCTGAGTTCGACACTGAGCCAGAGGTAAACCAGTTCCTGCCTGTACCCATGCTGAAACATAGGTTGAGACGTTGAATGTTCCACTAAAACCCATTTCAAGAGGTGGCAATGAAATTGGCCCTATCGATGCGGGTTGGAGCGCCCGAATAATCACATTTCCCATTGAGGCTGCTTGGTAGTCTCTTGTTAAATTGACATCATTCTCAGGCCCAGATAGGTAAATCCTGTTGTTCTTATTTACGTCCCACTCAACGAAGCCCGGCTCATAAATTTCATCAGCAGCGTCTGCGGGAAAAATCAGACTATGAGAGGAAGGCAAGGCCAATAGGATTAGAGAAATTATCACTATCCATTTTCCCTGCATGTATTCACCGAAGCATTTCAAGTTGATGAAACCACATCATAGATGTGGGCTTCCCAAATAAAGCCACATTATCAAAATCCCAGAGGTTATTGCTGCGGCGTTTACAGTACCCTTTGTCATCAGTCCTCTATTCTCGAGCAATGCTCCTAACAAACTGTCCACTTGACATCCAAGCCATCCAAGTAAAGCAACCATTCCGGCTAATTCAAGGTCTGGCTCTGCTACAAATGTCAGAGTTGCTATAACAATTGCACCTACAGCCGCTGCAATTTGTCCGTTAGGAGAAAACCCTCCATTTACACCGGCTTCACATTTTTTCAATGTTGTAATCATTCGAACTCTATCATCAAGGCAGCCTATTTCTGATGCGAAAGTATCAGATGCCGCAACTGCTACAGCCGCTGCAAATATCCAAATTCCGTTTTCATGGTCATCTAAGATAAATGATAGAATTGCAATTAGTCCAGGTAATCCTCCATTCGCTACAACATTCCCCCAACTTCTGTGTCCATCAATAGATTCACAAAGTCCTTTACTTGCCTTCTCATCAAATCTCCATTTAGTGGCTTTATGAGCTGTTGCTAAAAAGCCTAAAAGAATGATCAACCAAGTCCAGTGGCCTAAACCTCCTACTATTAGCCCCAAGGCCGCAGCGGCATAAATTCCAAGTCTGTCTAAAACTTTGAATTTTTCAGAAATCAAAGTAAGAATTACGACTATCCCCAAGGTAACTGCGAGGTTACCTTCAGTTAATCCCGGTTGCATAATATCAACCATAATCTCACCTTCACTTACGTGACTAACCTTTTCGGATGTAATTTGACATATATGATTTGAGTAAAAAATCAAAGAAATATACCAATTCTAAGATGGAAGGTGCTTTACCGATGATAGAATTTCTCTTCCTATGTACCATAATCCACCGATTAGCACCAATATCCACACTAAGGTTGCAATAAATCCGACTAATATGTCAAAGTCCCTGAATAGGTATGAAACAAGCCAACTGCTTCCATTCCAGAAGGAGTGACCTATAATCGCTATCGAAATTCCCACTATCGGATTTTTTGGTAACTGCCACGTTTTTTGAACTGGCTTGTCCAACCAGTTGCTGATTGTGTTGCTCATGAATGAAGAATCCTTCTTTTCACTTACTACCATGCCAGTGTTGGAATCATATACCATCCAATTGCTTGCCTCATTTGGATTGCCTGCCAAATTTGTACCTCGCATTCTACAGAGATACCACCCTATAGAAACGCCAGAAATTCCTGTCCAAAACGCATGACCAGGAATAGATCCTATGCCTCTTACGATTGCGGTAAATGAGAAAGAAATCGCCGAGTATTCCAATGCACCAAAAGACATCAATATGTATTGTAGATTTTCAAGTAGTGCGAATCCAAGTCCAACTGAAAAACCAATTTGGAACCCTCTTTTTGGTGAATCAATTAATTTGTAGAGACTCAACACGAACGCAGCCTTACACAATTCTTCTCCTACAGGTGCGCTCACAGCTAAAATCAGGAATTCTCCAATTGTTCCGGGGTCCATAGACTCAATTCCAATAAAAACCAAGAATAGTGGGAAAAGTAAAGAATTGATTACAATAGCAGGTAAGGTGGATAACATTCCTGCTATTAGCATGCTTTCTCCATCCCTTCGCTTCGTAATTAACTGAAAATGTCTGTTTGAGA
>JAYPOA010000104.1:0-4993 GCA_038130705.1 Methanobacteriota archaeon | reverse complement strand
TTGTAAAGATAGGCGACCCAGGTCGGTGTCCTTAGATTCCTTTTTGAAAAGATAATGAGCGGTTTCTGTGAAGCTGTAAATTTTTGGCAGAATGGAATTATCTTTTACAAGGAATGCTGAACAAACAAGAGGTATACCCATCATTTTATGAGCATCCCAACAAATAGAATCTGCTCTTTCAATACCGTCCATCAAGTGTCTGTATTTTGCACTAAAGAGACAACTACCTCCCCAAGCTGCGTCCACATGCAACCATAATCCAAATTCATCACAAATTTCTGAAATCGGAATTAGTGGGTCAAATGAACCCCTTACCGTTGTTCCAGATGTGGCAATTACACAGAAGGGTGTTTGGCCATTAGATTTTGCAAATTTTATTTCTTCGACCAGTTTCTCGGGTCGCATTTTTCCGTTTTCATCACACGGTACAGAAATTAGGTTGTCAAGACCTATTCCTAAAACTGTAGCAGACATTCGCACTGAATAATGAGATTCAGCAGATACAAAACAAACCAAATCTCTCGAATCATATCCTGTTCTCATACCCATGGAATTTGCTTTGTGCCTTGCACACAGCATTCCAATCATATTACCATTGGAGCCTCCAGTTGTTAGGGTTCCATTACCGTCTGAAAAGCCAACCATTTCACACATTCGAGTGATTAAAGAACGTTCAATCAAAGTTGCTACGGGCGATAATTCGTAGGTATACATCGAATTATTCGTCATTGTTGCGATTACTTCACCAATGAATGCGGTAAAATTCAAACCTCCCCACAAAGGATTCATGAATCCAGGATTGTTTGTATGAACACTATATCGCAAAAAATGGCTAATGTCGTTGATAATTGTCTCATAGCCCATTCCTTCAAGGGGTAGAGCCAAATCAGTTATTTTTTGCAAACTATCGTGTGGTATTGAATCAATAAGTAAATCAGAACCACTTACATAATCGGTAATCTGCTCGATTACGGATTGGACAAACTCATCGGTATCCATATTTCCCATCAAGCATAGGGAACCACAGGCGGGTTTAGTAATATACTGCTGTAAGAACAAAATAGATTTTTCAATCCACAGTAAAATTTTGTTCAATTATTATTCAAATTTCCATCGATTTTGACCGAGAAAATAATCAAAAGTTTACAATTAGAAACGTTGTATCATCGTTTTATTTAGTTTGCATTTTTTATGATGAGATTCGCATAAAATTATAATTTCACCAAATGCTAATCCAAAATTTAGCATACTTACCAGATCCCATTGGCTAGATTTAGGATTTGTTTTTTTGATACGGTTTTTTCTAAACAAACACATTACACGCAGTGTACCTTTTAGACAATTTACAGAAAAGTCAACTTTTGACGGATTTTCTCGAATATCTATGCATAATGCATTTTTCATTAAGAAGATTGAATAACTTAATCCACTACGAACAAATATGTTAGGACAGGATGGGGCCGTGTGGCTCGAACGACTACATATGCAACTGGCTCGAAATTTACGGTCTTCAGACTGGTCTCAGGCGGAAATAGCAGACATATTGGGGACCACTCAATCAACAGTATCTCGAATGGCTCACAGAGATTTACCGGTTATGGCGGGCACCTCAGATGAATCAACCATCGATGGTTGGGCCCATGAGATATCTATGGCACTCAAACAATTAGGACCAAATGCGAAGCCAAGTCGAACTAGATTTGTTATGGAAATCGCATTCGCACCTGGCCAAGTACTACGATTTGATAAATCACTTAGTGGCACAGACTTAGACTCAGACCAAGAACAAACAGCCTTAATCAAAAGGTTGGAATGGGCAATATCAAGAATTGACGTGCAAAAACTGAACTCTATGATACCAGCAGTCGGAATGAATCTCGCTTGCTGTCTGGAAACCGCAAAATCTCCTTCTGAAGTTGCCGCATTCCCCGGAAGAGTAAACATTGTTTCGGGCAAACTGAGGCACCATGAAACTCCGTCCTTTGGTGCTTCAAAACACCTATCGAAAATGCTTCTTGATGCTAGAAAGTATGACTTTCCAAAGACTGCAATATTGAACATACACCCACGGAAGGACAAAGATACAATCGAAATGATATGCGAAGACTTGGATCTCAATTTGACATTTGCAAGCAAAGGAGATATTTCCCCCCATCAAGGAATAGATGTTATTTTGGATGAGGGCGATTTTGGTTGGGAGCCATCATTATACATTTTAGCACACAACCCGCTTGAGCTTGTTGACCGCATGCACAAGATTATTTCCGCTATACAAGGAAGTGATTGAATTAGAAATATTGCATTAATGATAACTTCTCTATTGACACTTACAACACTTTCCGGATGTTTAACTGGAATAATAGAGGAGCAGAAAATTGACGATGGAGGAATCCTAGTTCCTTCAGAATATGATTGGGTGGATGACGGGGAATTAACGATTGTAACGTATGACGTATATGGATTAACACCGGAAATGATTACTCAATTCGAAAATCAAACAGGGTACAAAGTGAACAAGTTGAAATTAGACGATTCTGGTTCTGTCCTTAATCACCTATTACAACATCAAGGCAATCAAATTGCTGACTTGGCAATTGGACTTGATAATACATACCTTCCAATTGCGTTAGAATACGATGTTTTGTGGAAACATAATGCAGAGGTAAACAACGTTTCTGAAGAGGTCATGGGAGTATATCAAACCGATTTCGCTATGCCTTTTGACCACGGATATGTGTGTATAAATTATGATAAATCTGTTATCGATGGAACAAATTATTCTGTTCCAACATCACTATGGGACTTGACTAATCCAGAGTTTTCTGGCAAAGTTGCAATTCCCTCACCCGAAACTAGTAGCCCAGGTAGGGCATTCATGACTGCAACAACATACTATTTCGATAATGATGACGATGTAAATACCTCTTGGACAGATTGGTGGAATGCTATGTCGAAGAATGAGGTCATAATCACAACAGGATGGTCAGAAGCTTATGAAACTCATTACACTGGCGGATATGGTGAATGGATTGAAGGATATGTAGGTGATGCAAACTTTGTTATTTCATATTGCCACTCTCCGGGAGTTGAATCATATTTCAACGAAGATTGGACAAAATCTGCGGCTTTAGATTTAGACAATTACGCATTCCATCAGATCGAATATGCTGCGGCTGTAGAAGGCGGTAATCTAGATGCCGCATCGAAATTTATTGAATATCTACTTAGTTACGAAATAAATTCACAAATGCCGTTGTCTAATTACATGTATTCTGTCCTTGACAATACTACACTCCCACAAGAAATGGGATATCTCAACAATACTGTTCATCCTACAAATCCTGCGATAATTAGTTTCGATGAGATTAGAGGAAATATGAACACCTGGTTAGAAGATTGGAATTCTGCAATGGTTGATGTTTGAAATGAAATTGCGAATGATGCACTTATTGGTTGTATTTTGTTATCTTGTTTTAGTTATTTTTCCACTCATCTTGGCATTTGACAGACTAATTTGGGTATCTGGCTTTAGTCCTGCTAACTGGATTAATTCTCTCGAAGCAAATTATATCTCTCAAGATGTGTTATGGTTCACAATCAAACAGGCCTTTCTCTCAACTGTAGTTACTGCTTTTATCGCCATTCCAATAGCATGGCAATTGGGTCGTTATGAATGGAGGTTTGAATCTCTTATCAAGGCAGTACTGACAATGCCTTTCGTAATGCCGTCGATAATTGTAACAATGGGATTTTTGCAAATCACGGGTGTAAATGGGCTCAGCATAAGAGATGATTCTTCAACATGGCTTCCAACATTGATTATTGCTCATGCCTGGTTCAATACAGCGCTTTTCATAAGGTTCTGTGAGCCAGTCCTTTCAAATCTTAACCCAAAATATCTCGACCAAATTAGGTTATTACCAGAGGGCAGAACACCTCTCAAGCGGGTTAGAAATCTTTGGGCCCCACTATTATTCCCCTCAATTATAGCAGCATCATGTATGACCTTTGTTTTCTCCTTTACATCATTTGCATTAGTCAGATGGATCACATTAGGAGACAATAGTCTTGAAAGTATGATGGCAAGTATTGCTTCATCTGCTGGAATTCAAGGATACATGATAAACCATAATGAAATTATATTGGGAGCATCTCTTATTCAGTTTATTTTGTTAGCATCCGCTTTATGGTTAGTTTCCTCTATTCAACAAAAGAGACAAAAACAAATTATACATTCATCAGAACTAATTGTAAAATCAAAAAATAAATCAGGTTGGTTGGTAATCGGACCAGCAATTACTTTTGCAATATTACCATTGGTAACCGTTTTCATATCATCATTCAGAATTAGAAATACAAGTAAGGCAGGTACACATTATGATTGGAATACTTCTGCTTGGAATTTCGCATTTTCCAATAATTATTCTCTTGCTTCTGCAAATGAGGCGATTTTCAATTCGTTAGGATATGCAATAATTACAGTATTAATCGCCTTACCAGTAGGGTGGTTTTTGTCAAAAACGATCGTTCAAGTCGAAAAAGATAATCAATTATTAGGCAGATTACTAGACCTATTCGTTATGATACCCTTCGCAGTCTCAAGCGTCATGATTGGATTAGGTGTAATGATTGGAATGATTAAAATTGATCCGGAATTGTTCTATTCGCTCTGGATAACTCCAGTTTTTGCCCACGTTATGATAACCACTCCATTCGTGGTAAGAATCCTCATTTCATCGCGACGTAGCATAAAGCAGGATTATCTTGAATGTGCTAAAGTTCTTGGATTAAACAACAAGGAGCGCCTGTTCAAAATAGAATTGCCATTGATGAAACATTCGATATTTATCGCAATTATATTTGTTATAGCGATGTCTCTTGGTGAATTTGGAGCATCATGGGTAGTGACCAGAAATTCTGAGTGGACTACATTGCCAATTTTAATTGATTCACTAAAGGGTGTTCCGTACAATAATTCAATGACAATTCCCGC
>JAYPOA010000103.1:0-5127 GCA_038130705.1 Methanobacteriota archaeon | reverse complement strand
CATGACAGAAATGAATGATGATGATGGTGATGGTGCATCAGATTACAAGGCTACTTTGACTTACCACTCATACTCTGAATTGGTTTTGTATCCATGGGGCCACTGCACAGGTTGTCAAACTACTGACCACGATCAGTTGGTTTACCACGGAGACCAAATGGCAGAGATGACAGATTATACAAACATGCAATCTTCAGACCTATATCCAACGACTGGAGATTTCTGTGATTGGCATTATGGAGTACATGGCTCATACTGTTACACTATGGAAATTGGAACAGCATTCCATCAGCATGAAGACGATGTTGACCACATAGCTGTAAGGAATAATGGAATTGCGTTTTACATGATTAAGATTGCAGACAACCCAAGGGAAAGGGCTGACCTTGAAATTGCAAACGTGGTAAAGAACCAAGTTCTGCAAGAACCAAATGAAGTAGAAGTTCCAACCTCTGGAAGCATTCCAGTTGAAATGTGTCTTGATAATTCATTCGTAATCGACCTTGACATGAAAGATTCACACGTAATGTATCGAATGGTCAAACCAAGTCGTGCACAATCCGATTACGGTCCAAAGGAATGGTTCTCAGAGGCTTGGTCTATGGCTAAGTTTAGAGTCGTTGAAGGTTCAACTTGTGACTTATTGAATTCGAGTGGTCTTGGCTACAAAGTAATAGCAGACCTACCGGTAGAAGATGATGAAAACGGTTACTTACATTACAAAGCAATGGTTTCTACTTTAGGTGGAACTCAGAATATTGAGTATCCCCCGACCTCTCAGTATTATGAGCTGAAAATTTCTTACAGAGCCGCCTTTGGAAGTACGTTCGGCTCGATTGCTCTGTTCGCACTTATTGCGACATTTGTTTGGGGTGGACTGGGGGTCTGTCTTAGAATGATGATGGATGATGAAAGCCAAAAAGATGCTATCTTAGATGCTGAATTCATTGAGGAGGGCTCTGCATGAGCCAACAATCTGACGAATTCAGTGGCAGGATGGGACTTATCTTCGCTGCTATAGGTGCCGCGATAGGAACTGGTAACATTTGGCGATTTCCAAGGATGGTAGGAGCAAACGATGGTGGAACATTTCTAATCCCTTGGTTGTTATTCCTTTTTGCATGGTCTATACCTCTGGTTATTGCAGAATTCGCTCTCGGTAAGAGAAGTAGAACTGGAACAATCGGAACATTCAGAATATTCGCAGGTAAGAATTTCGCTTGGATGGGTCTTTGGACAGCATGGATATCTACAGCGATTGGATTCTACTATGCCGTCGTCGCTGGATGGTGCTTGAAATATTTCCAACTCGGAATCACTAACGGTCTAGTTGGAGAAAATGTAGATACTCAGCTGGTATGGAATGAATTCTTACAATCACCAGGTTCCGTAATTTTCTTCCAATTCTTGGTAATTGCGATTACTCTACTAGCGATTTGGAAAGGGGCAAAGGCAATCGAAAAGGTCAACGTAATTTTGATGGTTTCACTGTTCATTCTCCTATTCATGTCATTAGGTCTATCTTTGATGATGGACTTAGAAGATGGTTCTTTGGACGGTTTCCTGTTCATGTTTACCGTGAATTGGTCGTCGTTGAGCGATCCTTCAATTTGGATTAACGGACTTTCCCAATCAGCATGGTCCTGTTCTGCAGGTATGGGAATGGCAATCACATATTCAGTTTACATGAGGAAAGACGAGGACACAACTCTGAACGCCTTCACGATGGGATTAGCCAACAACTCGATTTCCATCATTGCTGGACTAACGGTCTTGTCTGCAATTTTCGCTGTATCTGACAACCCGCTTGACACTGTGACTGGCGGGTCATCTGCAATTACTTTCTTGGCTTTACCAGAAGTATTCGCACAGGCTCCTGGCGGTGGTATCGGAGCATGGGTAATGATGAGCGGATTCTTCCTCGCACTTTCATTCGCCGCGCTTACTTCTATGATTTCAACTGTGGAGTTATGTGTAAGAAATTTCGTCGACCACGGATATGAAAGAGAGAAATCAGTACTTCTAACATCAATTGCAATTTTCATCTTCGGTATACCTTCTGCTCTGGTTTGGATATCTATTGCTCCCGATGGAACCGCTTTCCCGCAATTCCTGGAAGTTCAGGACCACATTTGGGGATACGGTTTGATGTTTAGTGGTCTTTTCATAGCGTTCACAATTTGGAAATATGGGTATGTCAAATGGCGTAAAGAAGTCGAAGCAGGAAGAGCTGCTCCCGGTTTCCAAGGCTATCTTGGCATAGGTGTTTCCGCATTCCGTGATGATTTCATCAACACTGGAGACAATGACATTTGGATTGGTAGATGGTGGGATATACTGCTCTATCTAGCGTTCCCGTTCCTGTTCAGCGTGCTGATGATCTCTTACTTTGGTGACATGATTGCAAACACAGAAAATGTTTGGGACCCATCCAATCCAAAGGGTCTGACAATTATTCTACTGTTCTGGGGAGTAGTTGCAGTTGGATTTATTTCATTCAATCACAAACTCGTACAAAGACCATTGTTCAGAAATGTTCCTGAAGGCGCTGATGTAGATATCTCCATGCTACCTGGTGGAGAGGATGACCTTGTGACAATCGTTGGTGATTATCCTCCTGGTTGGGAGCATCTATCAGAAGGCAAAGACGTATAGGTGGTCGTATGGAATTGAGCCTATTCCAATGGATAGGTATAGGATTGGTTGTTGCGATTATACTAATCCCAATCGTGAGATGGTTCTGGAAACGCTTTGACATGCCGAGTAAGCGTGCTCAAGAGTTAATGAAACAAACTAAAGAAGAAGCCGCTGAAACAAGAATGTGGCAATCTATTGAAGCTCAAGTTGAAGCAGAAAAAGCGGCGGCTCGAGAAATTGAAATGAAACGAAAAGAGAATCAAGAGAAATCTGGTAAATCAATGTCTGAAGGAGAATCAGAAAATGCTTGGGCTGCCCTCGGTATTGAAGTTCCAATTCAGCCAGTTGAAAGAGAAAAACCCCCAGAGGTCAAACCAGAACCTACTGAAAATACCGAGATATTAACCCAAAACGATGAACAGGAAAAGAATACACAAGAACCTGATTGGGAATTGATTTCCAAGATGTCAAACTTAGATAAACCGGAAGAAGGAGTTCCTGAAGCGCTTGACTTGGATACGGTAGCAGAAAATGATACAGATGTAGAAATTGAAGAACCAAGTATCAAATCAGAGAATGAGGAAGTTGAAATAATTGAGCAGGAGAATCAATTCACAGGAGAATATGTCTCAACCAAAGTTGATGATGAAGATTGGTCAGTGGGTTGGTAATACTGCAAAAATCTTCTTTTTTTCCGTTCAAGTGAAATGTATGAAGCATTTCCAGATAATTGATGGTGCAACGACCGAGGGGTACGAGGGACTTTACTCCCGATGTAATGAACCGCCGTCTTGCGTTTGAGAATTTATTAGAATCAAAATCAAAAATCCACGGGTTCAACAGAGTTCAAACACCAATTTTCGAATCTCTTGATTTATTTACTGCTAAATCTGGACCTGGTGTGATTAAGCAGTTATATGCCTTTGAGGACAAATCTGGCAGGTCGCTAACCCTTCGTCCAGAATTGACTGCACCAGTGATGAGGATGATAAGCGAAGAGATGCGAGCATCTCCTAAACCACTTCGCTTGTCTTACTTTGGCCAGTGCTTCCGATATGAAGAATCAAAGAAAGGTCGCTATCGAGAATTCTTTCAGTACGGTGTTGAATTGATTGGGGCCAGCGGGCCAATCGCTGAAGCAGAAGTGATTGCTTTAGCTATTGAAATGTTGGAATCAAGTGGCCTCTGCGATTATGAATTAAGAATCGGACATGTTGGAATATTGAGAGATATTCTTACCGGTTTGGGTCTTTCAGAAGAAGGAGAACCAGAGGCTCCAGTTGCATCTGCGATGCGATTTTTAGACAAAGGTGATTGGGAAGGACTCTCTAATCTATTCTCTTCAAATTCGATTGATACATCTCACGTTGAGAATCTCAAGACGCTATCTAACCTCGATGGAGGAATAGAGACAATTGATGCGGCAAAACAAATCCTGCAAACAATAGGGGTATCACTTGATTCGCTCGGCGAGTTAGAAACATTACTGACTTCACTCGAACTACTTGCTCCTTCGCCACCGTCCTTGAAACTAAATCTGTGTGTAGCAAGAGGTTTGGACTATTACACAGGGATGGTCTTCGAGGTAAATGTTGCAGAATTAGGGGGAGAGGGTCAGGTCTTAGGTGGAGGCTCCTACCGATTATTGCATTTGTTTGGGATGGAGGATTTAGATCCATCTTGCGGTTTCGGTCTTGGATTTGATAGAGTTCTACTGGCATTAGAAGCACAGGCGGCGAGAATGGGTAGGAAAGAGGTGGTTCCCGGAGAAAAATCATCACCTTCTTCTCTTATTCTTCCGTTCAACATACCCGTTGATTCTGTGTTAAGAATCGTCAAAGAATTGAGAAATTCAGGCCATGCAATACAGTTAGACCTACGTGGGAAAAATATTGGAAAAACTCTCGATTGGGCCTCAAAAAATGGATTTACCAGAGTAATAATCGTTGGTCCAAAGGATTTGGAATCGGGTGTATGTACGATTAAGAATCTTCAATCGGGATCCCAAGAAACCGCTGAATTAAATTCAGATTCAATATCAGGATTCCTCTGAATCTCTACGACTTGGAAGGTAAACAGCAGCCATTGTCATGGTCGCAATCGCAGTCATGAGTAGGAAACCAGGTTGTTCAGTTGCAGTAGGCATGGTATCTTCTCCTGCTTGGAAGTCACTACTCCATGAGGTCGGGTCGATTGGAAGTTCTACCCTTGTGTCGCCATCTCCTGAGAGCTTCATTGAAAAATTAGCAACGTTCCCAGTGGACCAAACTCCATTTGATGAATAATCTCCCTTAACCTTCATTTCTATCTGAATCGATGGGTTTGCTGTTGATGAATCCCAGAGGGTTTGTCCCTCAGTAATTCTATGAGTTATTGTGATAGGGTTCCATCCCGTGGAAACTTGGGGAACATGCTGTTTGAAGATTGCAGTAGCACCTGCCCAAAGAGTGACATTAAGCTCATCACAATCATTGTTACACGGTCCGTTGT
>JAYPOA010000102.1:0-5149 GCA_038130705.1 Methanobacteriota archaeon | reverse complement strand
GCATCATCAGCGGCGCTTTTTGCAACAGGGACCAGCACCTTTCTCGACCTTCTGTGTGGCCTCCAAGGAATGAATCTGAAATGCTCATCTTCGACATCCTTTCGGGCCAATTCAACAGCGATTTTTGGAATATTTGCCGCCAGCAATGGTAATTTATCTGGCTGGGAAAGTTGATTGTTAATGGCCACTGATAACTTTGGGTCTCTTCTCCAGTCCAAGTTTTCCAATCTACGAATCAATTGGTCGTGATTTTTGACGGCCTCTCTTATCGATGAAATTTTCAATGCCATATCAACGGCATCAATAGACAACCCATCTCTAAGGCTATCAACATTGTAACCAAGTTGGTGCCATCTTTCTATTTCATTCCTAAGATTGTCTTCCAATCTATCAATTGGTAAACTGAATCCTCCTTTACCGGTATTTGCGTCTGAAATTAATTTCTCAAATTCTGATAGCGAAAGATTTGCAGTTGGCTTATCTCTAACCCCTTTCGTTCTTACAATGTCTAGCCACTCGATTTCAAGCATAGACCTGTGACGAGCTGATCGGCGTGCATGTTTTTCTATGAAATCACTCATCTCTTCAAGCAAGCTAGTTTCAAGTTCAAATTCTCTAAGAATCGTGGCACGCCTTAGAATTTCATCTTCGCCACTAATCGACGCGTCTAATCTCATCAATGCATCGATGAGGCCCTTTGCCATCGAGTAGTTTTCGTCCTCTATCTTCAACCAAGCAAGCCCACTTCGAGGCTCGTCAGAAATTCTTTGTCTCCACAAATCCATAACGAATCCAAAGTCTTCCCATTTGGAAATAATTTCCATGCCCTCTAGTTCGAAAGTTCTCCATTCGGCCTCCAAAGAATCAACTATGTCAAGCAATTCATCGGTCTTTTCAAGTTGGCCAATGAATTCAATGTGCGATACTTTCTCGGGCCAAACCTTTCTGAAATGATTCCATCTCTCAGCGGCGGCCATGTGTGTTTCAATCATTTTTTCCAAATCAGGAAGGTTTGCTTCCCATTCAAGCAATTCTTCTGCAGATATTTTTGATTTGTCGGAAATTTGAATTCCATCATTTTCCCATTTTTTTATTTTGGAGTTTAGATTTGTTAGCCGGGTTCCTAAATTTTCAACTATTGCTGATACCTCATCGTCAAGGCCTTCATTTCTCTTAGCGATTAAACGGTCGGCAAGCTCCTCATCAAAGGGCCTGATTTCTTTATCGATTCTAAGGCGTGTAGACCTCATTTCTTTAGCAACGCCCTGCATTGAATTGATGTAATCCAAAGCATCGCTAATATTCATCATTCTGGCCGCTGAAGCGTCGACAGCCTCCTCTTGTAGAAGCGATATCATTTCTACAATGATATCCCGTCTCTTATTTTCATCATTTTCAATCTCTGTAAGCATGGTTTGGATAACTTCCAAATTCCCCACATTATCAAACAGAATGTACAGTGGTTGACATGCAGGATATGATGATTCATCCAACATTTCTAGGCGTTTCACAATTTTTGTGAGATCGTTTCTGACCCCTAAATCAATCCATTTTTTCTCAGCTCTGTTAACATACGGCTCCCACGGTCTGTTTTCTCTCGAATCAGATTCCCATTCCAAAAGAGTTCTTTCCGTAGATGAAAAATCATCCAGGCGCGTTAGCCATTCAGATTTCTTTTCATGAGAAAGCGAGGATTCAATAATCCTCTTTCTTAATGCGCGATTGATTTTTACAAGATTTTCACAATCAATCATTAATTCACTCGCAGTGTCAGGGTTTTCTTCCAATGTTATTCGTATTGGCCCGGTGTCGAAACCTTCGTGTGACCACGCCTCTAGGCGTTCGTTCCACCAGTTTTCTTCATCCACCCCCGCCTCACCTTATGCGAGACAGTTTACGGTAAGCGTTTGAACTTAACTTAGCCGTTGTATCAATAATCTAAATTGTCATATTAATTCCATCTTTTGGAGAATGAAAAATGGTTTGAAAATCACCATTCGCGATACCAAACGCGTAGGAGAGCATATAGCCTCAACGAATTGGATGCCTCCTGATGGACCCGATCACCGTCTCGATGGGACTCGGTCTGTTTGCTGGTGGAGCGGGTTTGGGCTGGTGGCTCACAAAAACCCACGAATCACTAAACGGATTGGGCGATGGCATGATCCTCCTGCAGGAAGCGCAGGCGTCCTCTGCTGCTCTTATGGGCAAAAGGATGGATGGAATTGATGATAGAATTAGCCGTTTAGTTGCTGGTTTAGATGGCATTAGAGCCGCGCATCCAGAACTAGATGGCACAATCCTTGCATTTGAGGCATTACAGGGACAAGGCGAAGCCCTTTCAGCCCTTGAAAGTCTGATTGCTGGTATTCCTTTATCCGCAGACCATGAAACAAGCCCACTTCTTGAACCGGGACCGTCTCGTCTTGCGGTTTCTCTATTGGAGACAATAGACAACATGGACTATTTGTCAGCACCAGATTCCAGAAGAATCGCTCTCGTAGCTTTGGAAAGCGGAAGAATTTCCCGAGCGAAAGAACTCCTGTTACAGTCACACGCTTCCGTGCCTGGGGACGACATTACATTGAGAATTTTAGAACACACGGCAATTCTTTCTGGAGACGTGTATGAGAGGAAGAAGTGGTTGGAAGAGAGACTTGCTTTGAATCCTGATGAACCTGATTTGCTCCGAACACATGCCCATCTGCTCGCTAATATCGGAGATGAAGGCGCGGCGAAGAATATTCAACGCCTCGAAGCTCTTGGAGTAGATACTCCTGCCGACAGGTCTCTTTTGTCTGGATTAAAGAAGAGAGCGGGGGCCCGTTCTGAAGCACTTGAGGCGATAGAGAGTGCTCTAGAAGAGGACCCTATGAGGTCTGATGACTGGTGTGCGAGAGGTGAAATTCTATTTGCTCTTGGAGAACAAGGAAAAGCCCTTGAAAGCGTTGACAGATGTCTTGAGATCGATAGGCAGAATGGCTTGGCTTGGGCAATTAGAGCCAAGGTATTGGCAGATTCCCACGGTCGTTCATCAGAAGCTCTCAAGGCGGCAATTCACGCAGTAGCATTAGATGCCGGAGGTACAGAATTGATCATTCTCAAGTCCGACTTGTTAGAAGCGAGCGGGGAAGAAGTCAAAGCGGATGAGGCAATCGAGGAAAGTCTTGCAAAACACCCAAGAAATGGAGAGCTTCGTGCCGCTATCGCAAGCAGGAGGCTACTTCAGGGTAGACATACAGAGGCTTGGGATATTCTAAATTCAAGCCCAGAAGGATTGGTCCATCAAGACCTCTTCGTTATCGAGGGAAGGATGCATCTTGCTAATGCAGACAGAATGAGAGACGGTACTGGAATAACAGATGCGGAATTGTTAGCAAGCGCAGCAAAATCATTCGAATCAGCATTAGAACTTGACAGAGAGTCAGGAATTGCGTGGCTAGGCCTTGCGAGAGTTCAGAGGTTGTTAGGGGATCTCGACCAAGCCCAAGAGACGCTAACTCGCGCTCGCAGGTTACTGCCTGCAGAAGACCCGAGCGCGGCGGCAGAATCTGCACTACTTTGCTTGGAATATGGTGATTTAGAAGGTGCAACGCAACACATTGACGCAGCATCAATCCGTGGCGATGGAGCGATAGTATCCTACATTAGAGGAAATATAGCGGCGAATCAGGGACACCTAAAGTCCGCTAAATCATACTTTGATGAAGCTATTGAAACCGACCCTACTCACGTAAGAGCTCGTCTAAACAGAGCGAGTATTCACATGGCAAGCGGGGATGCACAATCAGCACTTGATGATGCTAATGTCTTACTTGAATTAGCACCGACTCTCTCTCTTGCAAAATTGAGAAGAGCGGAAGCAAACATGTCGCTATCGAACTGGAACGAGGCAAGAAGAGACCTCGAATCGATCGTGGAAGAGGCGCCACATCACTTCCAAGCATTGACAAACCTTGCATCTTGTTTCATCTCAATGGGTAGGCCAGAACAGGCTGAAGCACCACTCAATGAGGCATTAAGGCTGAATTCAGAATATACCGAGGCTTGGCATCAGAGAGGACTTCTATATCTCGACTGGGGTAAAGAAGAAGCCGCACTAAACGACTTTGAAGCGGCCGTGAGATGTGATGGCTCCCACCTCGATGCGAGACTTCACATCGCAGCAATACATCACGAGTCAAAGCGTTTCTTAGAAGCAGAAGCAGCATGGAACGGCGTTCTTGCGATTAATCCAGACCATGAAGTTGCAAGAAGAAGAAAGAAAGAATGTGAAATGGCAATAGCCACAACATGATATGGTAAACCCCTCCTGCGTTAGGACATGGGATATGAACCAGGTGACGTAGTAAGCGGATTTAGTTTGCCAAATGCAAATGGTGGAGGCGAGGTCTCCCTCGATGACGTAATGACAGAAGTAGGGGCGGTTGTAATGTTTGAGTGCAATCACTGTCCCTATGTTGTTGGTAGCGTAGCTCGTATCAACAAGGCCGCAGCAAAGGCTGAAGAATTAGGATTAGGTTTTGTAGGAATCAATTCTAACGACGCAACAAACTATCCAGAGGACTCGTTTGAAAACATGGAAAAGAGAGCTGCAAAAGGTATGCCATATCCTTACCTTTACGACGAGAGCCAAGAAGTTGCACTATCATGGGGCGCAAAAAGAACTCCAGAATTCTACCTAATTGATGGAGAGGGAGTGGTAGTCTATCGTGGTCGCCTTGATAATTCTCCACGCGATGCAATGCAAGCAACGACAAGTGACCTTGCAGACGCTATGGATTCAATGTCTATGGGAGAAACGCCACCAGTGCCACGTACCGAATCGATCGGTTGTAGCGTGAAGTGGAAACTATGAGCGGTTGCCAAAGACAGTGCGATTGGGACGAAAACGACGTTTGTCGCACCTGCGGAATTGACTATTCTCCACCTATACCACCTGAAAGTACTGAGAAAGAAGAGTCCACCAAGTCACCGAAATCATGGAAAAAACTGCGACCTTTTCACTTAGCATTCCCCGTTGATGATTTACCAGCAGCGAAGAAATTCTACACCGAAGTCTTAGGTTGCAGTACAGGAAGAGAAAAAGAAGAATCGTGTGTTTTCAATTTCTATGGCCATCAAATTGTGGCACACAGGGTTCCAAAAA
>JAYPOA010000101.1:2684-5233 GCA_038130705.1 Methanobacteriota archaeon | reverse complement strand
TCAAGAGTTCCTGATTTGATTGTACCTGAATTTACACCGCGATGTAAACCAGGTCAAACTTGTATGTTCCCAGTTGAATTAAGAAACATAGGAGAAGCTACAGATGTTTTTAATATCTCGATCGAGGATAAAAATGTCCCAACAGGATGGGCGATATCACTATCTTGGAATCAGTCAACTGCAATATTAGTTAGAACCGATTCCCCACAAAATGTTTGGTTGACAGCTACAGTCCCCCAGGGAATCGAACCTGATGTTACTGCAGAGGTGTACTTAACTGCAACTAGCACAAATGACACCAGGAGATCGGACACAGAAGTCATTGATGTTGCTGCCGCTATGACCTCTCAAGGAGCCATATCTTCTGAGGAAGTAGCGAGTATAGATATCGATGCAGGTAGTTATGTCGATATCTCGTTTAGAGTTTACAACAATGCATCTCGTATCGATATTTTCAAGCCAATGGTGAGTCATACAGATGTTCCAGGATGGGAAGTAAATTTACTAAACACTCCAGACATGGCCATATCCCCTGGTTCGTCATCTATATTCAAAGTAAGGGTGGTATCGCCAACAACTGCTCAGGCAGGTGACATGGGACCAATTATTTCCCCAAAAGTACTATCTTTGAGATCTGGTGAAGAGATAATTGGTGACGCATGGCAAGGTATCAAAGTAACTTCTTACCGAAATATAACATTAGAGTTGATTGATTATCCAACATCATTAACTCCTGGTATACCAATCAATATCAACTTAAAAGTTTCAAATTATGGAAATGGAGACGATACGGCTGAATTATCACTGCCTTGGTCACCTTCAACATGGACTTGGTGGGCACTTAGTGATGGAGTTAATGTAACCGAAACGATTCCATTATCTGCACCATATGACCTCGAAAACGAGAAAATTATCAACATGTGGTTGTTATTAGATCCTCTCGAAGCCCCAGGTGAAATTCATGAAATCGCAATCGAAGCTAATTCAATTAATGAGGACGATATATCTCCTGGAGATAATAGCGTTATGTTCGAGGCAGTAACCGAAGTGATAAAACAACCAAAACTCGATGGATACTTTGGTGAAATTGTAGCCGAAACTAATTCAAGTTACAAATTTAATGCAGTTGCTTGGAATATTGGTAATTCTTTTGATTCAACACTTAGGTCAAAATTACTTATTCAAACATCTCCTCCGACTCAATGTGTAATAGGATTCATCGAAACAGATTCTGGCCTATCAAAAGCGTCCAATGAGTGGATGATGCTGAATCTTGGTCCAACACAGTCAACAAATATTACAATGGACATTATTATTGGTGAAAATTGCCCCCTGAACACAATTGTATCGGCAAAGCTTCTGTTGGAGGGAGGCGCAGATAACATTGGAAGGCCAATTTTGAAAGAATTAACTGCAGTATTAATGATTGGAGAAAGACGAAGTGTTAATTTAGAACACACTATTATCGAAAGCAACGTAGTTCCGTATGATGAAACTCAAATATTCTGGATTAATCTATCAACTACAAGTACACAGAAGGAAAGTTTGGACATATCGGCAAAAGTGGTTGAAGGATGGGGGGTAATATGCGACGATATACCAATCCACACAACCACGTTCGAGATTGATATGAACGAGGGGCACATAAGTGAACAAATTCATAATCTTAGATGTGAAATAATTAGAGAAGATGGTGAGTATTCTTCTATTGTAAACATCTCTATCTTAAGCAAAGATGGTAGAATGAATTTCAGTATTCTTCAATCTTTATCTTGGGAAAAAGAACCTGTTGAAGACAGTTTTTTCAGTTTCCAATCCCCAGTGTTTATTACATCGATCGCAATAATAATTTTGATAGGAGTTCTTTTGTTTATATTTCTAAAGAAAGCTGATGACGAATTTGACGATGAAGACAAATACGAAACCCAAGATTACAATAATCCAATAATTGGACCGCCAGCATCAGTTTTCGAATCACAACAGCAAGAAGTCACAGAGGTAGTTGACCCAGCAATGGCCGAATATCAAAGACAACTTGAGGAGTACAACAGACAAATGGCTGAATATCAGGCATGGCAGGAGTCGCAAGGTTCACAACCCTAATCGGTTTAGAACAATATATGAGTCAATACCCTCCGGCTTGGTATTTTTTACTAATGTTGGTTTCGATTTTTGGAGTTTTGACTTGGATTTTGGATAAATTCACACAATTTGACAATTTAAAGAAAATTACAGCCATAACTGGTTCTATATCGATGGTAGGATTGGTATATGTCACATATACAATGGATGGTGCGTGAATGGAACACTCTTGGTCGAAACTGATACCAGTTAGAGTACCTGTTGAATGGGAATACGAAGGTGAAATTGGCATCCATCCTGAATTAGATGGCGTGACTGGTAAGAATGTTGTTTTTTCAATCGAAAAGAAATTTACAAAATTTGAAAAAATTTTGGCAAAGATACTACGTGCCCCAAAAAAAGTCAGAAGAACTATGCATTATACCCAATCAATGTTATGGGAACTAATCGATGGTGAGCGAAATTTC
>JAYPOA010000101.1:0-2584 GCA_038130705.1 Methanobacteriota archaeon | reverse complement strand
GGATTTTCTCTAAATTCTTTTTCGTTAGTTCGTATAATTCCATCTAACTTACACAATAAGTCAAGGTCTTGATTGATTATACCGTCAGACAGATAATGAACTATATCGAATTGAATATTTTTTGACTCTAAAATAGCGACCGCCTCTCTAGACTTTGAGCACCTTGGATTATGATATAACCGCATATTAACCACTCAATTCGGACTCCATATCAGCCGCAAACCTATCGAATCGCTACGTTTGGTCGGCAGGAATAACCTATCTGCTGTCACTCTGGTTGATTCGGATTCAGTTAGCCATGAACCCCCTTTAGTAACATATTTGTCATCGATCAACGTAGTTGTCCATTCAGAAATATTTCCATGCAAGTCATACAACCCCCAGTCATTAGGTGCCTTCTGGCCTACTTCACGAGTCATAGCACCAGAATTACCAGCATGCCACGCAACTTCATCGATTTCATTATCTTTATCTGAATGGTACCATTTAGTAGATGAACCAGCCCGACAAAAATATTCCCATTCCTCTTTTGTGGGTAACCTGAATGAACCTTCCAAACCAAGTTTGGGCTCATTATCGTTTTGATTTAGTTTAGAAATGAAATCTTTACAATCAAAGAAATCCACAGAATCAACGGGTCTTAGGCCCGATGACCATCCATCCTGAAATTTTGATGGATTTTTACCCATTATCGCAGACCATTCAACTTGGGTAACTGGCCTAGCTCCTACAAATATTGGTTCTGGTAATACGAAACCCATGAATTCGCCTGGTTCAACCAGTACAAATGTCCCACCATACTGGTTAGAGAACGATGGTCTCATGAAATAGTCCAAGCAAATGATGCGTATGAAGTGAACGGACACGATGACGGAAAATGCTTATCCCTTATGGGATTTTGAAGGTGATAGGTGAACTCATTGACTGATGGCGATAAAGGTAATTTTGACGTTGCTTCAGAGATTAATGAGGCAATGATATCATCGTTGGCAGAAGTTGTAAGTGGTGTCAAAATAGATGAACATAAGAATGAAGATACAACAAGTGAAGATTCATCTTCCTCTGAAAATAAAACAGAAAATGAAGTCGTTAATGATACAGTGGAAGAATTACCAGATACTACTGTAGAGGACTTGGTTTCAGATGGTGAAACGGCCCACAGGTCTGGAGAATATGACAATGCATTGGAGTTGTTCAACAAAGCCATTGCCCTTGACCCTTCTAATGCAATGGCATGGTTTAATCGCGGAGTTTTATTAGAATCCAAACAGGATCCAAAGGGGGCCAAACAATCATTTGTCATTTGTCTTGATATTGACCCAAACCACGGCCCAGCATTAGCTAATTTAGCGGTATTATTGGATAGGTTAGGAGATAATGATGGATCTGTTGAAATAGCTAACAGAGCGTTGGAATTTTTCCCTGGACATCCATATTTGGTTAAGATATTAGATGATAATAAAAAGGCGGGTGGAACAATACAAGATTCCCCAAAAGTATTGCCACATACTCAAGAAAATTTGGTCAATCAAAACTTGACACATGCCGTTTCAGAGAATGTTGAAGATTTATTTGAGGAAGATCAAGATTACGATGAGCCTGAAATGCATGAGAATTTAATTGAAGAGGTTGAAAACGATATTGACATGGAAGCAATATGCCAAGAGTCACAAACACTGCTAACTCAAGGAGATGCAAAAGGTGCACTCCAACTTCTAAAACCATATCTACATGCAGAAGCATCGAATAATTTTGATGCTTGGAAATTAGCAGCAGGGGCGATGGCATCATTATCATTAGATGACCATGCAATTGGTGCTTACAATCACGCTATTGGATTAAATTCCGAGGATGCAAAATCCTTCTTCAATCTGGGAGCGTTGCATGAAAGGAAAGAAAATTGGAATGCTGCTTCAAAGTGTTTCAATTCTGCTTTGGATATCGATGGAAATTATCTCAAAGCGGCAAGTCGGCTAATAAATATCTCAAACAAATTAAATGATATCGAAGGCCTTCTGAGAGGTAAGAAAATACTCGCAAATCAGGAAGAAAATCGACAAGAATATGCAGAGTTTTTGATACAATTGGCCGAGGGTGAATCATACATATTAGAGAACACAAATGGTCTACCTCCTACAATACCCGAGGGGCCTTCTCTCGCAATAGAAGCCATGAATTATTGTGATCCGGGGTCCTCTTTAATGGCAAGAGCACAATCCGCAGCAGGGGAACACACAGAATCTGTGAAAACATGGAAACTGATGATACAATCCGACAAATCAAATCCTGATCTTTGGTATGGTTTAGCAAAATCACTAGAATCAGCAGGCGATATGGGGTCAGCACAGAGATGTCGAGAAAAGGCTCAATCATTGAAAAATGGTCCCCAACCAGAACCAGTTGCAATAGAAATGCATCCAGTTCGAGAGGAAAACCAAGAAAGAGTAGCCGAAGTCCCTCTTCCAGTAAACCAATCTGTACCATTACCGGAACCGAACATCCAGGTCGCCGTAGAACAAAATGAGACTATTCAGGAAGAAGTTGTTAATCATTTGCCTGAGATAACAGCACCACCTCCCAAAGT
>JAYPOA010000100.1:0-5276 GCA_038130705.1 Methanobacteriota archaeon | reverse complement strand
AGCATGCTTTCTCCATCCCTTCGCTTCGTAATTAACTGAAAATGTCTGTTTGAGAATGACCACCAAGCATGAACGGGCAAAGAAAACCCGAGAAGCCACGCTGGTATTCCTACAAAGAATGCCAGCAGGACCCACAATGGATCTTCAAAAATCATCATCGGTAAAAGCCCACAAAAAGAGATTGTGATAGTAATTCCAAAAATCAACCAAATCGAAGAACTTCGTGGCATTTCAAGTGGTGGTGAATCAATAATCAAGTGATGAGAAAACCTTGTTGGAACCGGTGTGTTCAGAACTCTTGAGTTGGGCAGTCTATGCGATGTATTTCCCGACGGGTCTGGGACTGCAAGTATGATGTGGGTCAATTTCGGTCTTCTGATATATCCAAAAATCGCAAGCAAAGGAACTAAACAAAACATCGAGAAAATTGCCGTAAATGCGTCCCCTATGAAAAACCCGAAGACAACCCCAACGAATGCTTGTGCTATGATATACAATAGGATAACAACTCCAAGCATTTTCCAAATTATGCTCCAAGGTGAAGATTGACTTGCAATTACCAAGTCACGCGGAGGAGGTGATAGAGGTGCCACCATGCTCTGCATGAATTGGAACAAGAGGGACTTGTTTCTCAATGTTATGTATGAAATCAGGTCCCCGCTCAGTTCGCCCATCAATCGTCACTGAAACAGCAGTCCGCTCAATCGCGCTCATCATCGCAGGGGTTTTGCCTCAATAGTTCAAGCAATGAACCATTCGGTTTTATTTCGCTCTTAATTTTTTCAAAATTCGGAGTGTAGTGCTTTCGCCTTTACTCAAATCAGGTATGACTTTCATGTCACTGAAACTATTCCATTCTTCAAGAAGTTCATCGTTTTGATATGATTCAATAAAGTAGGGGTGAATGTAAGATGAGCGACAGACGGCTCTAGTATTCCCAAGGTCTGCTGCAACTGTATCTATTACGGCTACAAGAACCTTGTTTTTTGCAGTATCATTAGTAGCAGGTACCCAGTCTCCTTCCGACCATAATTTTTCTATAGAGTCTACCGCTGGAAGCGAGGAAACCCACTTTTTCATTTCTTTTCCAGTTCGTTCTTTTGACAAAAACGCCAGTCTCTCAGCACAACGGGATGAAGCGGCCCACGTTCTGAAATTTTTAGCAGTAAAACCCATTCCGCTGGAAGCACGTATGTACTGATTGATGTGTTCCGCTTTCAAGTCAACTTCGTTTCCAGCCTCCGAGATATACATGAACAAATCCGCTTCACTACTACCAAGCCTGTTGGTTTTCAGAATTAAGTCAACTAGATGGTCATCCTCTATCTTTATCTCCCAATCCTTACCTGATTTTCCAGTAAACTCGAATATTGCGTCGTGACGGCCTTCAGCTTCTTTCCCCCGAACTGTTTTCAAATGCATCGATTTTAGCGTCGTAAGACCATATGATTCATTTGACTTTGCATATTCATCCGAACCTACTCTAATGTTATAGAGGTCAATTAGTTTAACAACTAATGCAGAAACTGTATTCAGCGTTATTTCCTTATTTTGTAAATCTCTTGAGACCTGTCTGCGAAGACGTGGTAATTGTGACGCAAAATATACAACATCGTCATACTTCATTTCTGCGGTTATCTTCGTCCATTCATTGTGATATCGATATTGTATTCTTCCCTTCGCATCCCTACCAGTGGCTTGGATGTGCCCTCTTGCGTTGGGACAAATCCAAACGTCTTCCCATGCCGGGGGCAGACCTAATGAATTCCATCTGTCGGTAATTTCCGTTTCCTCGATCAATTCTCCTGTAGAGTCGAGATACTCCCAAACAGGTTTCCCATCTTCTTCTCCAGCTTTGCGTCTTGAAACACCACGAAGAGAGGGGTCACTTCTAACCAAAGTGGCCCTCTCTAATGCTTCATCCGCATCAACAGGCATATTACTCAACCCGTCGGTCACGGTAAATGAATTTGAGTCCTATTTTTCGAAATTATTTAACAAAAATTAATCTTGTAAGAAACTGTATTTCCAATCGTGTGGTGGTGCAAAAGTTTCCTTGATTGATCTTGGACTTACCCATCTCAAAAGGTTAACTGGACTTCCTGCTTTGTCATTCGTTCCGCTTCCTCTTGCTCCACCAAATGGTTGTTGTCCAACTACGGCACCTGTTGGTTTATCGTTAATGTAGAAATTTCCAGCGCTGTATCGTAATGCTGCGAGTGCTTTCTCGATATTTCTTCTATCTGTTGCAAATATGGATCCAGTTAGTGCATATTCAGAGGTTGTATTGCATACTTCGAGTATTCTTTCAAATTCATCATCTGGGTAAATGTGAATCGATAATACCGGGCCAAAAATTTCCTCTGCCATGCTTTCATATCTTGAGTCCTGGCAAACAATGGTTGTTGGTTCTACGAAATAACCAACAGTATCATCATAATTTCCGCCTGTTACGATTTCACAACTAGGGTCTTCTTTTGCCCTATCAATGTATCCAGTGATATTGTCGAATGATTTCCTGTCAATAACTGCTGACATGAAATTTGAAAAATCTCTTGGGTCTCCCATCTTTATTTTACCAACTTCTGAGCAATACTCGTCTTTGATTGAATTCCAAACGCTTTCAGGGATATATGCACGACTTGCAGCACTACATTTTTGCCCTTGGAATTCGAATGCTCCTCTCAATAAAGCAACAATTAATCCAGCCTTATCGCAATCAGGATGAGCTACAATGAAGTCCTTACCTCCAGTTTCACCAACAATTCTTGGATATGAAACCATGTTCTCAAGGTTGTTTGCTATGTCTTTCCACATTTTCCTGAATACAGAAGTCGAACCTGTAAAGTGTACTCCCGCTAAATCCTTGTGAGACATACAAATGTCTCCAACTAGGCTTGCTTTCCCAGGAATGAAATTAATTACTCCGGGCGGTAATCCAGCATCCATCATCAATTTCATCAATCGATAATTGGAAACGTATGAATTTCGTGATGGTTTCCATATTCCTGTGTTCCCCATTATCGCGGCGCTTGAAGGTAAGTTAGCCGCAATACTGCTGAAGTTAAACGGAGTTACGCTGAATACGAATCCTTCCAAAGGCCTTACTTCGCTTGAATTCCACATACTTGATGGAGATACAGGTGGTTGTAAATCTTCGTAGATTTGTCTACAATAATCGCTATTGAACCTCCAAAAATCAATCAACTCACAAGCGGCATCTATCTCTGCTTGGTGACAGGTTTTTGATTGATTCAGCATAGTGGACGCGTTAATTTCGGCTCTTCTCGGCCCTGCAAGAAGTTCACTCGCTTTCAAAAAAATAGCACATCTTGCTTCCCAAGCCATGTTTGACCACATGTCATGTGCTTCTAGAGAAGCGTTGATTGCAGCTCTGACTTCCTTTTCACCAGCCATATGCACTCTTGCAATTACGTGACTGTGGTCATGGGGCATAACTTGCTCAACGATATCTCCAGTGAATATTTCCTCGCCGTTAATAATGCATGGAATTTCAATGACTTCGCTTTCTTGTTTTGTTAGTTCAGCCTTCAATTCGGCTCTCTCAACACTTCCCAGAGCGTAGGATAGAACGGGCTCATTTACTGGCGTAGGTGGCTTGACAACATTGTTCACCATGACCCATCCGAAGGGTTCCTGCTCAAAATAATGACCGTTAGTAAAGGTGAGAGAATTTTTGTCTAACTTTACCCAATTTTGGTGCAACAACCATCTGGCAATATCCATTTCCTGGATTTAGAGTAAAATAATCATGATGATACTTTTCTGCTTCGTGGTAATTCGATAGTGGAGAAATTTCTGTTACTATTTCATCATCAAAATATTGCTGAAAATAGCTAATTTTTTGTTCCGCAATTTGCTTCTGGTCTTCATCTAAATAGAAAATTACAGATCTGTATTGTGTTCCGATGTCATTTCCTTGTCTGTTTAATTGAGTTGGGTCGTGAACGGTGAAAAAGACGTCAAGAACTGTTTCAAAATTAATTATTGACTCATCGAATATGACTTCTACGACTTCTGCGTGACCTGTCCCGCCACCACAAACAGTGTTGTAGTTGGGATTGGGGTCATGACCTCCAGCATAACCGGGTAGAGCCGATTCAATACCCTGCATGTGCTTGTATGCACCTTCAACACACCAAAAGCAACCACCACCCAAAATAGCTCTCTGCATGATTAGTGGTTGAGGTTTTACTTTATTGAACCATGTCTTTGACTATGATTATTTTATCACTTGATAGGTGTATTATTCTTGAAACATAGGGTATGGTTAATAGTAAAGGGTTACGGCGTTGAAAATGAGGTATAGAGTTGGGTGTTAAGTTCTCCGATTTGGGAATTAGCCCCCAGATGTGCAAAGAATTACGAAGGGCTGGTTTTGAGGAACCTTTTGAAGTGCAAAGGGAAACTATACCAGATATGATTCTAAAGCATGATATTTGTTGTAGAGCTCCAACTGGGAGCGGTAAGACTTTGGCTTTTGGTATACCAATGATTGAGCATTTAACAAGAGCTGAACCGAATCGGCCAAAATCTCTCATTCTAACTCCTACAAGGGAGTTAGCAGAACAAATCTTCCAAGTACTGGACCCACTTGCTTGGTCCCAAAATCTTCGTATGATGTCGATTTATGGCGGTGTTTCATACAATAAGCAAATCAGAAAATTGGACAAAGGAGTTGATTCAGTTGTAGCTTGCCCGGGTCGACTTCTTGACCACATAGAACAAGGGCACATCGATTTGAGTGCAGTTGAATTTGTAATCTTAGACGAAGCTGACCGAATGTCCGACATGGGCTTTACAGAAGCTGTCTGTGAAATACTTGACCAGTGTAATCCCAAAAGACAAACTGCGTTATTTAGTGCAACGTTAGACGAATATGATATTGCACACATTAGAGAAAATTATCTGAATGAACCGATTATTATCAGCGTTGGAAAAGAAGATGTTTCGCTTACGGATATGGACCACCATTTCTGGTTGATTCCAAATTCAATGAAGAGTAAGATAACTGCAGAAGCGGTTAGAAAATCAGGTAGAGCTTTCATTTTTTGTCGCACCAGAGCAGGAGTGGAAAGAGTCGCAGAAGAATTACAGATTGAGGGTCTGCGAGTGTCAATTATTCATGGCGGACTTGCTCAACGTCAAAGAGCGAGAGCAGTGGAAGAATTTTCTGAAGAACGCTGTCATGCAATAGTTGCTACCGATGTCGCTGCAAGAGGCTTAGATGTGGAAGGCGTCTACTGTGTCGTCCA
>JAYPOA010000099.1:0-5283 GCA_038130705.1 Methanobacteriota archaeon | reverse complement strand
ACCATGGATGACGACATCAACGGAGAAACCACAGTAACAATCCGTGCAAGCGACGGTGAACAGTTTTCTGACCAGATGACTACAATAGCGATCAACCCAGTTAACGACGCACCAAGACTTGACCTATCTGAATATCAGAATTTGAGAATGAAGGTAGGCTCACAAAAAGTAATCTATCTATCAGAAATCCTGACTGATATTGATGGTGATGTCGATGAAGTAACAGTTTCAGCAAGTAACGAAGTGCCAGGAGCTGCGAGGGTAAGTTTCCTTGACAATACCTTGACATTAACTTGGGACCAAGAAGGAATGCAAACGGTTACCATACAGGCTGAAGACAGATATGATGCTAACATCTACACTATTGTAGTGGATGTTTACGACAGTATGCCTCTGCTTGTTGGTTCCGGTCCAGATGCAGATGTGAATGTCGATGTCGCAAACGTCTACATTGGTGAAACACCTGAAGTTACAATGTTCCTTAACAAAGATGAAGTCACTATTACATCACTCTCAACAACCTGGCAACTCTGCAATTCCTTAACAGGAATCTGTCAGTATAATCAGGTAACAGAGCACGATATCACACAAAAGAGTCTGGGATGGACATTCGACCCATTGGGCGGACAAATCGGAGACAATGGAATGCGAAATATGGACTACGTTACAGTAGCAAAGGTAGTCGCTATCGCATCTGATGGTGAAAAATTCCAATATCAGGGCAGTAGCCTGAAGTGGATTGCAGAAGAAGAAGCACCTGGACCAGAAACTATGACGGTCGAGGAAGTTGATGCACTAATCGCTACTTTAGACGCTGAAATCAAGGCTTTAGAAGAACAAATCGCTCAGCTTGAAGAAGGTTCAAATGCACACTCGGAAGCTGTTGCCGAATTGAACGAATTAGAAGCAGACAGGACAGAAGCTTGCAAATATACAACATGTGACGAAGCAAGTTCAGCCATCACAGATGCATCCGAAGGCGGTGTCGATGTGATGATAATTGGAATTGTTGTTGGAGTGATAGTAATCGCACTGTTGATTGGATTGATGTTTATCAGAGGAGGAAACCAAGGTTCTGATCCAGTAGTTGTCGACTGGGCAAACCAGTTACCAGCACATGACGCTGTTGCAAATTCGATGTATGGTGGAACTCAGGAAATATTCCAAACACCAGTCGTAGCACCCGCTCCAGCTGAACCTCAAGTTCCAGCCGGAGCCCCTCCACTACCAGCAGAGGGACTACCTGCAGGTTGGACAATGGAGCAATGGGCTTACTATGGCCACCAGTATTACGAACAATACAACAACCAGTGAGTAATTTCGTCAGGTTGAAGAAGCCTGCGAATACACAAACCCATAAAACGGTCCAGTTCGGAGGGTGAAGCGTGTCAGATGAAGATGTCGTAGCCGAGACCACCCCTTCCGAGGAGGCGATTGGTCAGGAATCCTCTGAAGAAGAGGAACCCATGGTGACATTTTGGAGTCCAGAATCAGGCAATAATGTAGACATTAACGACACTCCAGTAGATGAGTGGATTCGAGGAATCGATTTTGATTCTACAAGAGACGTTCCAATCCCTGAAAGACTCGTGGACCAAGTTATTGGTCAAGAAGCCGGTTCAGTTGTAATCAAGAAGGCTGCAGAACAGAGAAGACACATGATGATGATTGGTGACCCTGGCACTGGAAAATCTATGCTGGCGAGGTCCATGACAGAACTTCTACCACAAGACAAGTTAGAAGACATCCTCTGTTACCCTAATTCAGATGACGAAAATGAACCTCGTGTAAGAACAGTTCCTGCAGGAAGGGGAGATAGAATAGTCAAATCCCAAAAGGAAGCGATTAGGATTCAAAAGGAAAAGAGTCAGAAAATGCTGATGATAGGATTCGTTGCAGTCGCATTCCTTCTTGCTATTGTAGCATTGCAAAGTGGAGATATCCTAACTCTGTTGTTTGGAATGTTACTTCTTATGTTTGGTTACATGTTCCTTCGCTCGAGATTAGGAGGAGCAGAAGAAAATCGAATTCCAAAGGTGTTGGTAAAACACCAAGCAAATGATGCTCCACCATTCGTGGATGCAACCGGAACTCTATCTGGAAGTTTACTTGGCGATGTTAGACACGATCCGTTCCAAAGTGGTGGTATGGAGACGCCAGCGCATGAGAGAGTAGAGCCTGGAGCTATTCACCGAGCGCACGGTGGAGTTCTCTATATTGACGAAATTAACTTGCTACGATTGGAAGAGCAACAGGCACTTCTAACTGCAATGCAGGAAAGAGCATTTCCAATATCTGGGCGATCTGAGCGCTCAAGCGGTGCGTTGACTAAGACCGAAGCTGTTCCCTGTGACTTCATATTGATTGCAGCAGGTAACTTAGACGCAATTCAGGGCATGCACCCTGCACTTCGAAGTCGTATTCGTGGATATGGCTATGAAGTATATGTAAACTCACACATGCCTGACACAACCGCTAATCGAAGGAGACTAATCAGGTTCATTGCTCAGGAAGTAAGGAGAGACGCTGGAACCTCGAGAGAAATTCCTCACTTCGACAGGTCTGGAGTTTCCATAATATTGAGAGAAGCACAAAGAAGGGCAGGAAGAAGAGGAAAACTCTCACTTCGTCTTCGTGAATTAGGTGGATTGGTTAGAATCGCAGGTGACCTCGCATGTGAGGAAGGTGCAGAATTTACATCCTCCAGACATGTATTGGCAGCTAGAAATATAGCAAAACCACTAGAACAGCAGGTGGCCGACAGAATGATCGAGCGAAGACAGGAATATTCACTCGTTGTTAACTCTGGTAACAGAATTGGCAGAGTCAATGGACTGGCAGTATTAGGAGCTGATTCAGGCTTGTCTGATTACAGTGGCATCATGTTGCCTGTAGAAGCCCTCGTAACACCGTCGCTTGGAGGTGGAGGAAAGTTGCTCGCAACAGGTGGTCTGTCTGACCTCGCAAAAGAAAGTGTGACCAATGTAAGCGCTGTAATCAAAAAACTAACAGGAAAGGACGTATCTGATTACGACATACACATTCAATTCGTCGATACGCATGGTGTAGACGGAGACTCAGCATCAATTACAATTGCAACAGCGATTATCTCAGCCTTAGAGAATATTCCGATCAGGCAAGACTTGGCGATGACAGGTAGCCTTTCAGTTAGAGGAGAAGTTTTGCCTATTGGAGGGGTAACAGCGAAGATTGAGTCAGCTGCCAAATCCGGAATAAAAACGGTAGTAATTCCAAGGGCTAACGCACAAGATGTTCTACTAGATCAGCAATTCGAAAGTATCGAGGTAATTCCTGTTGATACACTGGATGAAGTTATGGAACATGCTTTACTCATAGGAGAAAGCAAGACAAGTCTTGTGGAGAGATTGTCCGCAGTAATAGATAGGTTAACACCTGAAATTACACCAAACAAGCAAGCATCGTGAGTTTTCAAGACCAATACATCTCAAGTAGGTGTGATTTTTGTGCGAACCATGGGCGAAGTTGCTAATGCCGGTTCTTCTTTTCAAGACAGAATGGCAATCATATCACATTCCCTCATCATACTCACGATAACGTGCTTAGCAATGATTCATCTCGAGAGCGTACTAAAACCGTTCTTTATCGCACTCGGCATCTACTTTGTTTTGAAACCCGGAGCAGACTATCTCTCGAAAAACAGTTTTCCTGTGTTCCTTTCATACCTAACGATGCTATTATTATTCATTTTGGTGATTACTTCTGCTGCTTTCTTTGCTTGGTCACAAGTGCAAGGATTAGTTGAGGATGAAGATAAACAGACAGAGTATGATAACAAACTCGACCAAAGATGGAAGCAACTCAAGAATACTCCGCTACTTGGTGGTGTGATAAAAGACGCAACGGGGGATGATTCACAATCATTTGCTTCAGGACTCCAATCACTAGGAATTGGCTCTGGTGGTGGAACTGGCGACTTGGTAGGTTCTGTTGTCAGTGGAGTAGGGTCATTCATCACAACTGGAATAACAGTACTATTCTTCCTAATTTTCATCATTTTTGAAGCACATTTACTCCCTGGCAGGATAGAAAGAGCATGGCCTGATTCAAATTCGGAAAAAATGGAAGCCATACAGCATCAGATAGAAGAAGGAATCAACACTTACATTGTTGTGAAAACTGGTTGTGGTCTCGGTAGCGCAGTAATTGCTGCAATCGTCATGATGATTTTTGGAATTGACCTTTGGTTCGTTTGGGCGGTTTTGACTTTCATTTTGAATTACGTTCCATATATTGGCTCCCTCATTGCAACTATTCCACCCCTAATCATTGGTTTGATTTTACTACCTCCTGTAGGCCTACTTGCGCTTACTGGACTATTACTCGTAAATCAACAAGTTTGGGGTAATTACATAGAAACTAAATGGGCAGGTAGAGCTCTTGATTTATCACCTGTAATTCTCCTACTCATCACAGCTTTCTCATTCTGGCTTTGGGGAATTACTGGAATGATACTTGCAGTTCCTTTGTTTGCAATTGTAAAAATCGTTCTTGAGAATATCGAAGAAACTAGACCTATTGCAATACTGATTTCTGAGCGTGCTCCTACTTTGAATGAAGCTTGGTTAGATGCCCTTAGGGACGGGAATCTTTCGGTTGGCGAGTATCACAAATTAACTGAATTACAAAGGCGTCTTGGCGTTTCAGATTCCGAAGTAACGAGAATCTCGGGGATATCTGCAATTAAGATTATCCTGCAAAGAGGTAGGGCAAGAATTGGAGAGATTGATTTTGTTTTATCTTCCGCTGTTAACACAATTTATTTTGAAATATTGAAAGAAAACCTGACTGCAGGTAAAATTACTAAGGATGTTCGGAATGATTTGGAAAAATTAAAAGATATTCTATCCGAAGAAGAATGATCAGAAGGATTCTCGTAGAAGTTTCTCCAATTCTGTATTAATCATAAGAATAAGTGTTCCAAACTCTGGCGGGATGTTTGGGTCTTCGTATAGTTCCTCTAACTTGTTTTGAGTCATTGCTATCCTGACATCCATTTCCTTTGATTTATTTAATAACCAAGTTTCACAAGATTCCTTAGCCCCTTTGCGAATATTCCTAGGGACTTTTGGGTCATCAATCTGGTTGATTACGGTCGCTATTTGTTCAAGTTTTATTTCGATATCGGACATGACTCTCACCTGCACAAAGACCCGTGCAAGTTCTCGACTGGAGTGGCGGATTTAAGTTAATTGCCAGTACCCGATAAAACATGGAGTCCACTGAAATCATATCTTGGACTCG
>JAYPOA010000098.1:2325-5286 GCA_038130705.1 Methanobacteriota archaeon | reverse complement strand
CCGGTCGTGGTCTCAAACACCGGTGCATCATCCGACATAGTCCTACGGACTATGCTTTGCTTCATCATGATACCGTTCAAATCAAAGGCTGATTTTGCTCTCTTAAATCTATGCGACCACGCTGGGTTATGACTCCAGAGGAAGTCGCGATTCTAGATGCAAATGCCGAGGCGCTTGGCGCCGATATGGACGAGTTGATGAAGACAGCCGCAGAACATTTGGCGAACGCTCTCGAAGGCGCCCCAAGTCCAACTTGGATTCTTTGTGGGCCCGGAAACAACGGAGGAGACGGCTTTCGCCTCGCAGGAATGTTGGAGGCGTGTTACGTCGTTGCTACTCATAGTAAACAGAAAACCGCCTTAGCTCAAAGAGCGAGAGATGATTGGGATGGGCCAATTCATTCGATTGAAAATCTTCCAGAAGGCTCACCTGCTACGATAGTTGACTGTCTTCTTGGTGCAGGAACCGTAGGAAAGCCACGAGGTGAAGTCCTACGATTGATGGAAGAAATTCCAGGCAGGCCGATGGTTTTGGCCTGTGATATGCCAACAGGATGTGGCTCAGGGCTCTCATTTAATGCGTTTCGAACAGTGACTTTTGAGGCTCCAAAAACGACTATGGTCGACGAAAATGGGCGTTTGAAATCAGAAGTAGGCGACCTTTTCATCGCTCCAGTCGGATGGCCAGTTGGAACATTAGATCCTGGCCCCGGCGATCTCCTAAGGTACCCTCACCCTAAATCTGAGCAAGTTAAGGGCGATAGAGGTCGAGTATTGATTCTCGGAGGGGGGCCATATCACGGAGCACCTTTGTTGGCCGGAATGGCTGCTGCAAGAATGGGTTGCGACCTGGTTCACGTGGCAATGCCCAAAGACGCCGCGAGCAGGGCAAAATGGCCTAGCGAAATCATTCCAGAAGCCATGGATGACCAAGCAATTATTTCCAAAATTGATTCAATAATTGAAAGATGTACAACTGGAAGAGGAGTTCAGGCACTCGTTATCGGTCCCGGGATGGGAGATGACCCAGCATCTCTTGAAGCCGTAAACAAATTGATTGAAGCGACTCCTGACATTCCAAAAGTGATTGACGCAGATGCAATCAAAGCCTTAAACGGTTGGCCAAATTCTCTAATTGGAGTAGTCACTCCTCATCAAAAAGAATTGGAAAATTGGGTTTGGGATGAAGCAAATATTCCGAAGATGTTGGAAGGACATGAAGAAATGAGAGTGGTAGTAAAAACGGGCGCAGAGGACTTAATCTTCGGAGCCGGCGGGCGCGGAGGAGTAGTTAGCGGTGGTAATCCGCGCATGTCGATGGGAGGCACTGGCGACCTACTTGCAGGTTGTATCGGTGGTCTTCTCGGCCTTGGGTTGACGCCCTGGTCTGCATCAAGAATAGCAACTTACATCTTGAGAAAAGCAGGTGAAATGGCGGGTGAACAAATCGGGCCGGGAATGGTTGCTGAAGATATTCCACCCTTCCTTTCAATGGCGCTGATCACAGGACCGGTTCTTCTCCATCAACAAGAGGAGGAAGGCCCTTCTTCTTCCTGACGTAGTCGGTGTAATTTCCGAAATACTTTGTAACCACACCGTCTTGTAGTTCCCAAATTTGGTTTACAACTTGGTCGAGGAACCACCTGTCGTGACTTACGGTAACGATTGCACCGTCGTATTCGACAAGGGCTTCTTCCAATGTTTCCTTTGCATCCATATCCAAGTGGTTTGTAGGCTCATCAAGAAGAAGCAGGTTGTTTTCTTCCAGAAGTAACTTCAGTAAAGCAATCCTTGCTCTTTCTCCACCAGATAGTTTTCCTAAGGGTGTTGTAACTTGCTCCTTTGCAAATTGGAATCTTCCTAAAGCTGCTCTTATGTCTCCATATTGCATGTCTGGGCGAAGAATTTCAACCTGTTCGACCGGATTTAATTTGAAATCGAGAGTTCTGTGGTCTTGATGGTAATAACCGATGATGGTTCCAGGTGCGAGGTCTCTCTCACCAGAATCGATTTCCTCCTCTCCGATTATCAGTTTGAGAAGGGTAGTCTTTCCTTGCCCGTTTCCACCGACAATTCCGATTCGGTTGCCCTTAGAAATCTCAAGATTCTGCTTATCGAGAATTGGTCTTTCAAGGCCTTCAAATCTCTTTGTTGCATCTTTTAATTCGATAATGTCGTTGCTTGATTTATCGGCGGCCTCCAAGTTGAATCGCAATCCTTTGCGTTGTTTTGGCTTCCTCGCTTTTAGCGCCTTCAACTCTTGTTGAAGTCTTTCAATCATCTTGTGTTTAGCAGAGATTGACTTGTCATACTTGTTCGCAGATTTCATGGAACGGAGGGCTCCTTGAGTGCTTGAAATCTTCTTTTCGACAGTCTTGATTCTATCATCAAGAGCGGCAAGGAAGTTCTCTTTTTGTTTTAGGTATTGAGAATAATTTCCCTTGAAGTTCCAATTTCTGAGGTTGTCGATTTCGACGATTCTCGTACAAACTTGGTCGAGGAAGTATCTGTCGTGAGATACGATTAATTGTGCTCCAATGAATTCTCTAATGAATTCTTCAAGCCATTCAGTGGTTTGAATATCCAAGTGATTTGTAGGCTCGTCGAGGAATATCACGTCAACTCCAGCAAGGCCAACTAGTTGTCTTGCCAAAGCGAGTTTTGCTCTTTCTCCACCCGATAGGTCGCTGACCTTCATGTCCATTGGATGCTGGTCTAGACCTAATCGCTCAAGGATAGCCTTGGCGATATTTGCAACATTTGCGCCTCCGGATTGGCCTAGCATTGTTTGCAATTCTGAATACCTGTCAATAGTTGGTTGCCAATCGCCGTCATAGAATGCAGGGTCCGCCATTTGAGCTTCTATGGCCGCAATCTCTTCTTCCAATTCTTGGAATTGCCTTCCCTTTCGAGAGAGTTCCTCCTCGATTGTCGAGTCGTCCTCAATATCTCTGATTTGAGT
>JAYPOA010000098.1:0-2225 GCA_038130705.1 Methanobacteriota archaeon | reverse complement strand
TTCGAGAGAGTTCCTCCTCGATTGTCGAGTCGTCCTCAATATCTCTGATTTGAGTAAGATATGCAATTCTAATCCCAGACGCATATTCTATTTCCCCCACGTCTTGCTTTTGCTCGGAAATAGTATTGAGTAGTGTGGTTTTTCCCGCACCATTATGTCCAACGATACCTATTCTATCGCCTTCATTAACGATTAGGTTGATGTCCTCTAAAACGGTGACCGGACCAAAGGCTCGGTCGACGCCTTCGACCTTGATCAGTTCACGGGACATATTCAAGGCCGAATGACGCTAACTTATGGATTCACCGTTTGATTAGGCGACTAATTCTAATCTCCGAGTGAGATTATTCTTAATTCCATACCTTCATTCTGCTGAATCGGTTTCCCTGTTCAGGTATCCGCCAATTCCCATTGCGATTGTAGCAGAGATAACGATCAGCGGCATAACTACCGCCATTGTTCCTTCAGTGGAATATTCATATTTTCTTGTAAAGTACATCATACCGCCACCGACGATTAAGGTCATACTTGCGGATGAAATCATTGCCATCTTTGCCAGAGCTTCACCCTTGACGAATAGTGCAGTAGAAATTGCGAGGATTCCGATTGGAATCATGTGTAATCCCCACATTGCTTCGTATGCTATCATTTGTTCAGTAACTACAACGTCTTTGCCCCATGCCATTTCAGCAACACTTTCGGGGTCTAAAACTCCCATTGTAGCAAATAATAGAATAAATGCACCTAAACCAATCAGCCAGCCCTTTGGATTCAATATTTCTTTAATGTCCATGGTTTCCTTTTCTTTTACTATGGGTTTATACTTATTGCAAAGTTCATTGATACGAACACAAATTTGATTGGTGATTATCTAAACTCAAGGTAATATGCAGTGTTGATTATTCCGGCGAATGAAATCCATGCGATATATGGCCAAACAATCTTGGATGCCTCCGGTGCTTTGTCAAAAATCATGTAAGCATAAATCAGTGACAAGATTACCATTGCAATAATCATAAACAGAGATTGTAGATATTTAGCGGAATTGAAAACCGAAGGCCATGCTAGGTTTATTGCAAGTTGAATAACGAATATAGCTACGATAATATTGAAATTTTCTAACTCCTCTCTTTTGTTCAATATCATAGAGAAACTGATTGCTAAAGTCGTGTATAAGACGACCCAAATAGGTCCGATAATCCAACCAGGAGGTTCGAAAAATGGTTCATACTCTGAATCGAAAGTCATCCTCTCACTCAACAATACTCTGCCATCGCACCTTATAACAATCTGTAGCGAATCGAAATAGTTGATGTCTCCGCCTCCTCTCATAAAAGTTCGAATGATTTAGCTTTGCACCCCCATTAGCGTCTACCAAGGGGCAAAATAAATTCAATAAAAATGGGTGTAATATTATATGCTTGAGGCATAAGGAGCGTGCATGCAAGGTGCTGCTTCACCGTTTACTAATTGGATAAACTCTGATGTGAAGGTTGCAAACACTATCTCAATCATCATGATTATTATTGCAGCATGGGCAGGAATTGAGGCAATATCCAACGTCGCAGGTATCGAAATACCTCCCGAAACAGGTATGGCCACAAACGTAAATCCTGACGACACTCAGAGAACAAATAACGGAGTAATCATTGGATTAGGCGCTGTTTTGGGAACAGTTGGCATCATTATCCAATTGAGTATCCCCCGAGGAACTGTTGAAGAGGAGATTGTTGAGGAAAGTCCAAAATTCAATGAAGATCTAGTAAAACTCACGGAGTGGCTTTGCAGTAGAGGAACTACAACCGCTCAATTCTTTGAGTGGGCAGATGTTGATAATTCAGGAACTATTGACATGGCCGAGTTAGCTAATGCGCTTAGGAAATCTGAAATCGCAAATTTACCACCATGGGAAATCGAAGAACTTGTTAAGATAATGGACATAAATGGAGACGGTAGAATCAACTTACCTGAACTAGACCTTATGTTGATGAAGATTCAGAAAACACTGGGAATATATTTCCACCCTTATGAAGAAGATGCTGAAAGTGAAGAATCCGACGACGAAGCCACTGAAGAAGAATCAGATGCTGAGGATGAAACAGAATCGGAAGAAGTCGCTGAGGATGATTCAGAAGAGGAAACCGAGGGCGAAGTTGCTAAAGAAGGAACCGAGTCAGAAGATGAAACAGAATCGGAAGAAGTCGCTGAGGATGATTCAGAAGAGG
>JAYPOA010000097.1:0-5377 GCA_038130705.1 Methanobacteriota archaeon | reverse complement strand
AGATTCAACAGATATTTCATCAATCACCGATGCAGCAGGAGGCTTCGTTCTCCCAGTCATGGAAGACCCTAGTGCGGTTGAGGACAATATCACCATGTTCAAAATCATTGCATCTATTCTAATCGTGATTCAGATTCTTGCAGTATCATTGATTGCTACAAGGTTGAGAGGAGGAGGTTATACCAGTGCAGTTGGACAGATGATTCAACTTACATGGATTGCAGCAATAGCAAGCCTCGTCTCGGCATACATATTAGATGGCGCAACCAGTTTGTTCACAACATAATAAGAATATATAGTGGTATTTTCGATAACGACATCGACTCCAATAGTGTGTAGTTGTACGCAGATTCATGACCGGAGTAATCACCATAGTAGCCCTGACGACAGAACTTGTAATATCTGGATTATTAGTCTCTTGGGGCATTAGGTTGATGAAAGAAAGTTACGTTCAACATAGGAAGTTAACTTAATGAATACAAAACAATATACAAGAACATGGAAAGAAATTGAATGGATGCTCGCAGAGTCAAAGGAGCAAATGTTTGAACAGAGATGGAAATACGAACAACGTAAGAAGGCAAGGGATAAGCATGGCTGCAAGAGAGCCGCTGCCAAATTTGCTAGAGCAAAAGGTATGGTTGATGTATTAACCTGGGTAATTGGTGGAGATGATGTTGTAGATCCACTTCTAAGTTTTGAAGATATCAGCGATTTCCCATCTCTTGAGCGATACGCTTCTTCGTTGCCGTCCAGGAACAAATAGGACATTTTGTCAAGTCATGATTTCTTGCAGGGCAATATTCACGTCCGAAAAAAATAATCTGCAAATGTAGCTTATTCCATGATTCCTTAGGAAAAATAGCCTTCAAATCCTTTTCAGTTTTTTCAACGCTCTTGCCGTTTGAAAGCCCCCACCTCGCAGCAAGTCTGTGTATGTGGGTATCGATCGGGAATGCGGGAACACCAAACGCTTGAGCCATCACTACTCCAGCGGTTTTGTGTCCAACTCCCGGAAGTGCTTCTAATCCCTCAAACGTGTTTGGGATCTCTCCGCCGTGTTGTTCACACAAAATATGGGATAAGTTGTAGATGTTCTTAGCCTTGGTTGGGGCGAGGCCAACTTCTCTTATCAATTCACGAATTTCTTCTATTGAAAGCATAGACATTTCTTTTGCGTTAGGACCGCGTCTAAACAATTCAGGTGTAACTTGATTCACTTTTTTATCCGTAGTTTGGGCACTCATCAATACCGCAATGAGAAGTTGGAACTCATTATTGTGGTCCAATGGAGCAGGGGTTTCCGGATAAAATTCTTCAAGCATCTCAAGGATAATTGATGCTTTTTCAGAGCGTTTCATTATTATCAGCCCTCAAAATTTACGCCGTATTCTTCACCATTCTTCCATGCCCAAAGGAATCCCGCAATCACAAATCCAAACGGTATTATGTTACAGAAAACTATCACTGATGGAGAATAATTGTCTTTGCTTGCACCCGCGGCTAACCATCCAAGGTATCCAAGAATTGTTCCTGGGAATATTGAAAGAAAACCGATTATTACTGCTCTTAAAAATCTCATATCATGCACCTTTAATTCGTTGATATAGTTCCTCGCCGGACAATGTATTCAAAACATCAGAGTGTTCCAACCATCCTTTTCTTGCAACCATTACTCCATAATCTATGTCGCCCAGCCCCTTGATTGAATGAGCGTCTGGATTAATCACAACTGGGACATTAAGTTCCTTTGCTCTCTTGCACATTCGCCAGTCAAGGTCTAATCTGTATGGAGAAGCATTCAATTCTACAGCCTTTAAATTGCCATCTTTGTTAGCGTCGGACATGTATTCTAACACTGTATGTAAGTCTACATCATATCCTTCTCTACCTTGAAGGATGCGCCCTGTTGGATGGCCCAAAACTGTGGTTGCTGGGTGGTCCAAACATTTTAGCAGGTCTTCGGTATTCTGAGATTCATCTCTGTTTCTCCACTTAGTCATAGCATGAACACTTGCTACAACGTAATCAATCTGTGATAAGACTTCGTCTGGGTGGTCTAACTTGCCATCTTCGAGAATATCAGATTCTACGCCACTGAACAGTCGGAAATCAACGCCTTCGTTTTTCCATTCTGTGTTGTAATCCACAATTTTCTGATGCTGTAGTATGAGGTCATCTGCACTAGCGCCATTTGCAATGACGAGGGTAGGCGAATGGTCTGCTATCCCTAACCAGTTCCAACCCATTCTTCGAGCAGCATCTGCCATCTCTTCGAGAGATGCTTCACCATCGGAAAGAGTTGTATGGTTGTGGAGTGATCCTTTTACATCTGATAATGAAATCAAATCAGGAAGTGAATTCGTAGCAGATGCTTCGATTTCACCAAGGTCTTCCCTCAATTCAGGTATAACGTAATCAAGACCGAGATGTGCATAAATGTCAGATTCGTTTTCGGCGGGTAGTGAAGCCTTTGCAGCTTCTATTCCCGTAAGCTCCGTTTCGGGCATTAGTCCAAATTCGTTTAATTTCAATCCCTTATCCATTGCCTTCTGGCGCATGCGAATATTGTGTTCCTTTGAGCCAGTAAAATATGCCAAGGTGTATGGGAAAACATGTGGTGGAACTAATCTGACCTGAGCGTCAATAGTTCCACCTGATTCCAACTGCTCGTAACTTTCACCTCCGATGGCATCCAGAACATTTGCATCTAAGTGGCCTAAACTGAAGCCTTCCTCGAAAATTGATGTGTCAAGAATAACAGAAACCTTCGAATCACCTGCGCCCTTGATGTCCGCAATTCCTTTCAGTGACAAGATTTGGTTTGTTACAGATTCAACATTTTCTGGAATCACTGCGGCTACTATATCCAAATCGCCAATGGTTTCTCTTCTCCTTCTTGCTGAACCGGCTAATTCCGCCCTTTGAACGCCATCCAATTTTTCGATCATTGACAAGAATGTCTGACCGTATCTCAGACCGATATCCAGTCTTCTTCTTGCAGAGAATCTTGCTAATAGGTCTATTCCATCCAAAATCTTCTGTTGGCTTTTTGCACCAAATCCAGATAGTGGTGCTACTTCGTTTTTGACGCATGCTTCTTGTAAATCGGCTACTGAGTTTATACCAAGCTCATCATGCAAGGCTTTGATTTTCTTTGGACCAACGCCAGGTATGCCTAACATTTCGATTAGTCCTTCAGATGTTTCTTGGTGTAATTTCACCCAATCTTCAGGCCATTTACCTTCTCCAACGGCTTGCGTAATTGCTGCTCCAAGACCTTTTCCTATTCCTTTTAGGTTGAAGATTTCCTTTGTTTCCACAAGTTCACCTAAGTCTTGGGATAGAGAACCGATAAGCCTCGATGCGTTTTGATAGGAACGAGTCCTGAATACTACCGCTCCACCCAACTCCAACAAAATAGCCATTTGGTGAAGTGCGGTACTTACCTGATTTCTGCTGAAAAATGGAGGCCCGTTTGCTCGTGGCTTAGGAAGTTTCCAAGATTGGCCTGCCATGTCATCCCGTACGGTTTGGGGTTGAAGAACCCCTGCCTACTCCCATGTACATGCTCGAGCCTGAAACACTCGAATTCCTTTCACAATCAATGTGTTTCATTTCGCTTACAGCCTTCATTTTCATCGCTACGTTCTCTCGTAACGAAAAATTAGAACTAATCGCTCAAAATTTCATTATGATATCTCTTTTACTCACGGCATCCTTGTTGTGGTGGCTTTCTTTGGCGGGTGGAGAGTTGTGGGGGTCAAACTACTTGCCAAAACCCCTTTCTTTACTTTGCATAATTGTGGCAATCGCTGCGAGGTTCAACATTAAAGGTCAGAATGTTTCATTCGGAGCAAATCCTCACAGTATAAAGAAAAAGGACGATTAAACGATATCTCCCTCGTTTTCAGATTCATTAGCCATCTTCTGGTCGATGAATGTTCTCATGTATTCTGGTAGTTCCCCGTTTACGAAGATAACGTCGTTAACAGGTTCCAGCTTCTTTAGTGAATAGTAAATCTGCATCGCAGTCATCGGTGTTGATGAGCAACCGACACAACCACCGTCGAGAGATAACATCACTATTCCATCCGCAGTATCGAGAACGGTTACGACCCCATCATGGGCGTCAAGTACCTCTTGCACTGGGCCGATTTCTTTCAAAACCTCCTCAGCAGTGATTGTCATCAATCTAAGCGTGAAGCCTTACCTCTATCAACCATTGTATTGAAATCTCTTAGCCTCTTAGCCTGAATCATGGGACTCTTCTCAAAAGCAGACACGCACGAATTCACGGTTTCAGGTATGGATTGTGGAGGATGCGAAAGAAAAATTACAAACGCACTAACATCTATTTCAGGTGTCAAGAAAGTTACTGCAAGCGCTTCTAATGGAACGGTTACAGTAGTTTCTAAGGGTGTTTCAAAAGAAGATATATCTACCAAGATTCACGATTCCGGCTTCACTGTAAACCCATAAGAAAACCGTATTTTCCCTGGTAAAACCGAGGGATGTACTTATGAAGGGTACCTAAGTCGGCGACCACAGGTGATTTTATGGAGATTGCACTAATTGCAGTTGTAGCATCATTAGTCGGATTAGGCATTGCTGCTATGCTATACAAGAAAATTAACGATATAAAAATCGAAAACATGACCGTAGCGGATATTACTTCGCAAATTCAGGATGGCGCAATGGCTTTCTTGAAAGCTGAGTACAAATACCTCTCAATTTTCGTCACTATAGTAGCCGTACTTCTATACTTCATTACGGAAGATGATGGCCACTTAACGGCGCTGGCATTCTTAGGAGGTGCACTTGCAAGTGTATTGGCTGGTCTGTCAGGTATGAAGGCTGCAACGGCAGCTAACGGCAGAACTGCGGTCGCCGCTGCAGAGAGTGGCCAAGCTGGAGCATTGGAAGTATCCTACAACGGTGGAGCCGTTATGGGACTTTCAGTAGGCGGTCTTGGACTACTTGGTATTTCTCTGGTAGCCTTCTTCTTTGGAGCAGGTGATTCTGGAGATACAAACATCACTCACGCTGCAGGATTCGGTATGGGTGCTTCTTCGATCGCACTATTCGCTCGTGTTGGTGGAGGAATTTACACCAAGGCTGCTGACGTAGGTGCTGACTTGGTAGGGAAGGTCGAAGCAGGAATCCCTGAAGACGACCCGAGAAACCCTGGTGTTATCGCTGACAACGTAGGTGACAACGTTGGTGACGTTGCTGGAATGGGTGCGGACATCTTCGAGTCTTTCGTTGGAAGCATTATTGCTGCAATGGTAATTGCAGACTCCAGCGCAAACATGAATGCAGACTATGTCATTCTCCCTATCTTCCTCGGCTTGGTAGGATACCTTGCATCTCTCGT
>JAYPOA010000096.1:0-5388 GCA_038130705.1 Methanobacteriota archaeon | reverse complement strand
CGTTAGGATTCTTCTCAACGGCGTAATCTGTGAAATTCCATACGGCTTGGTCTGTATCAAGTGTTTGGATGAATTCTGGTGAACAGCAAATCATGATCAAGACGTCAATTTCGCCTGTATCAAGGAAGGCTTTGATGTTCGCTTGGTGTTCAGCGTCATCCCATAACAAGCCTGGTGAACCTGATTCACCTCCACTAAATTCGATGTATTGGGCGTGATCGGCCTTGCCCGCAGTATGCGCATAATCCTCTAATAATTCTGCAAACTTACGGCCAAAGCTATGACCGATATAGAGGACGTTATAATCCTCTGAATTTACCTCTACTGGGTCTCTGTCCATCACAGAATCTCCACCATTACCTCCACGACCTAAACATCCTGATAATGAGATAGATATCATCAGTAACACAGAAAAAATGGCTAGTTTTTTGTTCATAAACAAATTACATTCTGAATGGTTTATATTTGCTTTGTAACAATGATGTAACTGGTAAGGTTAACAACAGGAATTCTTCATTTTCCTACTAATTTTTGTTGTAGAAATTCTACACCTGAAAAACAATATCATAAGTATGTGGACTTAGTTTTTGAATTAATGCGAACCGCAGTTCTACTTGTCTGTTTGTTGACTATTTCAACAATTCCAGCGGTTAATGCCGAAAATAATTCTGAATCTACGGTAATAACTGTTGATAGTACTAACCTACGTTTCAGTCCGTCTTCCGTTACGATAAACGAGACAGAATCTGTCAGATTTTTCTGGGATGGTCAATTCCTTCCGCACAATGCTGTTGAAGAAAACGGTGTCTTTGATTCAGGCGATACGCAAACCAATGAGGATTACACCTTCACATTCATCAAGGGATTAAATGGCACATTCACTTATTATTGTGAACCACACAGGAGTTTAGGTATGGTGGGAACGATAACCGTAACTCCAATAGAGGATTCAAACGAGACAAATCAAACAGATAATCAGACGGTGATAGATGATATGGAAGAGGATGAATCATTTCTCCCCTTTTTACAATTCCCAATATTCATGTCAGTCTTGATAGTTGCCTCACTGTTCAATAGAATCAAAGCAGATGAGTAGCATCAATCACGCAACGCTTCAAGCTCGGCATGTAATCAGATATTATGCCCTGAATCTCAACAATAGATCCTTCCTTGTATTCCAGAATGATTTCATCCATTGATTTTGGTATTCGTACCACTCCTTTAAATGGACCCCCGTCTATCAGGCCATGAACTGATTGCCCGCCTCGATAATCAGGATTCCCCAGTAAAGTTCTTTCAAATTTGGAAATCTTGAAACTAAACTTATATCCGTGGGTTTGGTTTTCCAATATTTTTCTCCTATCACTGCTTAGGACTGCTTCAGATAGTTCGACTATATATCTTTCAAAGTCTGTATCAATATCTGGGGTTAGTTCGTAGAAATCTTCTTTTGGTACTTCTATTGATGTAATTTCATCTTGATATGTTTCGGTTGATTCTATCTCCTCAACGATTTCCTCAGTAGATTCGATATCGGAGGTTTCCTCTTCAATAGTCTCTGTGATTTCGACATCTTCAGAAACCACTTCTTCAACGGATTCTTCGGGAATTATTTCTTCCTCGAATACTTCTTCGTTAAGGATTTCTTCCTCATACTCGATTCCTAACTTGTCCCAAAGAAGATTCAATTCACTTACGCTTAACTTTTTATCCTTATCAATGTCAAATTGTGAAAGTGTATTTTGGATTAGGAATACGGGGATAGTCATTCCAATTGCAGCAGTAAGAGCGCCAGCTATTTCCATTGCATCTAAAGAATCGTCTTGATTGAGATCAGCTAATTCAATAAACCCTTTTGGAGTTAAGTTCCGCTTCCTGATTTCCTTTGACAGCTGGTCTAACAAAATATCGTTGACCTCGTTAGAATCAGATTCTAAAACTTCATCAACATCGACGTTTAGTTCATCGCCAATCTTATCTTTAGCGACCTGTTTTATTTGCTCAACCTTACTCTTCACAGTCACAGGTTCAGGAGTATCAATCATTGCTGCAGTACTTGCTGTGCCGCCAAGTAGCAGTGCAGACGCGGCTAATTCAGAATTTTCTAAAGCCTCTATTTTTTGCATAGCACTGCCGCTTGTTATTCCATATGCATTTGATAAAATGTCTAATTCATTGTCTTCTAGAGTAGTTAGTGATTTACCATCTCTTACTTCTTTAATTACGCGAGAGAGAATCTGATTATCTTGTGAGTTGTAAGCAATAGAACCGCCTTGTTCTGCGCTTGCACCCCAAACCCACTGACCTGCTTCATTTTGTACAAGTTTAACAGATCCCTGGTCGAACCCCGTATTCTGAACCGCCTGCATGCCACCTATTGCGAGAAAAATTGCTCCCAAAAAACAGCAACCAAATCCTAATGGGGGGAAAATTATGGTGAAAATAAAACCCAATCCAATAAATGTCCAACCCAGATTTGCTGCCCACTTAGAATCGGACATGAGTATTCCACTGGTTAATTATCAATAAAGTGTGTTACTATGGCCAAACAAGACCCGGCCACTTACTTTCATCGCCCAAATCCCAAGGAAGCGTGCATAAAATAGATTCAACTTCATCAAATGAAGTATATCCTCTTTCAATTTGAATTCTGTATAACCAATCTTTCAATTTACCTAATTTTACTCCGGGTCGCAAACCTGTTCTTTGCATTATCCAATTTCCATCGACTATTGGTTGGATATCAATAGGGTGCTGAATAGATTTCTCTATATTTCCGTGAGAAAAACCCAATGCGCGATGAAGTTCTAAATGCGACTCAACATCTTCCCCAATTATCTTTCTATAGAGTCTTAGGTCGCCTAATTCCGGTGCTTTACCAATAATCGAATGAAGTAAAATAGTTCTTTTAGAAGTAAAATTAGAAATTTTTAATCTCTTCAGAATTTCTTTTACCTTGGTAGATTTTGTTTTTGATAATATTAATGCTAATCTAGATTCTAAATCGAATGATAACTCAGATAGTTTCGATATTAAATCATCATTTATCGACTCCTGTAATATTGCAAATAATATTCCGTCCTGATTCATCCTATTGACTACGTGCGCAGCATTTTCTCCGAGAATAATTCTCGAGAACTCCGCCCAAATTCTCTCAACTGAAACAAGACTCAACATGGAACGATTATCGATTAATGCTGTGGATAAAGCGTAATCTGGCTCCCATATGCCACTCTTATTCCGGTCCATGAACCTGTAAGCACGCATTATTCTAAGGCCATCCTCTGCTAATCGTTCATGAGCATCTCCTACTGCTTTTAGCACACCCATTTTTAGGTCTGCAACACCACTATATGGGTCAAAGAGCAATTCTCTTTCTAAATCATAAGCCATTGAATTAATCGTAAAATCACGCCTTGAAAGGTCGACTGCAAGGCTACTCCCCCAGTTTATAATCTCCGGCCTTCTACCATCGCCATAATCCATTTCAGTTCTCAATGTGGTGACTTCAAAGAATGAATCTCCTGATTTCACAGTTATGGTTCCGTATTTTTCTCCAGTAGGTATAGTTTCATCAAAAATTGATTTTACTTCTTCTGGCGTAGCTGTTGTGCACAAATCAAATTCATCTGGCACACCATTAAGCAAGCAATCCCTAACGGCACCGCCTACAATCCACGCGCCGAATCCATTTTTAGAAAAATTATCGATTACCTTAACCAATTCATCATTAGAAGGAATCAAATCAGGGAATGAAATGCCCTCTAAATCGGCAAATCCATTATCCCTCATGTTTCACCCCAGTATGAAACTTAGCAAAGAATTATCCCAAACCTACGATTCGTCTAAGATATGTCGTGGGAGGCCGATGATGTTACCCTCGTATCTATTTCTTGGCTAAAACCCCATGAAGAAATAAAAATTAAAAATCGTGATAAGTTGTTAGAGATGACAAAAAAATGGGGTGGTTTTACCAAACCAATTCTGGTTGACAAAGATACGGGGTCAATTTTAGATGGCCATCATAGGCACTCGGTCGCCATATGTTTAGGGTTGAATCGCGTACCTGCCATATTGGTAGATTATTTGAATGATGAATCTATTTCAGTCGACGTTTGGCCAAATTGTGGCGTTGAAAGCATAACAAAGCAAGACGTTCTTGACATGTGCAATAGTCCTAATCTTTATTCTCCGAAGACTAGCAAACATACAATCGAGCATGATCTACCTCCGATACACGTAACATTAGAGGAATTATCTAAGGTAGAATGATTATTGTTTTGTCATGGAAACGGATTTCCAGATTTTATTTCCTTTACCTTCTAATTTGACCTTGTAGTTTGGGTTTTCAGATGGAATCACGTTTACCGTTTTTAGAACCCCTTCTCTGCAAATTACCATATCTACATTCTTCCCAATTTTACCGTATACAGAAGAATTCAAATCAGATCCTGATTTTATTCTGAGGTTATCAATTGCGATAATTTCATCCCCGGTGTGGACAAACTCTCTGCATGGTGAGGATGAATGATGTGTGGATACTTTAACCACACCGTGACTAACTGATAGATTCAGACCTAACCATCCCCCTTTGTATTCTTTGTCTGGCATCATTTTCATTCCAATTGTTTTGACAGCTTCTTCAATTGCCATCGAATTACGTTCACCTACCAGACTATCCAAGAAAGAGCCTAATCTTCTTCCGCCCTCTATGTTTACAATTTCCCGTTTAATGTCTGAATGGGAAATTCCAGGATTGTCTGTTCCAATGTGGTGCTTATTGTACAAGTTGACAAGTACATCATCTAATCCAAATTTGCCTTTGGACCTCTTCCGTAGTTCAACGTCTAAGCAGAAAACCGCCAACTCTCCCTCAAGATAGTAGGATATGTGTACTTCGCGACTGTAACTATTCGGACAATATAGGTGGATCCAAGCATCGTTACTGCTCTCTTGAAGTGATTCATGGGCCATTCCATTTCTTTGCAAGTGTCTCTTTAGCTTACGAGTCCAGTCTTTTCTGTAATCTTCTTCTGACCATGCCCCGCTTCGTAAGCAAATGACATCACCCAACCAAGAAGTTAATCCTTCAAACCACCACAATAAGTCTGAATGAACTTCTTTTTGGAGGTCATAATCTAAGAAATTCTTCGGTCGTAGTCTCTTTACGTTCCATTGATGTAAAAATTCATGGCTAAATAAGGAAATAAGGTCTCTCCAATCGTCTTCATTTCCTTCTTGTAATGCCTTTCTTGGCATCATTGAGGTTTGACTCCTAAGATGCTCAAGCCCACCCCTGCCAGATTCTGTGAGGTGAAGAATAGTATAGTATTCCTTCCATTCAGGGGTTCCAAATAACGCGTAGTGTTCTCTTACAACCTTCTCCAT
>JAYPOA010000095.1:0-5512 GCA_038130705.1 Methanobacteriota archaeon | reverse complement strand
TCATTCTTGGAATTAGAGCTAGTGGTTTTCACCACATCGCCCCAAGAATCGATAAGTACTGCAGACGCTGCACCACTAATCAGTAATGTTGCTACCAACATAATCATAGTAGATGCACCTCCGTCAGCCATTTAATCACCTCATGCTACCGTGGAGCCTTTGATTACTCCATCTATCGTCACCGCAATTCTGTTTGCGGCGTCATAAAATCCAGTGTAATAGTAAAAACTGTGAGTTTCACCTGAGAATATAATGTCTGGGGTGTACCCGTTGTAATTGCTTGATAGATTGATTGGATTGATTCCATCTGTGAACAACCAAGCATCATCGGTATACACTGATGTCGAACCAGTGTTTGTAATATTGGTGTAAACCAATGTACCGATTGTTGCTGTAATGTTTAGATTGGAACCAGTATTAGCAGCTGTAACCTCAAGATAATAGGTTGTTGGACTGTTGAGATACGAAGAACCATGGTCGAGGATTTCTAAACCTGTAACCACACCTCCTGAAATCACTAAATCTGCTAAAAATGTTCCAACGCTACCGTTGACTTCTACTTGGCCTGCAGTGTATCCTGTACCTCCATCATTTATGGTATAGTCTACAACAGCTCCAACTGTGTCAGTAGCGTCATCTATCGTGAATTGTGCAACGGGTTGAGCAGTGGCTTCTAGTTGGGCAATCGATTCTTCGACTTGGTTGTCAAAGGATGCTATCGCAAATGCGAATACCACCAGCATCGATGTGCCGATTACCATAGCGCCAACTGCTACACTACCCATTCAATCATTCTCCTCTCAAACTTCTTGATCTTCTCCAAGCAGACACCATAGCAGAGAATGTTAACAATTCTCTATTTGGAAGATGGTCTTCCAATGCGCTTTCAGTATCTCCTGGAGCCGCCATTTGAACAATAGCCAATATCTGATTACCTTCTTCAGCAGAAAGCATTCCAGAATTCATTGCCTTTTGAGTAAATGAAACCGCCGCCATTCCTGAGAGATGGTCCAAAAGTAGAGCCGCCACTGATGGCGCACCCACTGAACCTTCTCCTCCATCGCCAAGATGTTCAGGCGCGATCAAGAACGGATTTGATGCCAAGGCTTGAGCCTCGTAAAGCTCCAGTAAAGGAGCTACATCTTCCGCATTCGCTCTTGGTGTGCCTGCTGACGTAATCACTTCACCTGAAGCGGTCACTATCTTGTCACCTTCGGCTATGTCGACATCGATTTCTTCACCTGAAGATGCTACGATACCACCAGATGGCATCGTTTCGAGACTTGTCTCGAACTTACGTAGCGTTTCTTCCACTTGATCCATCCTGTTGGAAATTAGTCTCTCCAAGCTTGATGTATCTACATTGGCCTGAACAGGAGCAGATGCCTGAGCAACTGGTGCCGCTGTCGGTATCGCTCCTGAACTGTTCAATCGTGCTCTAGTTGGACCAGGTGCAATGGTCCAAGCGTCCTCTTCTGAGAGTTCACCTTGTTCTGGCATCGGTACTTGCTCAATTGCAATACTTGCCATAATTCTAAGCCTTTCCTCAGAAAGGTCGTCGGACTTTTCGCTGGACCTATCACTGTTTCCAAACGGCCATGCCATGCATGTACCCTCCACGACCTGATTTCTCCGGGGCTAAGGTTAGCCCCGAAGAATATCAGACCAGATCGGAACCGAATGTTTTGTCAGTAATAGTTAGAGTCTCGTAGGTTGAACCGCCACCTTGGATGTGAATCCACAATGTGATTTCATCGTTGATGTTTTGGTCACCGATTCCACAATCGTTACCGGTGTTTCCACCGCCGTCAAGGTTCATCATCAAAACGTAGTTTTCACCAGGGTTGATGAACATTGCTTCTCTCGATGTGTCGTCACCATCGCCACCACCGGTAGCTGTAACGTCACCTCTGTCACCATCAGCTCCATCGTCTGTCATACCCATGTATTCTTCAGGGTATGCAAAGTTTCCATTGTCATCGTCAGTGTCGTCGCCGTCACCAAAGAATCCTGCAATGAACTGGTATCCAGCGTTGTCGCCGGTTTCATCGAGTATTCCGTCACCATCTGGGTCACGGTTTGTACATGCTACCTGCCATGCGATATCGGTAACATCCAATACGTCGCTTCCTGGACTTGATTCAAAGTACATGAAAACTTGAGTGTTGTCTTCTACGATAACTTTCTTGACCGCAATCTTACCTGCAATCTCTCTTTGTGTGTCTGAACCAGTTTGCTGTGCATTTTGCTGTAGTTTCTCACCTGTTTGGATGATAACAGCAGATGCTACTGCCGCAACCAGAATTAGAGCAATGAAAACAATCATTGCACCAATACCAATAGCGCCAGATTCAGAGTCTGTCTTAATTCTGTAAGTATTATTCTTCATCTTGAACACCTCAAATAATTAGGGCACCCTCGTCAGTGCTTGTGTACGATAGAATTTCTTCAGTTGTTCCGCCACCTACGATAGAGATTAGCAAATTGTGCTTTTCGTTAAGCACTGGGTTGCATTCTCCTTGGTTCATGGCTGGTTCGTCAGTTGGTGCAGTTCCTGCATCCACTACGTCAGGAGAGGTCTTTAGAGTCACCATGTATACGTTTGCTGGATTTAGAGTGTCATCATCATCGTCTGATGCTCCATCGTTGTCCTCGTCGTATAGTTTCTCAGAGCCATCTACATTTACAGTGTCCAGGTTCATTGTGTTGGTAGGGCTTGTACCTTGTCGGTTCAAGTTTGTGTCCCAGCCATCAAAAGAGCCCCATACTCTCTGGGTCGCTCCAGCGTTGTCTGTACAGGTAATCGACCAAGAGACTTGGCTCTCCAATACCGGTTCGCTTCCAGCAGCTAACTCGTAGACAAGTGTGATACACCTGTCTTGCTCGTCTTCTGAATCAGCGTCACCATCGGAGTCACCATCACAATCTGTTTGGTCACCTACCATTGCAGCGATGATACTCACCTTTCCGCCGATTTCTTCCTGTGTGTCAGAACCGGTTTGTTGTGCGTTCTGCTGCAACTTCTCACCCGTCTGGATGATTACTGCGCTCGCAACTGCGGCCACCAGGATTAGAGCAATGAAAACAATCATTGCACCAATACCGATTGAACCCCAATCGTTATTTTCGTTCATTCTTCTTTCTTGCATTTTTTTCACCTTTTTTGTTTTTTTTTGTTTTTTTCGTATCTCTACAATCCTCCCCGACCAGCAGTGCTAATGCAGGGTGGAAAATGATTAGGCGAGGGTTCCACCTCCATCGCCCATGTCTATGATGAGTGGCATATTTATTACGCCAATTTCATCTGGTGAGAGTTTCTCGATAAGTGGTAGTTTTTCTACCTTGTAACCTGGTGGAAGCCACGGTTGGAGCATCATATCACGTATTGTTTCCATGCTTTTGTTTAGAACTCGCATCGTCACGTCAACTTTACCAGCAGATATTTCGTAGCCTGTTTGGATAGAAATTTTCCTAAACAGAGGAACTTCATCCATCCCGAATCTTAATCCTGGTTTGATATCGAATCTAACTAGGATAACGTCCCCTGGCCTCAAGATTGGTAGGTCAACGGATTCTGGATAACATTGCCACTCGTTCGGCACGGGTGGTGCAAGCCTCATTTCAGGTATTGGCCTTGACCCATCATTACAGATTCGCAAAATCAGTACCCCCGTTTCTCCACCTGCTGGCCAACGGGTATCGATTCCAATCCAGAAATTTCTGAATAGGAACGGATTCAGGGCGACCGCAGAATCAACAACGAGGTCTCCGATTAGTTGCTCCACCTCTTCAGCGGCGTAAGCTACATCGCCGAGTTCAGCGGCACCTGTGGCGTTCTTTAATCGCCTAAGTATAATCTCTAATTCTGCTTCTTCGATTGTTTTCTCTTTCAAAAGTCGATTTAGCATAGCGATATTTCTTCTTAATTCAATTACGTCTTCCTCAACCTTAGCTAAGGTTTTTTCCGCTTTCTTTACAGATTTTCTCGCTTTGAACAATTTGTGTTGTTCTAAATTCAATCTCGCGTCTATGATGTCATATTCTGTCGTTTCGAGAGAGGAGTCTCCGGATGATACGCCGTAAACTATGTGTTCAACTTCCCTGCTTGCACGAATTAGTCTGTCAGCACTTGTTTGAGCCGCACGAACTGCCTTCCTTGCATCGTCGAGGTCTGTTGCACCAACTTGAGTTTCTTCTTCATCACTCAATTAGTTCACCTCCCTCAGATTGTTCATCATCGATGAATAGATCATCTAAATCTACTCCTATTGAATTGTTTTGATTTTCCGTTTGACTTACTTCCAGAGCAATTTCTTGTTCAGGCTCTGAGATGTTTTGTAAATCCTCTTCTACCAAACTTGTCATATGGTTCAATTCAGCAATTTCTTCCTGTTGAGATTCTGCCACAGCATCCACTTCATCCAGTGGCTCACTTTCTTGGTGAATCTCCACATTTTCAGTTTCTAACAAGATATTGGTCTCTTCATCCCATTTTGCGATATCGGAACTGCTGGCATCACCCTCAGCGGCAATATTTGGCCTAGGTTGAGAGATTAGAGAAGACAAATCCAATCCATCGCTTGCTAATTCAGTCAGCAATCTTGCAGGGTCGCCAAGGTCTCTTTCGATCTTACTTGCTTGAATTTCAACCTCAGTTAATCTTCCATACAACGAGCCATATAGCCGGTTTGCGTTCCAAATTAGGAAGATTACCCCTCCAACTACCACTAACAGATATGCAACCAAGGAAACAACATTCTCTGATGATGAACTCAGTTGTGGAGGGAAACCAATTATGACTCCAATCATACCCAAAACTGGCATTGCAAGGATTATTGACAACTGTCTCTTGGAATTGGATAATACTTCATAATGGTCGCTGTAAAGCGTACTGACTCCCTTTCGAGCCCTCTGATAGTCTTCATGGATAAGTTGGAATTCAACACTCGACCTCCAGGTCATGGCCCACACCCAAGATGCGGCCATGAATAGGACGACAGGCCCCCACCATGCCATGTTCATTAAGTGGAATGCGAAGCCAAGCGCCAACACACCTGAATAGGTTGCTGCAAGCCTGAATTTATCATTCTGGCCAACCAGTCTCAGCAAAACTACAGACAATATAATCAGACCAAGAGTTGCTATGAATGTAATTCCAATATCAGGAGACCAAGATTCTACCTCGCCCTCAAGTTTGAAGGTTTTAGGCTCCATTGCTGAATTATCCCAATTATTAGCAGTAAGAATCACGTTACAATTTACCTCTGATGATTGCGCCCACCAATCTAATTCATTTGTTCGAACTTCCCATTCAAGCGCTATTGAATCATCATTACCAAGGAATTGCCTCTCAAATACAGGATCAGAGACTTCGACTCCTTCGCATATCAATTCTGCTTTGACGGCGACTGCCAATGAGGTTCCATCATTTCTTAGAGTTGCAGTAATTGAGGAATCCGTGCCCTCAAGTAATTGACCATCAGCGAAAGATAGATCTGCTATAGTAGGAATC
>JAYPOA010000094.1:0-5550 GCA_038130705.1 Methanobacteriota archaeon | reverse complement strand
ACGGTGCCGTATTAGCATTTAAAGTTCGGTTTTTGTTCAAAAGTAATTTTGAGTTAGGATTTGATCTTTCTAGTAAGGTGTTTGTGTCTATCAGTGTTGCAAATTCATCCAAGTACGGGCCCATGGCTGAGATTAAATCAACATCGGGATAACCCTTCAAGACCATGCCGTCCATATACATCAGTGACCTAATTATTGGAAACGCTTCATCACCAAACGAACAGCCGGCTAATACGGCTGCTTTTACAGTCTTCATCATTTGTTGAGTAAGGGACACTTCGCTTACAGAAGTGCCGACAAACCCGTCATAAAGTTCGTTCATTGAATCGTAATATGTTTGCAAAGTTTCCCCAACAGGTTCAACTTCGGCCATAGTTAACATAGCATCGAAAGCATTCTTCAGTTCACCCTTCGCAAGGTAGAAGAAGAATCCAAACAGAGCTTTCCTCACGTGTTCAGGTGCTTCACATATGGCTCCCGTATCTATGAACGTAAAATTTCCTTCAGAATCCATCATAGCGTTTCCAGGGTGAAGGTCTCCGTGGAATACTCCCAATCCGAACATATATGCTCCGTGTATTCTGAATAATTGTAGCATGTCATCCCAATCCATAGAGGATTTGTTGAGATGTGCTTCTAAAGTAGGAGATGTAATTTCCTCCATCACCAAAACGTTGCTATTGGACAACTTTTTCCATATTTTGGGAAAGCGAAGTTTTGGCATTGGGAATGAAGCTGAGTAGTCTTCGGCAAGTTTTTCCAAACGCTCTTTGCCGTTTATTTCATTCATCAAATCTAATTCTCTTAGGGTATAATCTTCAATGTGAGACAAAAGGCCGATTGGGTTGCCAACCTTCTTCAGTTTGGGATTAAAGAATAAACCCATTCTTACCCATCTCTTCATTTTCCTGACATCTCGAATGAAACTCTTTCTGAAGTTTGACTTTATGATTTTGATGACAACCTTAGTGCCGTCCTTCAATTCAGCTCTGTGTATTTGGCCAATACTTGCAGCTGCAAACGGTTTGGTTTCGATATTGTTGAAGTTGTCTCGAAAATTTGATGAAGTGTGCTTGCTGAGAAGAATGTCAAAGTCCTCTGCAGGTACGGATGGAGCTCTGCTGTATAGTTGCTGTAATTGTATACACCTGTCAGGGTCTATTAGGTCAGGTCGCAGGGCGCAAATTTGTCCCAACTTGACCGCTAACAGACCCATTGATTGAATGTTATCAATATCAACAGGTTTGTTTCCCCTGAGTTCCCTGCTAAACTTGTAAAGGGTCCACAGACGCATATAACTTAGGTTAGTTAGTTGATATATATAGTAGCGTTTCAGACTTAATCTTCCAATTCAGTTGAATCTTGCTCTTGCTTTACTATCATGTAGTTCCACAAGTCATGAGATTCGCCAGAACCCTCGGTGCGATTTATTACAATGTCTTGATCTTTTGAGAATCTGTGTCGCAATGCACCCTCAATAATCCCATCATCCATTTCCCACATCGGAAGCGCATCTGGATCTTCAACAGGGGGATGGTTAAGTCCAACCTTAACGTGGAATGTCGGGTCGACATCGTATTGCAAGTTACCCAATCCGGCATATTCCCACCAATCCATAATTTCGTCTAAAAATTCTATATCATTCTCAATCTTTCTCAATGAGAATGAAATTTCTTGACCTACTCTATTGCCAATTTGCCTTAACATAAGAGACATGTCAATACCCAAGATTTTCAAGTTGGACAATTTACCTTCCGACAAACTCTTTCTCGCAGTATTTACCTGTTGTCCAGCGGCAAAGAATGCTTCAGGGTCGAATGGGGTATCATCATCTGGTAATTCATCAGTTATTCCCAACGCAGATGTGACATTTTTCAGAAAAGAACCTTCGCCGATAGTTAATTTGAGAGGGTCATTGATTTTGTTTTCAGTAAACCTGGCGACTGCGGTTTCAAATGCAACAGCGTTCTCCCAGATGGTATCGATTAAATTCATGTGAGATTCTGCAAATGCGGTAGACTCAATTGCTAACGCCGCATCGTCTTTCCCTCTTCCTACGGGATTGTCTTCAATGTTTAGATATTGGACTACCTCCGATTTATCTTTTACAAACCCAAGAGATTCTAATTCATTTGAGTGCTTGACTTCAATACTATCATTTAGATCTTTGAAAAACCTAACAGTTTTGCTATCAAGTTGAGTTATTATTTGAACTACGCTTCCTCTTGTCGCAGCGGTATTAACCGCCTCGAGAGCGTTGGGATTCCTACACAGGTGCAAAATTCCATATTGTCCAAGCATCAAAACTAATCTCTCTTCGCATTCATCAGCCATCTTTTTCAATCGGTTGTAGATGTGTGAACGCTCCTTTAGTACTGCAAAACGAGGGTCATTTGCGCTGGATGTGGGCCTACTACTAACAGTTGACTTGCTTTTGACATTCTTTGACAAGTCTGCATAACCTTCAGTTAGGCGACCCAGCTGTTGCTTTCGCATTTCGATAATGTGTTCGATTGCCTCTAATACATTCATGCTCGAGAACAACATCGGCCTGTCTGCTGTAACTGTAACTATTCCCATTTCTTGGAGTCTTGAAAGGCTGTTGTACGCATCTAACCTTGTTGTCTTTAATTCCTTAGCTAATTCAGAAGCCTTCATTTTTGGGTTATTGCCGAGTATCATAATTGAATTGACTTCTCTTTCGTTCAGTCCAGATTCATACAGCAATTCTTCCCACATTCAATCTCCTCCGGAAACCGATGATAGTTCAGCGAGAATCTTTGCAACGTGTCTTCTTGGCCTAAAGAGCCAGTCATAAACATAGTGAACTTTGTTGTCGGGTCCAATTACAAAAGATGACTTTGATGGAAATTTCCCAAGGTGCAGAGGTATGTTGTATGATTCACCAACCGCTCTATCTACATCTGCGACGAGAGGAAAGGGAAGGTCTCCAATTGATTTTTTGAAATCTTTTAATTTCTCGTAGGAACCTGGGCCGACTCCAATAATTTCACAGCCGGAGGATTTGAACAGTTCATATTGCTCTTTGAAATTTAAACATCCTCTCTTGCATGTTGGAGAATTGTGTCGCGAATAGAAAAAAATCACTCTCCAAGTGCCGTGCAGTGAGGTGCTATCGAACATTGAGCCATCGTCCGCTTGCAGAATAAAATCAGGTGCAACTTGGCCAACTATCGTTGTGGACATACTACCGCCTTATACTCTTAAGATATGACCCATTCTATTGGCTTTTGTCTTAAGGTATTGTATATTGTATTCACAAGTTCCCACGATAATGGGGACTCTTGAAGTGATTTCAATTCCGTTTTCTTCGAGTTGATTTCTCTTTTCTGGGTTGTTTGTCATTAGGTTGACCTTGTCGAATCCAATTGATTTTAACATTTCAGCGGCAAACTCATATGTCCTGGCGTCAGCAGGTAGACCAAGCTCAAGGTTTGCGTCGAGAGTGTCCAATCCGTCATCTTGAAGAGCGTATGCCTGCATCTTGGCGTATAGTCCAATGCCTCTGCCTTCTTGTCTGAGATACACAATAGCGCCACACCCTCTTTCTTGAATTTCCATCATTGCAGCTTCTAATTGTGGGCCACAGTCACACTTTAGGCTACCAAATGCATCCCCAGTCAGGCATTCGGAGTGGATCCTGACCAGTGGTGTAGCATCAGAGTCTTTTCCAGTGTACAATAGAGCGTGTTCTTTTGACGTTACGGGGTCAATAAATGCCTTTATTCTAAAGTTACCAAACTTGGTAGGTAACATGGCGTCTGCTTCGACCTTCCTCCTGCTGTTGCTTCTGCTGAGCATGAGCAGCATTAATTGGTGGAGGTTATAATATCTCGTTATTTTGCTGAACGGAAAAAAACGGTGGTATAAATATCAAGGAAACCACGTCAAACCATGGTCAGCAAGTCTTGTGATTTAGGAGTCGCTGCAAGAGTCATAGACGAATCAAGGATACTGTTAGTGAGAGAGGCCTCTGGACACTATGCAGGAAAATGGGGTCTTCCGAAAGGGTATGTGGAAGCGGAAGAAAGCCCTGAGTCAGCTGTCTTAAGAGAATTAATGGAAGAAACAGGCTCTACAGGCTCGATTGTTGGCCTCGCTGCAGTAAGGTCTACTACCAACAACGGCATACCAGCAGTATTCTTGTGCTACGACGTTAACATCGAAACCAAGGAAGATGAACACGAGAGCAACGAAATAACCGAATACGGTTGGTTCTCTCTCGACCAACTCAAAACATTGGATTGGATTTCTGAAACCATGCACAATCTCGCAATTGAAGGGTTGAGTGGATTTAGGATGTCGATTCAGCCCCGTAAGCCTCTTTCAAAATCAGGTCAATCATATTATGTTTACAGTATGAACAAGCACTCTAAATTAGTGACATAGGTGATATAATGATACCAGAATCCAGACTGCAAATCTTTGGAGAAACTAAAACTCCAGGCGACTGCGTAGTCTATTGGATGATATCTTCAAGGAGAGCGTTTTACAATCACGGTTTAGAACATGCAATATCACTCGCAAAGAGAAAGAAACTACCTCTCGTGGTAGTAGAACCATTGGCGATTGGTCACAGGTATGCGAATGACAGAATCCATACCTTCGTCATTCAGGGCATGTTAGCAAACAAAAAGATATTCGAGGACTCAAATGTCACCTACGTTCCATATGTAGAAACTAAACCTAATGAGGCCAAAGGATTACTTTCAAAGTGGATGGAATTCGCCGACGCTTTAGTAATAGACGACTACCCATCTTACTACCCAAGGAAGGTGAAGGACCTTGCAATCAAAATGGCCTCCTGTGAGGTACATCTTGTGGACAGTAACGGATTTATGGCTCTTAATCACACTGACAAAAGTTTCACTACTGCATATTCGCTACGAAGGCATCTGCACAAGACCATCACAGATCACATGGCAGAATTCCCAACGCCAAAACCCCTTGATAATGCGTCAAATCTAGAAAAAATGGATTACAAAATAGTAGAAAAGATATTCGAAGCAAGTAATACTCCGATCACTCCATATGAGTTCCTTTGGAGGGTATGCGAGCCTGATAAAATTGGAGAGAATGCTCTTGCAGTGCTATCAATAGACCATTCGGTATATCCTGTTTCCCACGTCAAAGGAGGAACTGCTGAGGCTGTAAAGAAATGGAACGACTTCCTTCACAATCGTCTGGAAAGATATGGTGATAATAGGAACGAACCAGAATTAAATGGCTCAAGTGGTCTGTCGCCCTACCTGCACTTTGGACACATAAGTGCACATCAAATCCTAAGAGAGGTTTTTGAAAAGTACAACTGGGACATCATGCGCATCACGCCACCAAACGATGGTAGGAGAAGCGGATGGTGGGGACTACCAAAAGATGTTGAATCGTTTTTGGACCAGGTAGTAACTTGGAGAGATTTAGGATTCATACATTGTGCACAGAATGAAAATCATGATTCATTTGAGTCACTACCTGAATGGGCAAAGACAACTTTGAAAGAACATGAAAACGATGTTAGGCCATGGTTGT
>JAYPOA010000093.1:0-5610 GCA_038130705.1 Methanobacteriota archaeon | reverse complement strand
TAATTGCCAGTACCCGATAAAACATGGAGTCCACTGAAATCATATCTTGGACTCGAATTTTGGTATTGATTGGAGCCTTAGGAATTGCCGCATGGTTAGACCACAAGGAAAGAAGAGTTCCCAACGATTTTTGGATCACCTGGTCTAAACCAGCCATTTTCTTATGGACTCTTGACCTGCTAAATCAGGAAGCTGAGTGGTACATTTTTGCCTCTGCAGCCGCTGTAGTTGCCTATGCATCCATTGCGGTTATCGGTAGACCTTCATTATCTGACATAAAACAGAAGAACTCCCTAGACATTGCAGTCACATTTTGGTATTTGATCGGAATTTTAGGAGTTGCCTATGGCATTTCGAATCACTATTCTGATGACCTAATAAACATACTTAACGGAGAAGGAGAAAAACAATCGATTCTTTGGTGGTCAACTGTATCGGTTTTCATACCGATTGCTCTTGTTGATTTTGCTTGGAGAGCTAGACTGATTCACGGGGGAGCTGATTGTAAAGGATTGATGTGGGTATCGATACTCTTGCCGACTTGGGCAAGTGTGCCAGTTGTATTTTCCGATTACATGGACGATGCAGTAATTGCAATGCCTCCAGCAATCGCACTACTGGTCTGGGGTGGTTTTGCGTTCCTAATTTTACCACTGGTAATGGTCGTCAAGAATTTGAAGAATGGTCAAACAAACATGAAACTTATTTGGCACGCTGAAAAAATGAATGTAGACCACGTGATGGATTCACATGTATGGTTATTGACATCAATTGCTGAAATGCCAAGTGGTGAAAAGAAAATAGTTCACAAAACAAGGGCCCCGTCAAAAACACCAACAAATGAAGAATTACAGTCTGCTATTGACCAGTTGAAGGAAAATGGGGTCGATTCTGTTTGGATTACAAGAAAATATCCTCTGCTTGTATTCTTGTGGCCAGCAACGCTTCCGCTATTGTTTATTGGTGGACCGATGGCATTTTTGTTGCCAATTTTAGGTCTATGATCAAGCGCCCTTTCTCTCAATATTCTTAGGGCGTAGTCCTTTGTAGCTACACTTTCTACAAGACTTTGCTCGAACTGCATTCCTTGCATTACACTTCATACAGATGCTTCGCTTTAACATGCGATTCTCTGCTTCAGGGAAACGAGCCATATTTCGCCGACCTACTTCCCATATTTAACCCAAACCATCTCCAATTTACCTCTTAATTCAAGGGAAGCAACCATCTCGAGGCTCTTGTGCGAATCATTCGACTACCGGGAATCCATCACGATTCCAATGCAATAATTTTTGCAGGTAAGGAAGCAAATGTACTTGTGGACACGGGAACTAACTGGCATCAAATGTTACAAGTCGAGAGAATAATCGGTCACATCGGAGAAGACTCAACAATCGAAAAAGTCCTACTTACAAGTCAAAGATTCCCATTTGCTGGAGCCGCTAAGTACATCAGTGAGGCTTTTTCAAATGCTCCTGTATACATACACTCTGATGCGGTATCTGTGATGGAGACTGGAGATTTTTTTTCAACGTGGGCGAATCGATACGATTCTGATATGCCAAGTACAAAGTGTAATCCCATTATGCAAGGAGATAAATTCAATCTAGGTGATGGAGAATTAGTAGCCTTATCACTACCTGGGCACTGTACAGATGGAATGGGTTTTTTCGAAACGGAAAGAGAAGTTCTTGTAGCAGGTGCTTTGTTACCTAGAGCGGATAATCCAACGCGATGGGATATGCCGGGAGGAAGCCTGCCTGAACTAATAACTTCATTCAAAACAATCTATGACCTTGCGCCAAAAAGCATAGTTCCAGCTCGAGGCTCTACCATCAAAGGTGAGAATAGAGTTGAGGAAGTCTTGAACCAACACCTCAATTTTTTCGAGGATTGTCACGATGATTCCGGCCAAGTGCCAAGAAGTTGGCCCAGACCAGCGAGAACTGCATATTTTCTAGTATCTGACCCTCCATGGGCTCTCAAAGAAAAATGATCAAGCAGGCACCATCAGAGTTTTTTCACCTAACCAATCAACCACTTTTCGTTCCCATCCCTGATGGATATGAAGATTAGTTCCTTCAACCTTCAAAGCAGATGCAGGGCCATCAAGTTCGAAAAGTAGAACCATGTTGTCGGGAACATTTTGACCAACCATTATCACTTTACCATCCTCACATCCCACAAGTATACTTTCTCCACTAATTGAAGAACAACAGATTGAACGTATCCTTGACGTTCCAACAACGTATCTTTCAATCAATTCCATTTCAGGTATTGAAACGAAGCTGACTCCGCCATAATCATCTCCAACTACCACTCGGTTAATTCGACCATTTGGCCCAACCAAACCTAGGATTACACTAGCTGGTGCTGGTAATTTCAATCTTCTTTCTCGTTCACCCTTTTGTTTCCAAATAATCGATGCATCATCTAAAGCGACTAATGTGCCATATCTGGTCACAAGGGACCTAATCACTGCTCTGAACTGTCTCATGACATCTGAAACATGCTACTACAGTACTCTTGCTTTTCTAAGAGGGTACGGGTGAAAGTGAAAGTGATTAGAACTGAGTGTTCTTTTCGTCTTTATTGTCTTTCTTCCATGCTCTGTAGCAACTCTTGCAGACTCTAACACGGTTCTTTCTTACTGTGAATGTGCCTTCTCCCCAAGTTTCGATAGCATTTTCCTGACTTAGTGACCTGCCACCCATGTGTTTATCTGCAAATCCTTTGCAATCGTTGATACAACATGGCATCTCCCCAGTCTTCTCTTCCTTTGCCTTGCTACCCTTCTTCTTCGAACTTGAAGGGATCCTTACCTTACGCTGGACGCTATTGGTTCTTCGGCTACTCATGCTTGTACCCCGTAGGCTACATCTCATCAAGATTGTGACGTATCAAGCCAGGTCTAAGGCCAACTCTATGTTTCTTAGGAGACCTCTAATCGTAACTTCGGATACGTCAGCGTGCTTGCAGATATCCGCTTGCGTTCTCTTGTGCACGGTTCCTTTGGTTACCGCATAAACAATCGCCGCTGCCACTCCAACTGGCTTTTTACCCTGCCAAAGTTCCGTCTTCGGTTTGACTTTAGCCCACATTGCGTCCAATTCTTTTCTTATCGAGGGAGGAAGGTCTAATTTGGAAATTAGTTTGTTGAAAAAGGTTTCAGGCGAGACTAATCTTTGCAGGCCTAGTTTCCTTGCGATTTGTCTTATCATTCTTGACAACATTTTTTCATTTACTTTGAACTTCTCGACGAGCTCCTTGATTTGCACAGGCGTCCCATCATCTCTTGCTACAAGATAACAAACAGCCGCCACAACGCCATCGATTGACCTGCCCGCAACATATCCAGACATTGAGAGTTTGGAGTACAACCTAGCAGCTACTTCCTGCTGGGGTTTGGTGAGTCCTGAAAAATTCTTGATGAGGTCATTGGCCTTGATGAGATTCTGCATCCTGCTCTTTCTAGTTTGACTCCTCTCGTCAATGACTCGCCTCCTTCGAAAGGCTCTGAGGTTTTTGCTACTGATACCATACCTAGAAGCTCCGGAAGAGGTAAGGTCAGTTCTTGAGATGTGAGTGTTAAGTCCCCTGTCAGCCCAGAGGTAAGAAGGCGCTTGTCCAACTCTTGACCTGTCCCCTGATGAATTTTCAAAGTTTGTCCATTCTGCTCCAGGGTCTATTGTATTCTCTTCCACGACTAATCCGCAGTTGTTACACGAAACCTCTCCTCTCGAGTCATCTGACTTCCAATCGATTACTCCACAGTCTTCACATGGACTGGTGTGCCCGTCTACAATTGATTTGTGAGGCCTTACAGAACCAAGGCTTCCCCTTGATTCGTGGTTTCTCCAAATTCCCTTTTCCTGCTCTTCTTGTTTCTTGTCCACGTCGTCTCTATACATCTTATCAACCTCGAGTTACATAGTAGATGAGAACGGTTATTATAGTTATCGCAAGCCTAACTATTTTCTGGCCCCGCAATTCTACTTCTAACAATCGCTTCCCACTGTAACGTATATAATTGGATGGCGACCTATTTAAACCCGTGGTTTTCTTGCATCAAATCTGGAAAATGAATTCGCGATTATGTGCAATTTTATTCCACTATGCAACGCCATATTTACACATTCCTGCGTTTTTGAAATCAACATAACTAAGCGATTATATTATCCACCTAATGCTATGACAGTTGGTTGACGAAGATGCCAGCAACCGTAGTTTTAGGAGCCCAATGGGGAGATGAGGGAAAAGGCAAGTTGGTTGACCGGTTAGCCGAGTCTGCTACATGGGTAGCAAGATTCCAAGGAGGCAATAACGCAGGCCACACCGTTGTTTTAGGAGACAGGGTCCTGAAATTTCACTTACTTCCTTCTGGAATAACTCGAGAAGATTGTGGCCTCGTCCTCGGAGACGGAATGGTAATCGATCCATGGGTTCTTGATAGAGAACTAAACGATTGGACAGCTGGAGGTGGCGTCGACCCTTCTGGAAATAGGTTATTCATATCTAACAGGGCACACATTATTCTTCCATATCACACCTACATTGACGGTTTGGACAAGAAAATTGGAACTACTGGACGTGGCATTGGACCAACCTATGCCGACAAAATAAACAGAGTGGGATTGAGATTTGCAGACCTCGACTATTGTGACTTCGATGAAATGGCTAATCGGCAAAATAAGAGTTTGGAATCAGCAGGTTGTAGTCAGAGGGTAACAGCGTCTGAATTAGAAGAACAGATAGGTTGGATCAAGAATAGATTTGGCTCTGCCATCACCGATACTGGAATACTGTTAGACAATGCCCTGAAAATGGGTGAAAGAATAATCCTCGAAGGCGCCCAAGGTTGCTTGTTGGATATCGACCAAGGAACCTTCCCCTTCGTAACCTCTTCAGTTACTTCAAGAGGGAATGCGTCCCACGGTGCAGGAATACATCCGGGACATGTAGACAACGTCATTGGAATAACAAAAGCATACATCACTCGCGTAGGTCATGGACACATGCCAACGGAATTATTTGATGAAGTAGGCGACCACCTTGGCACAGTTGGTCACGAATTCGGCACAACGACAGGAAGAAAGCGTAGATGTGGTTGGTTCGATGCAGTAGTTATGAGGCACGCAAACCGAATTAATGGATTCACTGAAATTGCCCTAACAAAACTAGATGTTCTGGGTGGTCTGGATGAAATCAACATATGCGTTGGCTACAAAATGGGTGATTCCGAAATTCATGAAATGCCAGCGAGTGCAATCGCTTTGGAAGATTGTGAACCAATCTATGTCACAATGCCTGGCTTTGCAGGCCATTCGACCGAGGAATGGCTTGGCATAGCACAGAAATGTAATGATGAAGGCTTGGGATTCTCTGGACTTCCCGCTGCCGCTCAAAATTATATCACTAAATTAGAATCGATTTTGGGAGTACCAATTACTTCTGTTGGACTTGGCCCAGACCGTGATGCAACCGTCGACCGCGTGTGAATCCTCAAAAGGGAGAAACTTTCCCGCAGGAAATAGGGGCGCTTAGCTCAGCTGGAAGAGCGCTTGGTTTGCAACCAAGCGGCCGGGGGTTCAAATCCCCCAGCGTCCACCA
>JAYPOA010000092.1:0-5654 GCA_038130705.1 Methanobacteriota archaeon | reverse complement strand
ATGTACATGGATGAAGTCATCGAGCCAAGCCTGCTACCTATCAAAATGGTTGGAGTGAGCCCTTGTTTTAGAAGAGAGGTAGGTGCTCACGGCCTCTCAGATAGGGGTATTTGGCGAGTGCATCAATTTACCAAGATCGAACAGATTGTAATTAGTCATCCTGATGAATCGTGGGACCACCACGAAGATTTACTGAAAAATTGTGTTGACTTATGGGATACTTTAGGTCTACACTACGAAGTGGTAAACATTTGCACTGGAGACATGGGAACAGTTGCAGCAAGGAAGTATGATTTGGAAGCTTGGCTTCCAGGAGCAGGCGCCTTCAAGGAAATCGTTTCTTGTTCAAATTGTACCGACTACCAGGCTAACAGGCTAAAAATGCGCTACAGGACGACAGATGGTAACGAAGCGGTCCATACACTAAATTCAACAGCGGTTGCTACAAGCAGGGCACTTGTAGCAATTATGGAACAGAATCAAATCGAGGATGGAAGAGTAAGAGTGCCTGAAATCCTCGTTCCTTTGATGGGTGGAAAACAGTACTTGGAGCCTTGTGAGTGGTGATAATATGCGTGCGGTGTTTATTGTTCTGGTATTTTTCCTTGCATCTTTCAGTGGATGTTTTGGCGAAGAAGTCGAAGAGGAAAAAGAACCCATGTTAACTGTGCAAGAGGTATTGAGCGCTACTCGTGGCCAATATATGTCAATAGAAGTGGATTCCAATGTGGATTGGACTGTAAATCGTTCACCAGGTTTATTCTTCTTGGACTCATTCGGAGTTCTCAGAGACGCGGAACAAATGACTTACCCTGCTTCTCAGAAAACATTGGATTTCTTGGTAATGGACTCAGAGAGAGATGATATCGCATTGACAATAACCGCAGGTGAAGAATCTTGGTCTGCCAACCTTACTCTTGAAGATAGCTCTGAACTGATGTTAGTCGATGGACGAAGAGCATACGACACAATCGACATGCTTACGACCAGTTACAACAGCAGGTGGTGTGCATCAGCATCTATTCACGAAGGTGGTGCTAACTACGAAAACGCAGCGGAAGCGATGGCAGAAGACATGTGGGAAATGGGCTTTGATTTTGTGGAGGTTACAAGATATCCAGATGACCCAGACCAGCTCAACGTTGTAGGATATAATTGGGGCAGAGTAAACCCTGATGAATACATCGTTATCGGTGGTCATTTTGACATAGCATACGCTTTCACTCCACCGAGTGGTGGCACTAATGAAGGAGCAAACGATGACACCTCTGGCTCTACAGTTTCACTTGAAATGGCTCAAGCATTAGCAAAGATGGAGTTCGACCACACAGTAGTGGCTGCCTTGTGGGCTTGCGAAGAAGAAGGGCTTCTCGGTTCGAGGGCGTATGTAGCAAACCTTCCAGAGAACGTTTCAGTAAGGGCTTACATGAACTTTGACATGGTTTCATTGAACTATCCAATAACTCCGCTAACCGAAACCATTGTTGGCCCCGGCGGTGAAATCTTTGAACCAACAAAATACGACTGGTCAATCAGTATTGCAGGAGCGAGTCAGGAAAACATGGAGAGGATGATTGACTGGGTTGGTACGACAATCGATGAAGATCTCGCCTACCAACCAACAGAAGGAAATCCGATCTATTGGCAAATAGCTGAATCTTGTGCCTCTGACCACTGTTCATTCTTTTCTGCTGGTTATCCAACATTCAACTTCTTTAGCCCCGGTGGAGATATCTCGTTCTGGCAAGAGTGGCATTCTCCTTCAGACACGCTCGAATTCATGACTGCGAAAGCCGGTGGAGAGGAAGGAATGGCGAGTGGATTCAACAGTCTCGTTTGGTCTTCATTAGACCTATTCATACGAGTCGATAATGCAGAGAATTTCCATGGGACATGGAAAGAATCTTCGGAGTAATTAGCAATTGCAAAATTAAATTTCCAATTGGAATTTTTATGAAGAATTAGGCTACATAAACGCTAGAATTGTCATTCTTTGCATCATTTAGTTTCATTGTTGGAATGTACGCCATTCCTCTTCTACTAAGGACGTCTTGTAATCCAAATTCTAGGTCTGCAATGGTGATAGTTTCTCTACCTTGAGATACGGTTTCAATGAATGCTGTCTGAACTAGTTCCTTTATCCAAGCCCCCGATAGGCCTGACGACCTACTTGCAATCGATTGCAAAGTTTTGTTAGGAATCTTTTCGGCAGGAATTATCATGAGCAGATTTTGAATAATCTGCTTTCTTTGAGACTTATCAGGAAGAGGAACCTGAATGATTCTGTCAAATCTTCCAGGTCTGTCAGAAATTGCAGGGTCGATGTTCTCTGCGTGGTTGGTCGTAGCTACAACAACAACCCCATCATTTGGCTCCATTCCGTCCATGGATTGTAGATATTCACCCAAGATTGGGTGATCGGTGAACCTTCTTGACACCGTTCCTGCTGTGTCGATATCTTCGATGATTACGAGACAGGGAGATAGTCTTCTTGCGAGTCTGAAGATACTCTTTACCTCGAATCTTTGATTAATCATCTCTGCTGAAATAAGGATTGTTGTAGTATTGGTTCTACATGCTAATGCCTTTGCATACATCGTTTTTCCAGTACCAGGTGGTCCTGCAAGTATGATTCCTCTTGAGTTTGGTAAACCGTTTTCATTCAAGATTGGCATAATTTCTAGGAATTGAATTACGTCTCTTTCTAATTGTTGTTTGATGGTAGGGTTCCATGCAAGTAGTTTTTCGACGTTTTTACTTCTTTCAATAAAGTTGAACTTCATGTCAAAAAAGGCGCCTTTCAGAGGCCCATTTTTGTAAAAATCAGCAACGAGTTCCTGAATTAGCTCAATTCCTCTCCCTTCTTTCTCTGTGACATATACCAACCTTTGGTCGCCATCTTGGTCCATAGAGGAAATAATAGCAAATTTCTCTCCGTTTCTCTCGTAGAATCTGAAGCCATTCTGAAAGAACCTCTTCACACCTTCAGAGCCAATAGCGATGTTGCCATAAGTGGGCTCAGCAATCAAGTTGCCGTTTTCAATATCGAATTCTTTGACAATATCCGACTTGTTGTAAAATTTCTCCATGTGTAACTTAATCAAAGAACCGAGATTGTGTGGCCAGAAATCGTGGTCATGAAACTCATTCCCATCTAAGAATTCGATGGTCATCTGTCTTCCCAGTGAGGTCTGAGGTGGAGAAACTGTTTGTCTAGCCTTCTTTCTTGCGAGTTCATATTTTTCGAAGTCTACATTAATCACGCCAATCGGAGTATTTACTGAAAAGGTTGAATCATCATTGGAGGAGGATACTACTTTTGTTTCTCTTCTGCTCGATGAATAATCAGACGTGTCCTTGAAAAAATCAGGAAATTTTTCGCTATCCATCCTCATTGCCAATCTTTTCATCTCTTCTTGAAATTCTTTATCAAAATCGTCTGCCATTTTTCCACCTCTTCAATGCAAAATAGATGCATAATCATCTATTTTCTTTCGCACACATTTCATTTGAAATCAGTCCGTTATTAACCAATGGATTTTGGAAAGTTGGAATTTAGCGAAACGATACTATCATGAATGGGTTGCCTTTCATGATAGATAAGGAGACGGGGAGTCGTGTCACAAATAGGCGATGCTGTAGACTGGTTGAATGAACTTGATACTTGGGCGCAGTGGGTCGTTGGTCTAACTGCAACCTTGCTGGTTTTGGGAATTTTCAGATTAATATTGAAGAAAGTAGTTTTGGATTTCGTGAAAAAAACTCCTTTCGACTGGGATGACAAATTGTACAAACCTGTTTCAAAGCGGGGCTACATTTTCATTTCAATCCTCGGTGTTCAGATAACAATGAAATGGGTACACGGTGAAGGATTTTCGCTAGTACAGTCGCTTGAACCGTTCTTCCAAGCATCGTATATTTTGCTCAGCACATCGCTTGTCAGTGTAGCACTGAAGATAATGATCCCAGTCATCATGGACAGATTCAGTGATGCAGGAAGCGTGACAGTCTCTGGAAGCAACTCGCTGATTGTTTTCTTGTTGAGAGCCGCGGCGTGGTTCGGTGGTTTGTATCTCGCATTCTCAGAACTTGGAATCGAATTACTTGGTGTATTAGCATCACTGGCTGTATTCTCATTGATTATCGGTTTGGCCATGCAACAAACACTTGGAAACATCGTCAACTCTTTCATGCTGGCACTAGACCAGCCATTCGAAGTAGGTGACAGAATCGAGGTTGAAGGAAACCTTGGTTCAGTGGTATCTGTTGGAATACTTTCCACAAAGATACTAACTCATGAAGAAACACTGGTTGTTATCCCAAACAACAGCCTAGTAAATTCGACTGTTATCAATCACGCAAGAGGTGGAGGCGATGGAAAGGGTCGCAGGATCTCCCTTGTTCAGGACATCGGTGTAGGCTACAGTGAAGATATCGACCACGTCAAGTACACTATTCTGCAAATGATGAGGGAGTGTCCATATGTTCTCTCCAAACCAGAACCACGTGTATTGCTTACAGAATTGGGAGACTTCGCAAAGGTCTTCAGAATGTTTGGATGGGTTGAAGATTATTCTGATGAATATGTAGCAAGGGACTGGTTACTGAAAAATTTGGATGAAAAGTTCGATGAGGAAGGAATTGAAATCCCATACCCTAAGTCTGTCGAGATTAAAGGTAGCGAAGATACAGCCTACAATAAGAATCACAAGAAAGCCAGTGTTAGAATGGCTAAACTTCAGATGGTCAAAGAAGACAAGCAACTCGCTAAGGAACGTGCAAGGGCTAAGGAAGAAATCGAAGTTATCAACGAGAAACTGAAAGATCCAGACTTGGACAATAAGGAAAAGCAGATGCTCGAGGACGATTTGAGAGAACTCCAAAGAGTGCTTGGAATGTTTGAAGCTGGAGAAGACTGATCTACAAATTGGTGATTGCGTGATTGTTAATCCTGCAAATTCAGCTTTTCGTGAGTTAGATTTGCGATATATGCAGGTTGAAATCACGCTTGAGGCAGGTAAAGAATTACCCGGACGGGCCCTTCAGAACTTCTTCAACTCATGCGAGTTTGTCTCGATGATAAATTGGGATACCGACGGTCTAAACTGCTACATGAAACTTGATTTTGTAGATGAAGGGTCGCTTGAGCTTGACCTACCGAGCCTCTCAGTGCGTGAAGTTATCAGCAAAACAGATTCCAAAGCACTGGTAAAAGCGAAGATGTCAGGGCCTATACCATTGATGTTTGCCAAAATCGAGAATGTTTGGTGGGTTTATCCAACCAAATTGGACATGAACAAATTCACCATCACTATGCGTGGAACTACTGCTGCACTTCGAGATGTCAGAAACGGTTTCAAGGATTTAGTTGGCAATGGATTTACTGTCAAATTAGGGTCTGAATCTCTTCAGGGTCCAGAGTTCAGAGATATCCTTCCTGAGAAGCAAAGATTAGTGCTTGATACCGCTATTGAGATGGGATATTACAGCAGGCCAAGAAAGTGTACTCAGAGAGATATTGCGAGAGTATTAGATGTCAAGCAGGCCACCGTTTCTGAGCATTTACAATCCGCTGAAGCAAAAATTATCAATTCATTCCACAGTTGAAACCCTATCATGAACGGGAGAAATGGTTATGCCTTGCATTTAATTCA
>JAYPOA010000091.1:0-5754 GCA_038130705.1 Methanobacteriota archaeon | reverse complement strand
TGCTTAGTTGAATGCAGTCACCGAAAGGGAACAGAAAGGGGCTTACTCCCTGCATCCTCCAACTAATCAATAATCGCATCAACCGGTTTCATGTTCGAATCAGTTAGAACAATTCCTTCTCCATAATCTATGAAGGAAGGCTCTCCAGTGATTTTTGACCTCGCTACCTTCTCAGCAGTCAAACAAGCAGGCAATACGAATACGCTTGTGATAAAAGCAAATGCGATTAGTAGCATCATTAGTATGAAGAAATTAACTAATCCCGGGAAGGCAACGAAAAATCCTGCTCCCAATCCAGCAACAGTTGTCGCCGTGGTTTCAAAAATAGTCTGTCCAGTCTTTTCTATAGAATGACTTATTCCAACTGCACTTTCTCCTTCCTCCTGGATTCTGTGCATGACGTGTATCGCATCATCAACTCCAATTCCAAAGACAATTGTTCCAATCATGGCAGTGAAGATATTTACATTCACATCTCCTGAACTCATCAGAAGTGGTTGCCAAACTATGATTGTAGCCACAGGTATCATTGTGATTATTCCCACTCTAACAGATTTGAAAACTATGCACATTACTATAGTTAGAATGATCATCGTTAGAAGTGTTGTATAAGTCTGCGTGTCATGAATACCTTCGTTGATATCTAAACTGACAGGTAGACCTCCTGTAAGAGGAGAAACACGAATTCCTCCCTCTTCGAGTGGCTCAGATAACATCAAGTCAATCTCGTCTCTTAGCAGGCTTGCATTATCAAGATTCATGTATGGCTGAGAAACGTAAACCAATGCTTTGCTACCAATTTCGTTTGTAAGCATCCACTGCACCTCCTTGGACAAAGTATCGTATGCTACATTTACCATATCCTTTCGCAAATGTTCTCGCCCTTTCATATCAGGAGAAGTGGCATCTAATGCAATCCATGCGGCGCATTCTGGCTCGTTCGATTCCCAACATTCATCGTGAAGTAGGTCCCATAGGGAGCCCTCATACAATGTGATTCCAGAATTTGGTTCGGTAATAGTCACAGGTATTGATTCCAAAAACGTGATTAGACTGGTTGTATTTGTGTAGGGAACAGCTTCTATTTGGTTTTCAAGCATGTCCATTGCGTCCAATACCTCGAGTGAACGAATTTTCATTTCTTGGTCGTTTAGATGTTGTGATGCATCAAAAATGAACAAGGAGGTTTGACCCCCTGAGAAAGTGTTTGAATATTCAACCATCGCTTCCATCGATGGTATATTGTCTGGTGTTTGGTCACTCCCAGATATTGGCTTGTCCAATTGGTCAAGATTTGCAAATCCTGCTAATGTTATGCCTGCTGTTATCATTATTATGATTAGATATCCCTTTACTGGGAATCTGGCGATTGAGCCCCACATTGGAGGATTCGTTCGTTTGTTGAAACGTAAAATCCAGGTCAGTACTGGTACCAAAATCATCGAAAATACAAGTGTAGCCATAATTCCTGCAACCAATGTCATTCCCACTGAACGTATTGGTACAATCGATACAATACTTGGCATAATTAGTACTGAGAACCCGATGATTGTGGTAACTGCTGAAATAAGTACTGCAACACCCGTAGTCCGTGACATTTCCATTACACAAGAGCGGTAGAATTCAGGGTCCCACAAATCAGGCACCTCTGTAGATTGTTGGCCTTTACGCCTTCTCCTTTCGTTTTCCTCAACTGCGGCATCAATCCGCTTTTTCCGCACTTCTTCAATTCGATTGACCATATGAAGTGCGTAGTCTACTCCCAATCCAATTAGAATTGGGAAAGTAGCAATAATCATTGGAGTTAATGTCATTTCTAATAATACTGATGCACCAAAAGTTACAGCGAGTGCCATGACGATTGGAGTTCCAGAAATTACAACAACCTTCCAAGATCTGTGCAATAAAGTAACAACTAAAACAGTTAATGTCAATGAAATAGGCATCATGTCGAGTAAATCTAAGTAAATTGCATCCGAAACATCTTCCAAAATTTTCGACAGTCCCGTCTGGGTCATCGTCGTTGTACGATATTCTTGTGGCCGATTACTTTCAGAGATTATTTCATTCACGTGGCTAAAAAATTCCTTGTAATTTTCCCATTTCCCCGTTTGATCAATCTGGTTTTCAGATATCATTCCAACTAAAACTGCAGTCGTGTCCCATATCCCGTCACCGTTTGTGTCCTTTGCTAAGGCTCCTAGTGATCCATTTGATTGGTTCACAATCTCATCAATTCTCTGTTGCTGATCGGGAATGGCATACAGCCCTCCATTTGGCCCCTGAGAAATTACATTACAATCAATTAGATTCGCAGTTAACCTCTCACCTGTATTGTTGCACATTGCTTCGTTAAATCTTCCATCGCTCGAATTGATTTCTTTGATAATCTGAGATATTGAAATTATCCATAGTACCCCATCTTGCTTTCCGTGGTCCTCTTTATTCCAGTCGATACCACTTTTCTTTAGACCAGGAGAGGTCGTTTCATCATCTCCTTCAATCCAAGAAATTTCATGCAATATGTCAACATTGGTTATGTTATACTGTTCACCAAAAATCTCAGGTTCATACGCATTTGGTGTTTTGATGTAAATAAATCCAACATCTGTTGACCACTCTTCTCTTACTTCAATCAATAAATCTGTAGATTCTGCACCCTCCGGTAAAAATATTTCAACATCATCGACGATTTGGTCCTGAAAATTAGTGCCTATGTTTCCTAAGTAAGCTGAAAGAATAATCATCAGTACCAATGTGGTTTTTGGTTGCGTGAGAACTTGTGAATATACTGTGTCTAAACCGTTCTCAACCTTTTGTTTTACGTTACGTGAGTACTCAGAGAGTTGCTCACGTATGTCTCCCATGTTTACTTGGGTGTGCAATCAATCCATGAATGCTGTGCCTAAAAGATAGAATTTCAAGAAATTCCGAACTCTTTAATCAGTAAGTGACGAATAAAATTTCTAGCGGACTGTAGTACTAAACCGGTTGCCATAAGAGATATTCCTAATACTCCAATCCAGATAGACGTCAATCCTGGTCCAACAATAGCATCTACGGAATCCGTAACACCATTGATTGCGTTAAAGGCCATAGCTGAACCTGCCGCAAATAAGCCTAAACCAGGCAGGCCAAGTACGAGAATTGGTTTCTTTTGGGAAAGAGAAATCATAGCCCATGCTAGTACAGCGAAGCCGTGAGAAATCGCAGTGAAGTTACTACCCTTAGGCACATCATATCGTATAACGGTTGGTACTTCCTTTATCGTTAGATTCTTCTCAGTCGCATCTTCCAGCATTTCTAATGAAAGTTCCATGCCATCTGAATCAAATCTAAGCCTATCGATCGCTTTTCTTGAAAATGCTCTAAAACCTGATTGAGTATCTGAAATATCCAAGTCACTGGATAAGTTTGAAGCAGCTGTAATGACCTTTATGCCCAATCTTCGATAAGCTGGCATCTCTTCGGTTTTACCTCCTTCTACAAATCTACTACCGATTACAAAATCAGCTTCCCCATCTATGATCGGTTGAATCATATCTGGAATGCTTTCGGGATTATGTTGCCCGTCGCTATCAAGAATTACTAAGATGTCAACCTCACTTTCCTTTGCCAGTTTGAACAGCGACTTCAGTGCTCCACCGTATCCTCGGTTTACTCTGTGTCTGTGAACAATTGCTCCGCAAGTTTCAGCGATTCTTGCACTTGAATCTGATGACCCATCATCAACGCAAATCACCCTGTCAACAAAATCCTTTGTGATAGTTACAACGGTACCTATTGTCTCCTCTTCGTTGTACATTGGAAGTCCAGCTATGACGGATAAACCGCCATACTTGCCATTTTCCATGGTTCTTCCCGAGGCTGAGTCCATTATATGTGATTCGCCTGTAAAATATTACAGCAGATGGTTTTGGTAACAACAATAAATTGCGGTATTAATCATTAAGATGGTTGATTGCAGTAACAGATCTACTGCCATCAATTACACCATTTAGGGCGTTCAGGCTTACGATTAGTTGAACATAGGTTTGCCCATCACTTGTGACATATGTCGCACATTCTTCAAATGCAGAGGTGTTTATTGACAACTTAACAGCCCTTCCAGCATTAGATTTTCTTGCAAATCCAACTAAGGTGCTATTTTGTATTTCATTTTCTTGCTCGTTTGTTTGTTTTGTTTTGTTCATGTTTTTTCACTCCTGGAGCATAATTCGATTCCGCTGTGCTGCTCCAAACACAACGAACTGAATCCATTGTCAAGGGTGCTATAAGATTTTGAATAGGGGTGAATAAAAGTGAAATCTTGCAATCAAGTAGCAAGCAAGGAACTACTAGGACTTATAACAAAGATTCACGAGGGTATTTTATGCGAGTACTGGTGACAGGCGGTGCGGGTTTTATTGGTTCACATTTGGTTGACGAATTAATTAACGAAGGCCATGAGGTTGTTGTAATCGATAATTTATCGTCAGGTGTGTATGAATTTATCAAAGAGAATGTGGATTCAGGGAAGGTTATTTTCCACAATGCAGACCTGAAAAATTTGGATTCGATAAAGAATATCTTCAAAGGAGTTGAAATGGTTTATCACCTTGCAGCGAATCCAGATATCAGATTAGGAACTCGAATTACAGATACTGACCTTAAGGAGGGAACAATTGCGACTTACAACGTTTTGGAGTCAATGAGATTGGCCGATGTTACAAAAATAGCATTTGCTTCATCCTCTGTAGTTTATGGAGAGAATGCTCCAATGCCAACTCCAGAAAACCACGGCCCTTGCCTTCCAATCTCACTTTACGGTGCCTCAAAGCAAGCAGGTGAAGGTTTAATCGGAGCATGGGTTGGAACTTTTGGTTTCCAAGCCTGGATTTTTAGATTTGCCAATATAATTGGCGAAAGAGGAACCCACGGTGTGATTTTTGACTTTATCCATAAACTGAAGAAAGACCCAAAAAGATTGGAAGTACTAGGGAATGGTTTGCAAGAAAAATCATACATGGAGGTCAAAGATTGCGTGAAATCTATGTTACATGTAATCAATAATACAAATGAGAAAATGAACTTGTTTAATCTAGGTTCAAATGATACATGTAGCGTCAGAAAAATCGCTGAAATTGTAATTCGTGAGACAGGATGTCATTCGGCAGCAATCGAATATACCGGTGGTGACCGTGGCTGGGCAGGAGATATCCCAAAGGCAATGTTGTCAATCAACAAACTTGTAGAGTTAGGTTTCAGCGTTAACTATGATAGTGAAGACGCAGTGGCGCACACTGCAAGGGAATTGATTTCTGAAATCATGGAGGAGTAAAATGATTCGAAGAGAATTAAATAACGAAGCAGGCGCAAGGTCTGACGGTTTGATGTTTGTATCGGTAATTTTCATTGCTACATTTACCTACATTGCATTCACAACTAACCCAGTATACACTGGAATCGGAGTAGGTGATAGAGCGCCTGAATTAACAGGTCAAGTTTACAACGGAAATACTTGGGAAACGTTTGATTTGCATTCATTTACAGATCCTAGCTGGGAAGATGGAGATGAGGATGGAACATGGTTCATGGTAGAATTCATGGATACCAATTGTGGGGCTTGTCAAAAATCAGCTCCGGATATTGCTGCACAACACAGTAAGTGGCAAAATGGAGGAAGGTCAATGCCAGCAAACACCTCAGTGCAATTCGTTGCAGTTGCATTTTCGTTGAATCCTGGAGCAGATGGGTGGGAATACAGTCGCGATG
>JAYPOA010000090.1:0-5825 GCA_038130705.1 Methanobacteriota archaeon | reverse complement strand
AGAAGTCGTCTACAACCAGTCTCGCTCTCCAATACCAAACATTGTCGATAAGATACCTCATGATATCCATTTCTTCTCCTAATCTTTCGTTGAGTGCTTCGAAACTTCCCGGAACGAATTGTTCATCATCTGTTTCGAATGTAAAGGTAGGGAAGCCCATTACGCCGTATCCATAATCCCTACTTGTACCGCAATTTGGATACAGTCCCTGGTTTGCATTTTGTATTGGTATGTCCGAAATATCGGCGTGTACATCATCTCGAATAAAGTGGAATAATTCCCAATCTGAAGGCTGTTCAGGCCATTTGCCCCACGGATACAACATTATCCAAACACCAGTATGCATTGTAACATAGAGGTCCGCGTCTGGAACAACTGTATTCATGTATTCAGCGTTAGATCTCGTTTCAGATTCGCTGAAAGCACTACCTCCGGGCGAAAATGGATTATTTGGTTCACAATTGTTCCAAAAGTGGGCATAGTTTCTGTTTAGGTCTACACCAACAGGTCTCCCAGAAGCTGGGTCGGTCCACCCTCCAGTGTGATTCTGATTCCATCGAGTGTCGAAATCATTTCCGTCGGGATTTAACATGATTAGAATGTGTATTTCCGTATTTTGCAATACTCTAATGGCTTCTTCATTTCCCGCATTCCATTCATTGATGTACCACTTTGCAGAAAGATAGGCAAGAGCGGTTCCAAGGTACTCATTACCGTGATGTCCACCATCGATGTAAACTATTTCTTTCGGAGTACCATCGGCTTTGGTGTCCATTGACCAATCAGAAAGTCTGACAACCCACAATGTCTTGCCAAAGTAAGAATCTCCTATATCTGCGAGATCTACGATGTCAGGATTGTCATCTGCCCAGTTGTTAACGTCTAAAGTCAAAGTAGCCCAAGTAAGGTGAACATAACTGTCAATTGGGTCTCCTGGCCAGTTGCTGTCTGCGCTAACCAACGGTAGCGGGAGCGCGAGAAGCATGACTCCGATTAGGAAAACAACCTTTCGCATGATGAAGGCCACACCCTCAACCAACATCAAATTAGTGTTTACAGGCTATTTACAAAGGATTATTTTCGTCTCAGGCCAAGCAACAATTTATCAATTGCAATATCAAATTTCCAATTGGAAATTTCTTATACATTCCAAGCCTAAACTAATAGGTAGGCAAACAAGATAGGTGCAACTATTGTTGCATCGGATTCTATGATGTGCATGGGTGTTCCAGGTGCTAACTTACCCCAGGTAATTTTCTCGCTCGGGGGAGCTCCTGAATATCCACCATAGGACGTTGTTGATTCTGAGATCTGTCCAAACCAGGCCCAAAGTGGGACCTCTTCTTCCATGTCTTGACGAATCATTGGAACTACGCAAATTGGGAAATCACCAGCAATTCCACCACCTATCTGCAGGAATCCAATCGGTTCGGTTGCTGACTTGTACCAATCTGCTAATTCCATCATGTAATGTATTCCGGACTTTACTGCCGTAGTTTCGACTTCTCCTCTAATGCAATAGGATGCGAATATGTTTCCGAGGGTTGAATCTTCCCATCCAGGTACAAATACGGGAATCCCAACATCTCTCGCAGCTAATAGCCATGAATCCGACTTAGGAATATCCGGTTCTAGGTCGTCGAGTATCGCCATCAAATGTTCGTGAGGGAAAGCGACATTGTTTTTCCACTGTTCGAGAATTTTCCCCTCAATGTGACGAATAGCTTCTTCTTCAGGTATGCAAGTATCAGTGACTCTGTTGAATCCTTTAGCGTGTAAAGCCTCATCATCATCCTCGGTCATATTTCTCCAATTTGGAACCCTTTCGTAGGAATTGTGCGCAACCAAGTTGAATATATCTTCTTCAAGATTTGCACCAGTGCATGTGATTGCATGCACCTTTCCAGTTCTAATTAGTGGTGCTAATGATTTACCGATTTCCGCAGTGCTCATAGCACCTGCCAAAGTAACCATCAATTTTCCACCAGATGTTAAGAATCCGTCAAGAGATAGTGCACAATCTCTCAAAGCGCCAGCATTGAAGTGGTTGAAATGACGGTCAACAAATCCTCTAACACCGTTGTGAACAGGTTTGGTCTGGAATCTTGCTACGCGCTTTCGCTGATTTATAGACAGGTTTGGCAACTCATTTAACAGCTCAAGTTGTATATGGTTGATAATCGAACTAGGATCTGTTTTTCCACAGGAAAAGGCATCGATTGCTAACAAGCCAACATCGGAATAGCAGTGTGCGCTTACGTGACTTTCGTCGAGTAAAACTACTGCTGCAAAGCCGGGAGGCGATACCGTCCCGTCAAAATTTTCTACATGTGAATGTACTCTTCGTGCTCCTGACCTGTCTACTGCTACTTTCATTACTTCTAACATCCAATCTCCACTAATTCCAATAGAACCAGTGCAATCAAGCATGATGTGGGAACCATGCGACATTTTTTCTCACCCCCTGTTTATTTTAGCTGCAATAATTTTTGTTGCAATCATCGCTGCAGTGAATTGTGTTAATGGCGTGTCTTCTTGTGGAACAATTTCATTCACGTCTGCGCTAATAATGTTGCAATGAGCGAATGCGGTTTCAATTGTTTGCACCACATGCCAAAATGTAAGACCTCCTGGGACTGGTGTTCCTGTTGCTGGGACGAGCGAGCCATCCAAACCATCTATATCAACTGTTAGATGAACAGGCCCTTCAATCTTAGAAATTGAATCGATCCATTCAGTCCACGATTGCTGCCCAGTACAGGGGTTTAGTAGGTCTTTTGCGAACCACGTGTTTACCCTTTCATCACCCTCAATATATTCCGCTTCTTGCTTGCAATAAGCCCTAATTCCAACTTGGTATACTCCGAGCGCACCTTCATCAAGAGACCGTGCAATAGCACAAGCATGAGAATATGGTTCTCCGTCTAATTCATCACGCAAATCTGCGTGAGCGTCAATTTGAATCAGGGTGACTTTTTCAGGACAGCCTCGTAGAATTCCGGGAAGGATACCGTGCTCTCCGCCCAAAAATATTGGAAAGGCATCCGAATCGTACTGTTGTTTTGCATAATTGCCAATCGAGTCGAGTTGCTCTTGAAGCGTGTTACCTTCACCATTCCACTCTGGTATAGTTACAATGTTCGCTCCAGCCGGTAGTTCTTCTTTCAGAAGGTCGTCATACAATTCAACCTGTCCAGAGGCTTCTATACAAGCAGATGGACCATTTGCGGTACCCTGTCCGTATGAAGTGGTTAGTTCATAAGGAACGGATGCTATGATGATATCGGGGTCACCATCTGGGGTGGGCAAACCCAAGAAATTCCCCTCCGCGAATCCCGCATCCATACACACCGCGAGGGGATTTAGGCTTTGAAATAGTCGATTTTGGCATTTTTTGTCGATGTATTAATTAGGGACCGTGACCTATACTTAATACTGCGCAGCGGGGAATATTTCCGATACCGCATAGGCAAAGATGGTGAAAATTATGGGAATGACAATTCGAGAATTAACAGAAGCTATCAGACAACATATCGATACAGAAATGGATGCTGATGTCGCCAGCGGTATGGCTGAACACGCTCTCGGTTTCTTCGGTTTTTATGACAGAATTATCGACAACGCTCTCGAACCAACTGACAGAAACCTGTTTTACATGTTCCAAGATTATGACCTTTTGACCACAGAGTCTGAAGAAACCACCTTATGGGACGGTAGAGAGTGGAGAATCCACTACTGGAGATTCAAGCCGGAATTAAAGGAGAAGGTTGAGGCATACATGTCACGAACTGTCGAAGAAGTAGAAATCGATCCGTTTGGAGATGTTTATGGCGAGGCTGGCAATATTTGGATGAGAGAAGGTGACAAACCAGTCAATCCAAATGCTTTCACTTCAGACCATTGGGGCTGACAGTTGAACACAAGTATTGAAATGGAGCAGGCCCACCATAGTAACATGAAGACAAAAGCCGGCGTAATCGTTTTGCTTCTACTGGCGTCTTTCGTTCCCTATGTGAGTGCGAATGAGACCTCCGAGACAGTCGAGATATTTGTTGACTGGACAGACGGACATGCATACATAATCACTGGCGATGTTGAGATTTCCAACGTTTCAGTAACTCATATACAACAAGGTGCAGACCTAAACCTTAGCCTAACATATGACACAACAGGTGAAAATCTGAAAGTGATACTAAACTCGAATTTAATGTATGGTGACACGGTCACGATTACTGCTGGCCAAACATCTCGCATTATCAATATCGGAATTTGGGGTCAACCACTTGATGACCATGAAGTTACACTCAATTCTGAGTGGATAATGGACCAGCAGTGGGAAAATGAAAACGGTAGCCAAGCATACATCCTTGAATTTATTGGACAAGGATGGCAACAAAGAATTGGCAATACTCTTGATTCTTGGGAGATGGGCAACGGCTCGCTTTATGTCTTGACAAATACTGAAGAAGGCAGTGTTTCTATCGATGTTGACCTTGATACAGTTTGGAAAAATGAAACATCATTCAAAGGAGAAATGACAGGACAGGTCTTCGAAGCAAGAGGTTCTGGAATAATCGATGTTGGTAATAATGACTCTGAAGGAAACATGAATATTCAAGGAGAAATTAGTGATGCCTGGATTAACAGGTCGACAATAAACGGAATCATCGATGAAAGATTCAGATTGGAAGCTAACGGTACAATTTCTATGTTTACCCAAGAAGACGATGAAACAATGAATCTCTCTGGCTATCTTGCACTTTTGTTAATTGAGACCTGGGATTCAAACGGAGAGAGAATTTTATCTCACAACCAGTTTGAGGGTTCAGCAGAGTTGATGATCGAAACCAACGATACGAGGATGGATATCTACCTTGAAACCTTTGAGAATGTGGAGAGGTGGGAAAACGGAGTAAGAGTGGACCACCTTAACAAGATGATTGGAGAAGGAACTTTTGGATTTGCTGAGTCGGATGAAAACGCAAGCGTGCAAATCAACGGAACGATCTACGATTTCCATCAGGAAAGCATAGACGGTATTGTAGTAGAAGATACCATACACATCGATGGAATAATCGTCGGAGACGTACAAGGAAACTTCGGATTTGTTAGAGGAATTGAGGGGCAGGCTTCTCAGGCAAATGCTACTGGAGTGATGTATGACGTCATTATCGTTCATCAAGAAGAATGGTTTAACCTGACTGGAATAACAGCTCTGCCCAATTCTAATCTCGGAGCGGGACAACATCACAATGAATCTTGGTTCTATGATTCAATTTATTCAGATTATGAAAATCGAACAATAAGAACAGTATGGACCCAAGAAGGCCCAGACCCGAGTAGCGGTGACGAAATTCACGAAAACTCTCCAATCGAAGTCACACCAACTCCTCCAGAGGTTGAGGATGACATCGGAGCGGTTGAGGTAAACAGAGAGACAGGTTTCATGCCGACAGACGCAACGGTGGGTGATACTTTCCTTTTAGACGGACAAGACGGTATGCATCTTGAGGTGACGTGCCAACAGTTCGAATCCGTACCAATGGATGGGCACATTGTTGACACTGTCTACTGGACTGGTGAATACATGAGTGGAGTTGACGGGGAAGCGAGTGGAAACCTGATTATTCAGGGCCCACTATCTGGACTAAATGTTAAGATTGATAGAGAATTCATGTTCGAATTTGGTGAAGATGGACAAATGGTTAATCTAACCGAGAATCAATCAGTCAACAGAGTGTTATCACCTTCTGTTATTTCAGCTAATGATAACACTGCTCCACTAATCGAATCAATTGCACTCTCTCAAGGTATCGTATACAACG
>JAYPOA010000089.1:0-5913 GCA_038130705.1 Methanobacteriota archaeon | reverse complement strand
TGGCTCAATCCTGTGAAGGGTTTGTTGCTAATTTCCGTACTTGCTCTGATTTATCTCTCGATAGAAGACCCAACAAACAAAGAATACATCTGGGCAATTATCGGTATATCTTGCATATTGGGAATCATATTGGTTTTGCCAATAGGTGGTGCAGACATGCCCGTTGTAGTAAGTTTGCTAAACTCTCTTTCTGGGATTGCCGCAGCGTTCACAGGGTTTATCATTAATAATAGCGTACTTATCGTTGCAGGTAGCCTTGTTGGAGCATCCGGATTAATTCTTACAATGATAATGTGCAAGGCAATGAATAGGCAGCTGATAGATGTACTTTTCAAGTCATTTGGCGGTGGAGAAAAAGAGCAACTAACAAGAACAAAAGTCGGAAGCGATCCAGAAGAGGTCGCTATGATGGCAGATGGTGCTCAAAAAATAATCATAGTTCCGGGATACGGAATGGCTGTAAGCCAATGTCAACATCAAGTCAAAGAATTTGCTGATTTGGTAGCAGAGAAATTCGATACAGAAGTAAAATACGCCATTCACCCAGTAGCGGGCAGAATGCCTGGTCACATGAATGTGTTATTAGCAGAGGCAAATGTGCCATATGAACAACTCATAGAAATGGATGAAATCAATCCAGAATTCCCTGAGTGTGATATGGCGTTAGTAATTGGTGCTAACGACACCTGCAATCCTGCAGCAAGAAGTGGCGAGGGCCCATTAGCTGGAATGCCAATCATTGATGCTGACCAAGCAAGAACAGTAGTCATAATCAAAAGAAGTCTATCAGTAGGTTATGCAGGTGTAGATAATGACTTGTTCTATGAAGATAAGACGATGATGTTATTCGGAGATGGAAAAGCAATGATGACAGAATTGAATAACGCAATCAAAGATTTGTGATTTCCATAATCCTACACTGCATTATGTGACAATATTCAATAGGGAATTTCAGGTGGGGTCAACTGATGTCAAGGAGAATGTCGTTTTTCTTGGTAGTGTCCCTATCGGTTTTATTAGCGGGACCTGCTATTGGATGGTCAGAAGGTCCGCCTTGGATTCACAACAATAACATAGTTCCAGAAGAAGGTTGCTCATGTCATGGTGCAGGGAATGCACCTTCATCAGAAATTATCCTATCAATATCAGGAGTACCACGGGTGTACGAACTCAATACTGAATATAATTTTACAATAACCTTAACCCATAGTTCATACAATTCTGGTGGTTTCATGATTTGGGATTACGGTGCTGGGAATTTCACACAAGTTGAAGGCACCACCTACGTAGAAGGCTCATCTGGAGCTATTTCACAAAATGCAATAGGTAACGGGTGGGTTATTCCATGGATGTCGCCTTCAGAAGATGTGGGAGATGTTAACTTCGCTCTAGCCGGTAATGTTGTAGACCTCAGTGGCAATGCTGACGCTGGTGACCACTGGACAACATTAGCATTCATGATTAGTGCACCAGGGACTTCAACGGCTGATTCTGATGAGAACTTGAGGACTATTAGTGTAGGAGACTATGATTCACTGTTTGGACAAAAGACCGCAGAAGAAATAGAAGCTGAAAGACAGTCTGAATTAGCAAATGATTACTTTACTCAAGGTAACTTATACTTTTGGACTACACTATCTCTCCTAATTGTAGCCGCTGTAATTCAGGGCGAATTCTACGAAAGAAGATTCGGCGGAGGACCTCCTCATCTAGACATGAGTCTCGCAGTTCCACAAGGAATACGAAGAGGAGTAATGGCCATTGGATTAGCAATATTCCTTGGTTGGGGTATTGATACCCATCTTCCATGGGGTTACAACATGGTAATCGGCTTGTGCATGCTATGGGCGATTTTTGGAGTATACAGGACCATTGTGCAGGCAAGAGCAGAAGCTAAACCAATGGATCAGGTATGATAACATGAACGATATGTACCTGTCAACCGATGACAGGGATAGTTTTCAATCACATCTTTCTGAACTATCAAAGCGAATAACGACAATAGTATTTCTAATATTAATTCTAACCGTAATTTGGTCTTTCTCAATAGACCAAATATTGAGATACGTATTGGAAAAATTAGACCCATGTGATGATTCCTGCATCAACATATTCTCCCCAGAAGAATGGGCAGGAACAAGATGGCTATCCTCTGGATTATTGGCTATTTTGACATCAGGACCATTCATAATTATGCAAGCATATTACTTTGCAAAACCTGGCCTATTACCAACCGAAAGAACGGCTTTTCTAGTCTGGATGATTTCATTTTGGTTGATTGCAATTTTGACACTTTCATTTACACTAACTGTTCTTATTCCTGAGTTTTATGAATACGGTCATTCTTTCAATACAGAAACTGGACTGGTTGGCAAATATGATGCTGCAGAAATGCTGAAAATTTCTATAGCAATTACTTGGACAACAATATTGATTATTGCATCTACTACAATAGTAATAATAGCCGGAAAATTACAATTGCTATGGAGTGGTAATTCAGAATGGTGGAGATTACGAATACACGGGATGATGCTGATGTTGATTTGGCTCCTACTGCCTAATTCATTGCCAGGACTATTCGTTGGATTGACTATTTTAGCATCTGGAATTGTCGAAGTTATTGGCTACAAACAATTTCGAAAACCAATGCCAATCGGTTACGGCCTGAAAGATATATTGAACAAAGATGGCAAATTACAACGTGTGCTTTATGCTGATTGCCGATGTTGTGGCACTTCTCCCAAAACCGAACCTTTACCCGGAATGGGAGTAATAAAACTGGATGCGGTATGTCGTAGTGTTGAAGAACAAAACTTGTTGTTAGATACGATCAAACGATTTAATGTTAATCAGGTGATATTTTCAGGCTGCTTGCTAGAATCATTGAATCCCAAGTTCGTAGAAACAATGAATTTTTTGGGATGTACTTTCAAATCTCTCGATTTGTCTCATTTGGGAACGATACGTACTGACAATTCATTATTAGATTGTAAATTAGCAATGGCGTCTTTATTAGATCCATGGAGTCATAATCAAGTAGCAAATAGATTGAAAGATATCATAGATGAATATCAAGTGAAAAAAATTTACTATGGGGATGAAATTCAATTTGGAATGAACCTAATGTCAGATGAAGGTTTCCTGAAAATCTACGATGATGAAATAATAAATCTGATCGGTAATATGGTTGATGAATTGACCTATGTTAGCAATTGATTCATACATCACCATGAGTTGACACCAACTGATGCGACCTATATTTGGTTGGCCAATAGCGCTGTTCTTTGCAGCTATTGCAATAGGCGCATTTTTCAACGGGTCCGCAATCAACGAGTGGGTTGAAAATAATTCTATTCAAGTATCAAATGACGAGGTGGGGAAACTTGTTGGTGCGCAAGAAAATGAAAAATGGTTTGTTGTACTAATTGACTTCCCCGACCAAAATGAATTCGCTAATTGTGACCAAGATCGAGCCTCGACTCTAATCGACCAGTCAGCGTTGAATTATTTACGACAAGGAGTTTACCCAAACGGCACTTTAGAAATTAAATATCACGATAGAATAGTGCAAACTAAACTCAATATGGAAGACTACGGTCACGATGAGAATGGCCAAAATGATGTTGGTAAAAATGGAGTTAATCCACACATACTTGCAGAAGAAATTGTTAACGAAATTTTAGATGAGGTAGAATGGGAAGATTATGATTTGAATGATGACGGTTGGGTTGACCGATTTCTTATCTTACATTGTGCCAAACCACAGGAAGATGGTAGCGGGTCCTCTTCGAGAATTTGGTCTCACTTTTCATCTATCGACAATGTAGTAACTATTTCAGAAAATTTACAGATTGCGTATTACACTATTGCAAGTCAATATAATTCAAACAACTTTGGAACCATAATACATGAAATGTACCACCAATTTGGAGCTGCAGACTTATACCCGGTACATGAGCCAACTGTCACGCAAACGTGGAAAGGAATAGGTAAATGGGATATCATGGCTAGTGGTAATTGGAATGGCAATGGTGCTTGGCCAGCATTACCCACAACTGTAACTTCTGAATTAATGGGTGTAGAACGATACGATTTTGTTGACCTTGAGTGGTTACCAGGTACATCTTGTAATGGGCCAGTAGTTACACTTACTGGGATTGGAGAAGGTGGTAATTCTTTGAAGATACCGATAGGCGAAAACGAATTTGTTTGGATTGAATATCGTAGTGATTACGGGTTTGACTCGAGATTGCCGGGTAATGGAGTATTAGTACTCCAACAAGATTTGAATGCAGGTTCAGTGGATGACAATACAGTCAATTCTCATCCTGAGAGACCTTGGTTAGTCGTTATCGAAGCAGATGGAAATCAAGACATGGTAGCTGGAATAAATGAAGGAGAACAATCAGATTTATTTTGGGATGGCGGAAAATTTGGGTATGATGGTATACAGATTAGAAATAGAGATGGAATATTAGTTGACTGGATAGCTGAAGTATCAGTGAATGGCACAAATGTAACTGTCTCATTTTCATCAGATGATTGCGGACATCTATCGGAATTTGACTTCCCTGATTATACCTCAATTTTGACTCCTGAAAGTTCTATTCCATTTGAGGGTGGATGTGATGGTCAAGAATTCCTCCTATCAAGTTCAGATGGAAGAGATATCGATGTAATTGATAATCAAATAAATTTTCAAACAGAAGGAACCATTGGTGTTATTGGGTTGATCACAGGCACTATTTCTTGTTCAACAGGAACATCTGTTGACATTCGCCATGAATTTGAAATTTTAGGAAATATTCCAATAGAATCGACCTTCACTGGTCAAATTCCCTTTAACTCTAATACCATCGTAAAAATTCCAATTGATACTATTGGAGGTGGTCAGCAAACTTGGATAGTAGGTATTGAAGGTGCATTGTCTCGGATAGCATCGACAAGCCAGACCCAAACTATTGGTCCTAAATCATATATCGAGATTTCAATTGAACACAAGGATTTATTGACAAATGGAATGTTAATCAAAGGGGAACTGGTTTTGGCCACAGAATCTGGACAAAAATATGCAATAAGTATAGAACTTACAGCAAAGAATGAACAATCCTCAGCAATAGAATCTTTCACTGAGCCTGCAATATTGGTTCCAATTGCATTCTTGTTAATCTCTGTCTGGGTAGTTCTGGGTATCGAATCATCTACCGGGGAGGTGTCTTCTGAATTGGATGAATCTCCATTTACCGTCATTGAAGGCGATGACCCAGCTTTTGTTGACCCCTTCGGCGAGCCTTACAGATAAACAAACACCTTCCCAATTTTTAGAAACGTCTTGAAGCATTTGCATTAACCATGGTGCATGGTCCTCTTCTATCGGAGTTGAATACACCCTCCATCTACAGCCGTATTTGAAGCCAGGGCGTACAATTAATCCACGATTATTTAGTTCATCAAATAATTCGGAAACTTCACTTTGTACATTGTTCATCCAATCCAATTCGTCTTTTCTGTAAAATCTTCTAGATAGATGATTTATTCCTAAATTGGGATGATTTTCTGTAGTTGAAGGAGTTAAATCTCCTGTTGGGTCAACCATCGATATCCTATACATAGTAACATCCATTTCTTCATCAACTATTGCAATTTCTGCATTAACTCCCTCGTCTATGCTATCAATCCAAGTAATTATTTCTTGAATTTTAAATTCGTCTTTAGAATGGTACCATCTGACTTTTGAGGAAGGACTACTATTTGATGGATGATTTTCTCTAGTCCATAAATTCCAACAATCCTCTGATTGGACCAACTTCTCACCAGAACTTCTTATCGTATCGTAAGCTACGATTTGGTAAACAAAATTAGAATCATTTTCCAACTTTTCATCTAACCATCCATCTGGTAATGGTATATGTC
>JAYPOA010000088.1:3223-6391 GCA_038130705.1 Methanobacteriota archaeon | reverse complement strand
AAATCATATGGACAAAGGAGAAGTCCTGATGAAAATCACGGTCCCTGAGAATGTCTCTGATTGGACGGGCAACTATCGAAAATTAAGGCTTAGAGAATCCTGGGACTTCCCAGAAGCAGGCGTCGCTGCCGCGTGGAAGTCAGGAGACAGAGGTTCTTTGAGAGTGGCAACTACTGCCCTAGAGAGCATACCTAGACTACATTCTGAAGAAGTTTCAGAATCGAATGGTGATATCGCAAAACTCGCAGATACAATCTTCGAGAACGTCAAACCGGTGAATAATACGTCTCTGCCACCAAGGTATCGCAGAAATATGATAAAAGTCTTAGTCAAAAGAGCATGTGAGGAGTGATTGAATGCGTTACATTGTCGCATTAATGATAACCACCGTTCTTCTAACGCCGTTGGCTTCGTCTCAAACACCTTCAAATGAGTGGGAAATAGGCTGGGAGGACGATAGTGAACCAGATATTTTACAACTCGATAGTTCATTTAATTTTGATATCACGATTGAATTTTGGATAGAAAATTCAAGACCTGTTCCAGCAGATATTGAATTTGAAGTAGAATCTAACGAAGATTTTACCATCGACGATCCAGGTTCTGTTTCGGTTCCTGCCAACTCAAATGAAACCTTCGAAATATCCATTTCAGGTTCTGGTCTCGATGACGCTAACAAACTAATTGATGCTAGAGGTCAGTATTACGATGTAGTTACGATAATAGCCAATCTGATGGTAGGTGGGCAATCAAGTGATTCTAAAGAAATAGAGAAGCAGTTACAATTCTCGCCTGTTTACGAGTTTGACTATCCTTCAATCAATGACATCAATTTGAAAATGAAAGCGGGTACAGACAAAGAAATTACTGTCGAGATAGAAAACAAAGGAAATGTAGATGATGCGATTAAGAAGATAGATTTCTCGTTCAAAAGTTGTCCTCAGATGGATTTCGTGGTCGTCTCTGGCCTTGCTGAAGGAACTGTGATTTCAACAAAGGTTAGCGGAGTAATCAAGTTGATTTCGCCTTCAAGCCATCCTGACAAAACATGTACCTTTGAAGTAAATACGGTTAGTGAAGGGAGTAGTCTCGGCTATGTTGGGAGATTTGATTTTAATGTAGAGGCGCCAGAGGTAATTTCTGAGGATGATGAAGATGATCAAAATGGCGAAAATCAGGTAGATTCTCCAATGGACGACAACTCATTACCATATCTTCCATTTTCCCTCTCTATCTTAACTGTTATTTTTGCGGCGATTCTCCGCAAGTAATCGTTTTTTATTGGATTATTTTAGATTGATACTCATGTATTTACATTGATATTCTTAATTTTCAATTGCGCATCCCACGATAACCTATATGAGTGGAGCAAAGTTGCGACATGAATAGCGTTGTTTAATTTCCGAGGTTTTTGTTATGGCAGATGTAGAATCTAATGGTATAAAATTAGAAACATGGCTGTTAATCGGATTTATCGTCGCAATGTTATTATCAACATCATTGATTATTGCAGCATCATCAAACAAGGATACGGTTTACTCTGCATATGTCACCGATGGTGAAGAAGAATTACAGTATCAACAAATCTCAACCATGAGGTCTGATTTGGGCTCAGGAGAAGGCAACATGGGATATGTTATTGCAAACACAATGTCTACTCCTATGTTAGTAAATGATTGGAGGGAGCCTCATCGAACAATGTTAATCATTGCAGCTCCAGAAAAACCGTTCGACAGTTCTGAAGCTGATGCAATTTACGATTTCGTAACTACAAAAGGGGGCAAAGTGATTATTGCCGCCAATTCGACTAATGCTCAAACAGTTGCAGATAAATTCGACGTAAAATTCTTTGATGCGCCACTCGTTGATCCAGATAGAAATTATCAGGTAACAAACTCGCTTGGTGATTTAGCACCAGAAGATGCAAGAAAACTATGGGCGGTTGCTGGTGTCAACAAAGTGTGGACAGATGACGGCTCACCGAAGGCATTCTGTTCTGACTCAATGCTTTCTGAAAATAATTACGACAACTGTGCACTTCCAGTTCTGTTCCACAATCCAACCGCAATGCAGGTATTAGAATACGAGGATACAAGTCGAAGTGTCAAGATATTAGCACATGCTTCAGGACAAGCTTTCATCGCTAGAGAAAATATGGATGTAAACGATCCAGATAACCCAAGTCCTGGCGGCAACAATACAGGTCTAATCATAAGAATGGATTATCCGGGAATAGAGACCATTGACAAAGTAAAAGGATTTTCAGAAGGGCAAGTTGACGTTACTGGTAGTATTGTATTTGTTTCCGACCACTCGGTATTTGCTAACCATTTGTGGGACATCGCTGATGCAGAAGTCACAGGAAAGCAACAGTGCGACTCTGGTTTTTATCAGGATTCCAGTTGTTGGACTGATTTACTTGCAGATACTGACGACACACCAGCATGGAATGGTAACAGTGACTACTTCATCACCCTAATCAGAGATATGATGGAGCACGACAATGATGGTATGGCTCTTACAGTAACACGTGAGAATAGTAATTTTTACGTGGTATTTGACGAGTCTAGACACGTAACTTCAGCCATTACTTCACCATTTACTGAAGCAATGGGTGCAATAGTAATGCTGACAAGTGATACACTCTTGAAGTGGTTAATCGTCCTAAACTTGATGGCCTTGCTATCAATTGCAATCATGGTAGTTCCAGAAAAGGAAAATTGGAGACATGTCTTTGATTTGACAAGATTTAGAGAGAGACCAAACAAAGTAGATCCGAGCAAATATCTTCAAAGAGTTAGAGAATCTTTGATGTCTAAGGTTCGGCAATTCCATGATCTCACAAGAGATGAAATGGCAAGAAAAACACCAGGGGAGATACAATCAATGATCAAAGATCCCCGACTTATTGAGCTGTTGTATTCACAACAGCGTTCTTATTCCAATGAAGAATTGAGGCAATTATTGCAACAGATTCGACGTTGGGGAAAATAAAATGAAAGGAGGAAATAAACATGCAGCCAGCACCACCACCACCAGCAGCCCCCCCTGCGCCGGCACCACCTGCACCAGCAGCACCTGCAGCACCTGCACCACCAGCGCCACAAGCGCCGGCACCAGCAGCACCTGCACCAGCAGCACCTGCACCAGCAGCACCTGCACCAGCAG
>JAYPOA010000088.1:0-3123 GCA_038130705.1 Methanobacteriota archaeon | reverse complement strand
GCACCAGCAGCACCTGCACCAGCAGCACCTGCACCAGCAGCACCTGCACCAGCAGCGCCAGCACAGGCACAGCCTAGACACCAAAGTAGCCCAGAAGTCAGAGAACGTCTTCAGGCAGTTGGAGCAATCGCTCAAGCGATTAGCGCCGAAGTTCAGAAAGTAATTATTGGTAAGAGCCACGTCATCGACAATGTTCTAATCAACATTCTTTCTAACGGAAACCTACTGTTCGAAGATTACCCGGGATTAGCTAAGACGCTTATGACCAACACCTTCGCAGATGCGTTGGGTTGTGACTTCAAGCGTGTTCAGTTCACACCGGATTTGTTACCTGCAGATATTACAGGAACAAACATCTATGATGCGAAGAAGGGTGAATTTACATTCAAGCCAGGACCATTGTTCTGTAACCTACTACTAGCGGACGAAATAAACCGTGCTCCGCCAAAGACTCAAGCGGCTTTGCTTGAAGCTATGCAAGAAAAGCAGGTTACTATCGGTACTGTAACCCACAAGTTACCAGCACCGTTTATTGTTATGGCAACACAAAACCCTGTTGAGCAAGAAGGTACTTATCCGCTTCCTGAAGCGCAACTTGACCGTTTCATGTTCAAGATGAGTGTCGGTTATCCAGACCGTGCTGACGAGGATGAAATCCTTGCAAGACGTATCAATCGTGGAAAAGACGCAGTGGATGTTGACGTAATTACAGACCCACAGCGTGTTATTGCTATGCAACAAGCATGTGAAGACATCTATGTTGACCCTGCTCTGAGAATGTACATGGTAGAAATCGTAAGCAGGACAAGAGAAGATCCACGTGTATTGGTCGGTTCCTCTCCTCGTGGTTCTCAAGCTCTATTGAAGACATCTCGTGCAGCAGCTGCACTGAGAGGACGTGATTTCGTAACACCTGATGATATCAAGACAGTCGCTGAATTAGCAATTGCTCACAGAATCATTCTAAAGCCGGAACATCAAATCAAAGGATTGGAATCTGGAGAAGTTATTCAAACAATTCTTCGTGAAGTTCCAGTTCCAACAGTCTGATTTTTCAGAAATTAGTATTGGAGGTACTGATACATGTGGAGTCGTAAGAGTGCGATGTTAGGTTCCTTAGCGGTAGCTATGTATTTGCTGGGGCTAACGCTAAGAAACTCACAACTGGTTACCATAGCTGTGGTAATTTTCGTATTCTTGACTTGGGCTGCTTTGTTTGGTGGTCACGCCGACGTAGCATCCAGCGGTAGAAGAGCTGAAGAATGGACAGGAGAGGAAGGCGTTTCTCTATCTAATGTTTCAGCTATGAGAAAATTATCAAGCGCACGTATTTTTGAAGATGGAGATATTGGAGTGACTTTACGTATGCAGAATCAATCTGCTTTAGGAAAAATTCTAGAAGTACGAGATAGAGTTCCCGAAGTCATGAGAATCAAAGAAGGAGCAAATTACATCCTTATGGAATTGGGTCCAAGAAGAGAGACATTCATCGAATATACAGTTGAATGCCCTTTAAGAGGATTTTACAGCCTCGGGCCTGTAGCTGTTAGGGTACAAGACCCATTTGGTCTATTCCACAAGGAGAAAGAATTGCATGTTTACAATGATTTCCTCGTTTTCCCTAAGATGGAAGATTTGAAAGAGACCTTCGTCAAGTCTAAGGTTCCTAAGATATTCACTGGTGCTGTGAATATTAGACAGCCTGGACCAGGTTCTGAGTTCTACTCTTTAAGAGAATATTTCGAAGGAGACTCATTCAGAGCAATTAACTGGTCTGCATATGCAAGATCGGGTAAACTGATGGTCAACGAGCGTGAGAGAGATGCTGTAAGTGACATTATCTTAATCGTTGATTCAAGAGCCGTATCAGAAACAGGTCCAGTATCTCGCAACGCTCTTGTTTACTCAACAAGAGCTGCAGCAAGCCTTGCCAAGTATTTCCTTGGACGCAGAGACTCTGTTGGGCTAATCCTTTACGGTGATGAGGTCGTAAGTGTTGACAGAGATACTGGAAAGAAGCAACTTTACGTTATTTTGACCAAGTTAGCAGGAGCTATGGCAAGAGGAAATATTCCTCTGCAGGTAGTTGTTAACAGAATAATGCCGCACATAAACAAAGGAAGCCCGATTATTGTGCTATCCAATTTAGAAGATGACCCGACGATGGTAAACGCACTTCGAGATTTCCGTGCAAGGAATTTCGATGTAACAGTTCTTTCCCCATCTAGCCTCGAATTTGAATTCGATGCTAAGAGGCTCGACCGAACTGGATATGAGGTTCTAAAGACTGAAAGGGACGTACTGATTAGTGAATTACGAGCTTTGGGTGTAAATATAATGGATTGGGAACCAGATATGCTACTTTCAACAGCATTAGCGGGAGCAAGAGGATTCTGAGGTGATAATATGGCGACAAAATCAGGAGATACCAAGCACTTGTATGATGGTAAAACAGTTCGTTCATCGGCACCTTCCAGAAAGAAATTGGCCGCTACGGGTTCTTCTTCAGGAGAAATTCCAAAGGACGCAATTCCAAGTGTAGAAATTCCTTCATTCATCGAAAGCCTTCTTGGAGGGCCATTGGTTCCAAAGATGAAATTCTTACCTGCAGATAAGATGGTTCAAAATCTACAACTAGGATGCTATGGAGTCTTAATTGCACTTGGAATTTTGACATATATTGTAACTCCATCTGTTGGAACAATTTGGTTCGCAATTACTGGTAGTACAACCATCGCAGGGCTCCTTCAATTATTGGTGATTATAGGCGCAGTAGGATGTGGATTCTGGGGGACAATGCAAAGAGATGCTCGATTTATGTTAACATCCTACGTTTTATTCATCATATCCGTAATGAGATTCGCATCATCTAAGGTATCATTATCACAGGATGTCTTTGATTTGGCAGATAGTCAATTATTGCTAACAATATTGGTTGTTGTTTATGCCGTATTACTAGTGATGTATTTCGAATTATCCAATGGTGTAATTCGCTTCAGTATGCTTGATACATCGATCAGGACAAGGGAAGTATACGTTATGAATGTGAAAAAGATAGTGGGCAAATACCATCGTTCGTTGGTAATCAATCCATTAATCGCAGGTTCGTTGGCAATGGTCGTA
>JAYPOA010000087.1:0-6525 GCA_038130705.1 Methanobacteriota archaeon | reverse complement strand
GCTTGGGAAATGGAGGAACCTCTAGATAACAACACGAGAGATTACCTAACAGAACAGTTCAACGACTATGACCTCGATATGGACGGTTTGTTGAATTCAGACGAATTAATTGAGTTTATTGCTTCCTTTGAAGAGGAATACGACGGACCAACTTTCGTCTGCGACAACGGTGAAGAAATCCCAGCGGATTGGGTTAACGATGGTGAAGAAGATTGTGAAGACGGTTCAGATGAAGGCGTTGCTCAAGGCCCACCTGGTGAAATTTGTTACAATGTCGTAACTCACACTGTCGATGTATTGGCAGATCAGGCTACCTGTGAAGCTTACGTGTACTTTGAAAACTACTCTGGTAATGGAATGGATAATTTCACTGGGTGTTACAACATGGTCTCTCATGCAGTAAGTTTTGTTTCACAGGCTGCGTGTGAGGGTTACATGTGGACTCCATCAGTTTCAATTGCAATGACTGCAGGTGCAACTGGTATTCACACCTCGTTGGTTGCTGCACTTGACAAAGCAGAGTTGGTAGCAACCCTAAATGGCACAGATAATTTCACTGTGTTTGCTCCAACCGATGAGGCATTCACTGCTGCGGGAATCGACCTTGACACTTTTGTAACGGATGAGGAAATCGATGCACTTGCTGATATCTTACTTTACCACGTGATTGCAGGGAAGGTCATGTCGACCGATCTCGTAAATGGCACAACTACCGTAGCAGCTGCAAACGGAGATAACCTATCGATAATTGTTGACGCAAACGGAGTTTCAGTTGGGAGCGATGGCGCTATGGTCACCATAGCAGACGTACCAGCAAGCAACGGTGTGATCCACGTTATCGACAAAGTATTGCTACCGCCAGCCGATGAACCTGTTGAACCAGTAGGTCCAACATGTGACCTGACTGTCGGCATTGCATCGTCTGGATTCGCATTCTCTCCAGCATCAGCTACAATAGAAGTTGGACAAACAGTCTGCTGGGAATGGGTTGATTCAGATACCGCACACAATGTCGTAGAAGTTGACGGATTCAAGTCTTCCACCCTCACTGAGGGAGGAATAACTTCTGGCGCATCTGCTACAACCGTAAGTTTCCATCACACTTTTACAGAGAACACTACTTTCTACTATGCATGTCAACCACACATCGGAATGGAAATGTTCGGAAAGATTGTAGTTGGTGATGGAGGAGACACCGGAGAAACCGAAAAAGTCGAAGACAAGGTAGTTGAAGAAACACCAGGGTTCTTAGGAATCACTGTTATCATAGCAACATTAGGAGCAGTCCTATTTGCAAGGATAAACCGTGAAGAAGAGTGATAATTTGGACGAGGAGAAAAAATCAAACCGCACCACTATCATCGGAGCAGTATTCGCTCTGATATTGATTATTGGTGCGGTTTGGTACTCCCAAATTGTTAGTTATGAATCAAGTCTAGGGACAGATAACGTCGTGAAAGTCTCGATAGATGATGCGAATCACAGCAATGGTTCTAACGATAATCTACTCTCTATGCAATTCGAAGATGGAGGAGAGAATCTTTCTTGGGGATCGTTAGAAATTTCCCTAAAGAACGGAGATGCAGAACACAGCTGTACATTTGGTGTTCAATCCAATGATAATAATCAGGAAGGAAAAATTGTTTCAACACTGGGTGCCGATGCAAAGACATTCACGGCAGTAATTGATGCGACTTCAGAAGATGAATTCACTGCCTTGAATCTACCCGAAATGAATGAAACTAACTTGACAGATCACTGGATGAAATATTCTAAAACTGATGTGTACTTATCAGACGGAATAAGTTGGAAATTTTATTCGAATGTTGATTTCGACCAAATAAAAAACGTCAATACATCAGATTTCTCTAACAACACAGATGACAGACTTGATTGGTATGAGTATGATTTCTCAGTACATCGCGTTATTCCCCTTGATGGCGTATATGTCATCAAGAAAGGCGACTTATTGTTTAAGTTACAATTCCTATCCTACTACAATTCGGATGATGAAAGCAGATATCCCACAGTAATGATAGCCGCAGTTGATGATACCGATTTTCCTGCATTAGACAATCCTAATTTAGTTGTACCCTCACCGTGCAAGATTATAGTCAGCGACTTGGATATGGATAACTGGAATTACAACGAAACTGTATATCTTGTAGAAAATAACGTAAACATATGTCCCCAAGAATGTGATTTGGAGATAGTAATCCGTTATGAGAAACAAAAAGTAGCTGTAGAGTGAAGAGTCTCAATGTACTGGGTCTTTAATTTGCTTAATTAGTAAACTCAAATCTAGTTGAGCACCGCTCATTGGGACATTCAGTTCGAATGACTCTGATACGCTTGGGTCGACTTCTCCACACTCTCCTACCTTTGTTTTGTTGACCATGATATTAGCAGACCTTCCTTTTAGCCACGGACCAGAATCATTTTCTTCCAAACTCCAGTCTTGACAACCTAAATCCCGCATCAATGCTTGGATTCTACCTCGTAGTGAGGCAAAACCACCAGAGTTTTCTGCGACAAGGAATGCGAACCTATCTCGATTTTTGTGGTCTATGACTACACTTCCCAATTCATAAACTCCTTGAGGCAAATCATGGTGCCTATTTGCTGCTAACAAACGCAATAATCCGGGGAGAATATTCTGTCGCAGGATTGTGTGATCGGTTGTTATCGGATTGGTCATACGTGTAATTTCACCGTCAGGCAACCAGTTAACTAAATTGAACTGGTCATCATCATTTGAAAGTGTTAGAGATTGAATTTGCATTAATCCCAATCCTTGCAAAGCATCTCTGATTCTTCTTCGTAAATGGCCATCACTCCTCGGCAATCCGGTAAGTGGGGCTTTTGGAACATCATGTGCTAAATCATCATAACCATGTCCGATTGCAATCTCTTCAACCAAATCTATTGGATGTAATATGTCAAACCTCCACCTTGGCATTGATATCGAAAGTCCGAGTTTATCCTCTCCATTGAAAATCCCCCCCATCCTTCTAATTGCTGAATTTATCTCATCATCACTGAATGAATTACCTAATATTGACTCGACCATATTTCTTGGTACATGGTGTTCGATTGGACTACCATTAAGATTCCAATCTTCACCTTCACAAGTGTTAACCCTCACAGATTCCACTCTTCCACCAAGAATTGACAATTGCAAACAAACAAGCATCAAAGCTGACTCACACGCTCTAATATCAAGTCCTGTAACGTCGATGAAAATGTCCTTTGTTTGAGTTGTGACTGTTGTATGGTCCCCGTTTATTATTGGAGGGAATGAAAGCACTTCTCCATTTGAATCAAAAATAATTGGAACTTTATCCATGCCGTCCAAAAGATGAGCATAATCTATACCTTTTGGATGATTAGTTAATATGTCCTCTATTGACATTTCATCCTTCATAGATAGTGGAGTAAATTTGTAATTTCTTTCAACAGCTTGTACATTAAATGGAGGAGATATTTTCTTTAAATCATGAACTCCTATGGATGCTCTCTTACGTCCTCTACCTAAAGCGAAATGTAATTTTTCTTGGTGGTCCATTAAACGTTTAATGACATCATCATCAATGTTTAATCCCCTCACAACAGCGCCCAAAATAACAGGCCTAATGTTCTTCAAATCTTCAGACACAGTCATTGAAATTGTACCAGGTTGAACATTCAGTCGTGGTTTTGGAGGTGCATCATGTAGGAATGGTAACATCCCATGAAATAGTGTTTCAGGTGATAGAAGATCTGGCCTATCTGGGAAAATTTCTATTTCAAGAACTTCATCGTCACATTTGTCTATATCTGTACCCATAAGAGGAAGTCTGAATGCTAAATCTTCTAAGTCATGCTTCCTTCCGGATTTAGCAACAAATCCCCTTAGAAGTTCTTGGTCGACGCTGATAGTGGGAATAATCTCACCTCGCAAACCAGTGTGGCATAGGCCTGTCATAACCTGCAAGTCGAAGGCCACTAACTGCCGCAGTATCTTGGTCGCAAGCTCTTAGGTTACCTCTAGTTAGAGAATCAATCGAATTTATTCCAATACGGTTCAGATGAGCAGAAAGGTCTGCGCTAATTTGGCTAAGCCAGCCAGACAAATTATTATCCGGTGGTTGGCAAATTACGAACGAAAGATTAGCGCTACATGCAACGATTAAGTCTTCACTATTTGCCGACCATGGTAACCAAATCGAGGCTATCGATTCTTCGTCGAGGGAAGATGCTGATTTGCCAATTAATGGCAAAGATGCAGCTGCACTAATTCCACTACCGTCGTCCAGAACAGAAATTGAAGCATCACATCCGTGATATTTTGCTTCTGTGTGAAGAGAAAGAGTCTGATTTACGCTTCTAACCAGTATTACCTTTGCATCTGATTTTGCCATACATCGCAAAGCCACTAACAAACCATCAAGTGCCCCGCTATCTAATCTTGGAAGTGAGTCCAAATCAATCGCAAACCCTGCGCAGTTTTCCACAAGTGTGGGTGCATCTGGAAAATTTTCACAATCGAGCAAGGCGATATCGCATTCCCTTGGGGCCATTCTTACCAAACAGGGATGAAACAAATCATCTGTAACACCTTCAGGTATATATGGCAATAACGGAGTTGGCAACGCTAAACTGTTTTCCTTGCCAATAAGAGTTACAGTGTCACAGGTAGAATATGATGGATTGTGATTAGTACCTGTTGGCACTATTGATATTCCACTGAAGTCCTCTGTGCATGATGCCATTCTCCCCTGCAATAAACTACCATCTGATTCGAGACAAACTGCGTCAGCGGGAATCTGGAGGTCTTCCTCTCCAAGCATCTTATTGATTTGCTTCAATTCATCCTTTTCTAATGGTCTAAGATTAACTCCAGGTGGAGGAGTTGGGCACCTACCGTTAATGATAATTCGACCACCACTCATTCCAGCGCCAGGGTCGCTTCCAACATCACCGTGGACAATGATATCTCCCCCGGACATTCCGCCACCAATTCTCAATCCAGCACTGCCTCTGATGATCAATAATCCACCACTCATCTTTGAACCTGCATCATCTCCTACTCCATCGAGTACAGTAACTCGACCTGAGCGTTGTGCAAATGCTACGCAGTCACCAGTTCGACGTTCGCAAGTGATTTTGTTTCCATCATTACCTGCACCAAGGAACGACTCAGTTTCTCCCTGATGAGTGAAAGAACCACCTCTTCCAAATGCCGCTGTAAAGGGCCCTAAGTATCCCAAACTTCTCACCTTTGAACCATCGGGTAAATTAGGACACAATCCCAACTCTCCTTCCTTAGGAACGGGTTCGCCACTTGTGGTCCATCCTATTCGTAAGACGATGTTTCGTTCTAGTGCTTTTTCTAATTGTGCAGGAAGCCTTGAATTGATACTCATCGAGTTCGCAACCAATTCATCTACGCTTGCCATATGTCGCCGGTGAAGTTCTCTTTCATCAAAAGTTTGCTTGTTTTTGATTATAATTTACCATGACAAGGTTCATTTGAGTCACGCGTAGGGCCAAAGATGAGAGACATGTCAATCAAAGTGGCGATAAATGGTTATGGAACAATAGGAAAGCGTGTTGCAGATGCCGTTGCATGTCAAGATGACATGGAGATAATAGGTGTAACAAAAACAAGGCCTTCCTTTGGTTGTGACCTTGCTGTGAGAAAAGGATATCCTTTGTATTGCACATTTGATGATGAAGACAAAATTTCCGCATTTGCTAAAGCAGGATATGATTGCAATGGTGGATTGAGTGATTTACTTTCAGTCGCAGATATAGTAGTGGATTGCTCTCCAGGGAAACTCGGAGCAGAAAATAAAGCAAAATATCAGAAAGCTGGAGTAAAATGGATTTTTCAAGGTGGCGAAAAGCATGAAATGACGGGATTGTCTTACACTTCATGTGCAAACCATATTGAAAATTTGAACAAAGAAGGGACAAGGGTAGTTTCGTGTAATACAACCGGATTATCACGAACACTCGTTCCGCTATACGATGCATGTGGTTCTCTTAAGGTTGAATGCACTATGATTAGAAGAGCCGCTGATCCAGGCGATTCAAAAAAGGGACCAATCAATGCAATCAAACCTGTTTTGAAAGTTCCAAGTCATCACGGGCCAGACGTAATGACAGTTAAACCGGAGATTGAAATCAATTCATTAGCAGTTGCCGTTCCTACGACTATTATGCACGTTCATTCAATTGTTGCAACTCAAGATTGGACCTGAGTTTCAACACCTCACGTCCTATGAGGTAACGGGCTTCGTCTGATTTGAGTTGCTGACTTTTATTAACAGCTTTTGGAGAGCCGATGAGATCAAGGGTTTCATCATCAGGCCGCCAAATCGCTCGGCGTCCTGTTATTTCAATTCCGCGATCGTCCAGGCTTTCCATCCTGACGCCATCATTGAGTTCGATCTGTTCACCGTCTCGAATGAGCAAACCATTGGGAGCTGTAATTCGGTAAGACGGCTTGCCGTCACTGAATAGAATGGCTGATGGTTGTAA
>JAYPOA010000086.1:0-6739 GCA_038130705.1 Methanobacteriota archaeon | reverse complement strand
AATCGTTACATCTCCTTCTGGGTATGGTATCATGTAACCAATTTCACTGTAAATTATCGCGCTTGACAAATTACCTATTGCGCAACCAGTCAAGAAAGAAAGTATCTTGATTCTTTTTGCACCCCTAAACATTAGGTAAACACCAATTAAAACCAAAATTACTCCAAAGGTTGGACCGCCCCAAGAATCAATTTGTGCCCAAATTTCAGCGGATAACCCCATACTTAACACCTCGACATTACATCATCCAGAAACTCATTGCTAAAATGATATAACATGCTAACAACATTATGCCTTCTAACCAATTTGATTTCCCATCATTCAAGATGAAATTAACAACCAACACCGACATGAAGGTAGCAGCAGTTTCCAACGGCCCAAATTCAAGTGATAGGTTGACTCCCATTAACCAAGCAAAAATTACCATCAATGGAGCTACAAAAACCGCTATTTGTACACTTGAACCAATCGCAATTGCAAGAGATAAGTCCATCTTATTTTTACCCGCAACTATTACAGCGGTGAAGTGTTCAGCCGCGTTTCCAAAGAATGGGAGTAGAATAACACCGATAAACAGAGCTGGCAAATTCCATTGGTTTGCAGCCGAATCGATTGAGTGAACAAGTATTTCAGCCATCCATCCTACCAAAATTGTCGCTAAAATAAGTAAAGTCCAAGCATCCTTAGACGTCATCTTAGGATCTTCATGCTCAATGTGCTCTTCTGAATTGAATATATCAGAGTGCGTCTTTAATTGGAAAAATAGTGCTGCCCCATAAATTAACAACAGGATTATTGAAGCATATCTTGACAATTGGACAATGCTATCAAACCCTCCTCCGCCAAGATTTACCGCTGCTGGGATTAGCATAGCAAGGACTGCAATAAGCAACATTGAACCACTTGAATCCAATGCTGATTGGTTGAAACTCTGATTCCTGTGATTTATTCCTCCCCATAAAACTGCAAGTCCCAAAACGAGTAACATATTCCCGAGAATACTTCCAATAAGGCTCGCCTGGACGACTGTTATCATGGTTTCAGCCTGGTCAGCGTGTTTGGCAGCCGTGTAAATCGCCAATCCAGCAATAATGATTTCAACAGCATTACCAAATGTGGCGTTTAGAAGGCCACCTAGAGATTGGCTCGTACGGAGTGCAATTTCCTCGGTCGCATGACCCATCAAGAACGCTAGAGGCATAATAGCAACCATGGAAAACAGGAAACTAAGTGCTGCATCGTGTGCGATTATCGAAAAATATGCTGTTATTGGAACTGCTAATAATAACCAGTTCAACTTATTTTCCACAGGACTGAATGCCTGAAGTACGCTTATTTCTGAAGATGTATGTTCTTCAGACAAGATATCACTTCTTCGTTGGTCTTCTCTTTACTGATTTTCGGCGTGGGGCCGGCCTTTCTCTTTTCTTTGGTGCAGGCCTTCTCCTTACCCTCTTTCTTGGAGCGTCATCATCGTCATCGTCGTCATCATCGTCATCGTCGTCATCGTCATCATCGTCATCGTTATCGTCGTCGTTTTTCTTACGGCGTCGTTTTGGTTGAATGACGTTAACAGCAAACGGATCATCCTCATCGTCATCTTCAACGGTCTTGGATTCTGACTTTTCTTCCGCTGGTGCGGTTCCTGTGATTGTCGCCATATCTGGTTCTGCTGAAGTTCCGATAAACTCACTCATCCAGTCATCTCCAGCGTCATCTTCTTCGCCCTTATTTTTCTTAGGTCCAGACATCGCAGTTGATATTACTAACAGACATGTAATAACGGCCAAGAGTGAAACTCCTGCTGTAATGTATGTTATCATGTATGGAGGATCTGTTGAATTCAGGTCTCTGTAAACCGTTTCTGGTTCAGATGCTACAGGGTTTGTATATTCACAAATTGTTTCACCATCGACTCTATGTCTACACCAATCTGTAATGAATTGTACATTTACAATTCTTTCATTTCCTGCTGTATCTATTGCTTTGACCGAGACTTGGTGTGTTCCTGGTTGGAAGCTTCCTGAATTGAATTCCATTTCAATCGTCCAGTCACCTTCTTCATTGATGGTAATTCCAGAAACATCCCTCCAAGGTTCTGTGACTGCAGATGATGTTCCATAATTTTGTACGAATCTCATCTGCATCATTTCTATCTCAACGTCATCGGTCGCACCTGCTATAACTTTGATGTCATTGCCGTAAAGATACATTGCGCCATCGCCTGAATCTGTTGGACTGAAAATTGAGACTGTTGGAGCTTTTGCGTCTATCCAGAAGTCATCGATTTCATGCTCAGCGGAGTTGAGCGATTCATCAGTCATGTTGATTGTGATAAGTAACTGCCCTGCGACCGAAGAACCAGATATTGAGAACGAGATAAAGTATTCAGGTCCTTTATCCGGATTATTTACGTTCTTAGAAAGTAGAACCATTGCTTGTTCGCTACCACCGGTTAGGCTTCCTCCGTTGGAGGTTGAGATATTTACCATTGGGAATTCATCATCCTTGTTTAGCAATTCTGAAATTTCTATTCTGAGAGTGTAATCTCCTTTGACCAAAGATTGTTTGGATACCGGAACATTATCTTCGTCATGAATTGCATATGTGATTGAAGGTGCCTTTGTGTCTTCTTTAATTTGAATAGCATTTCCTCCGACACCTGGAATAATCTGTGGGTTCTTGTTTCCAAACTCATCGGCCATAATCACGGTGTACCATACCTCCATTTCGGTATCGGGATCTACTGCAAATTGTGAGGTAATTGAAGCAAAACTGTTTTCAGCGATTGGCCCTGCTACGAATTCCCAACCTTCTTCCGTATAGTTAGAAATTGCAAACTCTGAATCTCCAAATGGGTCACCTGTGTGCTTGTAAACCCAGTATTCCTCATTTTCTTCATCTAATGAATTGAGCCATTCGAGATTAACTACACCTAACTCACCAATCATTTCGATGTCGTTGATTCTTGCGGGTTGTGGAACTCTAGTATCTTCTGTAATAGGGCCATACACGTTTTGAACCAATTCTTTGTACATAACTGGAGTTGTACATCCCTGACAGTTATACAAGGCTTCGCTAGTAACGAAATAGTGGATGAAGTTGCCGATTATGTCATCTGGTAATGTGACATCAAATCTCTCGATTCCATCGGCTACACTTCCCATCCAAATCAGGGATTCATTCTCGATAAATTGTGCACCAACAACTCTTCCCTGGGCGCGCCAAATATGGTATCTTTCTCCCTCTACACCAGCTTGGTCAGTCCATGTTACTCTTGTTGTCCCGTCTCCGATAAATTCAGCGAAAACATTTGTTGGCTCCTTAACCCAGTTTACGTTTGAATCTTCGAACACTGTCTTACAAATATTGTAAGGCACATTAGTATTGAATGACCCATACCTATCCACAACAACGACGCAATACACGTAATCACCATAGGTATTGTATGGTAGGTAAAACTGGAATTCTCCCACTCCTTCTTGGACTGTTGCAATCAATTGTGCATATGGATTATTAGTGCTATTGAAGAAGTCGCCGTGTCGATAAATTCTGTACTCTTCCCCTGTTATTGACAATACATCATCCCATGCAATTGTTGTTATTCCAGTTCCATTATCTGGTACGAAGAATGCGTCAACTGAACTCACGAATGGAGGGGGCGTATTATCCTCTATCACCGGATTTTCCATAGAGTTACCGGATAGGAATCTTACGTCTTCATAATCGTCACCGCTTTCGGTCCAGTTTTTCAAGAGATAAGTGACTGAATAGTAAACTTCACGATTGGTCTGCTGAGGCACATCTACTGTGTATGAATCTACTGTTGGAGCCAAGGTTGCAATTGGACTGTAAACAGAGAATAGTGTTTGACCGTTTGAACGGTTTATTTTTTCAGTGGTCTGCCACAAGTGAATTTCGAAAGCATCTTCACCCTCTGTTGGCAATATCGGGTTGATTATATTGTAGTTAATCCAGTTAACACTAGTTTGACTTGTCGCAGGATTGAATACCGCGTTAATATTCAGTGGTGACCTAACTGGTGAAGTCTTCTCGTAAACGGGTTCACCTATTAGACTAGCATTAATGTCGAATGTTGTTGTGAAATTTCCGTCACTTAATTCGGTAACTATAGCGTAATAGAAATCGCCTTCAACACCGGCGCTTACCTGATAGGTGGTTGAATGACCCGGATGTTTATTTTCCATTCCTCTACAATCTCCTGGATTGCTTCCAATAACCTCCTCGTCACAAGCTATTACGGAATGGAATGGTTGTAGGTTACCAACATTTGCCGAAGTAATCAATTCTGAACTACGATATACGTGATATGTAGCATTATATAATTCATCCAACAGGTCGAAATCTCCTCCTGAATCCTCAATATTTCTCCAAGTTATCGTAGTTTCTTCGCTTATTGGATCGAAAGTAGCCTGAATATCTTGAGCCTGTAATTCAGCTGGATTTCCTTCGTCAGCAGCGGTTGTTGGCATCAATGGTATTGAAGAAAGTAACAACACAATTAAGACAAAAAAAGTCAATTTACGATTTCCGCCGTTCAGCATTTCGCCTGCCATCATTCTATCGCTTTCCGTGATTTGGTTATGAGGATACCGCCGTAGGCGGTACAAAATGTGCGTAATTTGCGACTGTTCTATAGTTTTCAAACTAAGCCTCATCATCGTTATTATTATCTGTCGGAGTAGATATAGGCTTCGATTTGTCAAGTTCTTGGATTTGACCTCTTGCTTTTATGAATCTAACAATGAATGTGTATGCTCCACCAAATCCAGATATTGCGATAATTATCGAAATTGGGTTTATCTCTATACCATTCCAAGCGCCAAACGAATCGTTTCCAATGTAAGCCATTATTGCGCAGGAAATTAAGGCAATGAATGTCAAAACCATTCTGTCCGCTCTGCTGAAACCACCATAATTTCTTGCACCTGAAACCGCCTGTGCTTGTGTACCTAGATAGGAACCAAACATTGTCAACATCGCGGCAAGCCAAGCCAGTTCAACATGTCCAAACCAGTACATATTGTAACCAAGAGCTAAAATCCAGACAATATCAAGAACTCTGTCAAGTGTATGGTCAAGATAATCGCCCCATCGAGTAACCTTGCCTGTAGCTCTTGCTAAATTTCCATCCAAACCGTCAAGCGCCATCGCCGTAGCCATCAAAAAAGCGGCTCCTAAAAACATCAAAGCGCCCTCTGTGCCTCCTTCAGCACTCATCATCATGTATGCTGATAGTAAGCCAGTAGGGAGTGTCAACCATGTCAAAACAGCTGGCTCAACACCGTGTAATTTAGTTACCAAAGGATCGCTCATTTTCTTGAACAAATTGCGTCCTTTTTCTAAGGCCATGGATTACTCCAAACCAAGACGCCTTTTGTATTATATCTCAGAAATCCAGTCAATAGCATCAAATGGACTGGTAATATTTGGGCAGCCAGAATTTATCCAATCGACTATGTTTTCAGAATCCTCAATTTTCGGACGATTATCATTCAATAAATCGGCCCAAACCCCGCCTAATAATTCAAATTCAACATTTTCTTCGACTTTAACAACTGAATATTCTCGATTAGTCAATCTCTGTCTCAAGATCTCTGGCTTACATCTCAGAATAACAATTGCATCAACAGGCAACAGGTGTGAAAGATGTCCGTCAATTAGTGTAATTTCATCTGGTTTGACCCATTTTTTTGACAGATTTTCTATGTCGATTGGTGCAGCACCGTCTGATTCAACAGGGCCTATGCAATCATATTTTATCGCTAATTCATGTACTGAAAGAACCGGATATGGTAATTTCGAACAAAGTGTAGTTTTGCCACAACCAGGCGTACCAGTTACGGCAATCGACTTTATTTCTGATTCCATTCGACTTTTGCTAAGTAGTTACCAAATTTAACTCATTTCGTTATTTTTGTTTTAGTTTATTCAACCGATGGTGTGAAAAGCGACTACTCTCAGGTTGATTCATGTTCGGAACGACTAATCCAGAACAAGCGATTAGTCAATTGGAAGCATATCACAGAGAAGGTCGCTCCGAGAGGGCCGAAGTTATGGCATCAGCCCTAGTTGACCAATTGATGGCTCAAAAACCAAGAGATGATGCAACGCAGAATTTTCTTGTAAGAGGTCTACGAATACTTGCAGCCGTATTGAATAGTAGAGCAAAATACAAGCGTGCAAGGACAACGATTGCAATTCTACACAAGCAAAGGAACATTCTTGGGAAGTCTCTTGGTCATGATTTTGTAACGGCTGCTGCTGATTATCATTTAGCTGGGTTTATTCATTCCAATGCTGGTAAAAAGAGAGCCGCTGCAAAAGCATTTGCAAAATGTGAGAAATTACAACCCGGGCACATCGCAGCGGCATTAGATTTGGCTGAGCAATGTGGTAACACGAAAACTTTAGCAAAATTAGTTCCAATAGCAGGACCAGTAATTAGCAAAAATGGAGCTTTTGTTCTGGAGATCGAATCTAGACCTCCCGCAGATGCTAGAAGAATTGGTCAGGTTTTGGGAGGAGACGTACAATCTAGTATTGAATCACAAATCTCGGCAATCATTTCTGGAGAGCAGGCTGCTAATGCAAGATTGCAAGCTGCTGTTGACTCGTTAGTTCCAGCACACGACTATCACGAATACAGTTCAAACAACTGAGATTGGTAGCGGGAGATGGATTTGAACCATCGATCTACGGGTTATGAGCCCGTCGG
>JAYPOA010000085.1:0-6884 GCA_038130705.1 Methanobacteriota archaeon | reverse complement strand
GTTGAAACAATTCCTAAGTCTAAAACTCTCACTCCAGAATCGGTCAAACCACGAATCAGGTTCTTTGCATATCCAGGGCTTGATTCACGAATGTCTCTACCAACGCCAAAAGAATTGCAGTTGAGATATTTTGCCAAAGCTCTACCAAGGCGGTAAGAGAAATCATCAGACAATTCTTCGCCTGACAAACCTCGGATATCGTAAGCCTTGAAACAATGTAGAGGCCACTCTCCCATGGTTGATGCCTGTACTTATCTGATATGAATATCATCTTCTTACGAGAAATGATATGAATAATGAAACAGTTAGAATAACTCCGAATTCGATAAGCACATCATTCCACCACGAAACTATTGTCAAAATACTAATTGTTGGGATTCCTAATTTCAATAGTTTTGGCCATGTCATAAGACCTTTTGGAGGCTCCTCGAGGTAAGGAGTTCCCGGCATTATACCACCTCAAGCCATCGCTTGAACAACAATCTCAACCTTTGCTCCAGCAGGAAGCGCTCCTGCCTCAAACGCCGCTCTCGCAGGCTTTACTTCCATGTCTTCTACCCATTTGCCATATATTTCATTCATTGAAGCAAAATCATTGATGTCATCTAGCAATACTTGTGCAAAACAGACTGAGTCTTTTGTCACTCCAGCCGCCTCTAACAAGGCATCAATTTTTGCGAGTGCTCCAGCGGTCTGACTTTGAATGTCATCTCCTGATTCAACATCGATTTGTCCTGACAACCAGATCATGTTCCCATTTCTTACACCTGGAGTGTAAGGTCCGTACAGTTTTGTTCCAGATATTGATATGGCTTCCTTTCCCATGCTACCTCCAATACGAGAAAGCACATCAAAATAGACCCTCCCTGCAGGCTATTGTATGGCGATTGGCTGGGTTATTGACCATCCGGCACACGCTAGGCTTTTCGCTCCGCTAATGAGACAAATTTCTGAAACAGATGACGTAATTATTGCTTGTGAGAGAGAAGAGGTGCGAAATATGTTGGAAAATTGTGATGGACATCTTCCACGCAGAAAGACAGTTTGGGTTCCAAGACCAGTTGGTAAAAAACGATTGAGGAAAGCATACATTAGGCACAGGCTTTCCAAAAAAGCTCTGAAAAATGTTGACAAAGTAATTTCAATAGGTGCGCCAATTGAATTAAGAGTAGCACCGAAAAAGAGCCAGCGATTCTATATTACTGATACTGAAATCAATCACGTCGCTCACAGGTTAGCTAAACCATCTGATATCATTATTCCAAATCATTTCGATGAAACGCTGTGCAAATATCTCTTTCAAAAGAAAGCAAAAATCCACAGGATTACTGGTTTACACGGGCACGCTCATCTCAGGCCTAGAATAAGGCCAGGAAGCGTTTCAGATCCACCTAACATTCTACTTAGGAAGCTTGTAGGTGATGGAGTTCACGATAGTGATGAGATCTTGTCCATTCCAGAAGATTGGTTGAAAGGTTTGCAAATTACAGATGCTAGTGAAAATCAGTACGAAGGCAATCCTTGGATGTTAGATGAAGTAATCTCAAAGTCTGATGGGGTTATCACTCAGTCCGTGACATTAGCGAGTGAAGCTGCAATTCTAGGAGTTCCAACACTGCTTGTTTCAAAGGCTAAAAGAGGTTTTTTACAGAAGTTACAAGATGATGGTTACCCCATTTTCATAACCGAAAATGCGAGCGAATCTGTTTATGCATCTTGGTTAGCAGGTTTGCATCTTTTGGATGAATTAGATTCGATAGAATGGCCAGATGTAAAAAGTGAGATTCTCGAAATAATTAGACTCCAGCAGTAGATGCGAGCGCTACGAGTCCACCTATCAGTAATAGGAAAGGAAGTACTGCCAAATAATTTAGAACCAGTCCAATAGTTGCTGAAGTATCATTTCCCATGTGGCCAGTGATTATTCCAATGGGTGCGGTCAGAAAGAAACAACATCCTACAGGTGGAATAATCAATGATGCTAGAATTACAAACCAAGTCATTAGCCCCATAATTAGAGAAACAACGCCGTTAGAATTACTATTGTTCTGGACGATAATCATCTGCTGTCCAGGAAATTGCGGTATAGGCATTGCTTGCATTGTTAAACCACATCAATTCCTTTATGTAAAATTTAGCCGTTCTAACATTGAGAAATGGTCCCCTGCTAATTCGGTAATTTCTGATACATCGTACCAGGATGCATCTGCCGCATCATCTCCTGCTATTGGTTCTCCTTCGGCATATACAAGATATGCAATAGAAACTACATGTCCTCTTGGATCCCTATCTGGGCTACCATTGACGCAAACTAATTTTTGTACTACTCCATCCAAACCACATTCTTCCTTTAACTCTCTAATCACGGCGACTTCAGGGTCCTCGTTTTTTTCCACAAATCCACCCGGGAATGCCAACATGTCTTTCCATGGTTCATTTCCTCTTCTTATCAACAGGATCTTTCCAGAGTTAATTACGATTGCATCAACCGCTAATGACGGTGCTTCCCACTGTCCACATTCATCACAAGCAGGCATACTATTCACCGTAACGCCTTACTCTTGCTTGATAAGTCTGAATAGCTTTGAGTAATTCTTTCTTAGAAAATGAAGGCCAAAATACATCTGAAAAGTATAATTCAGAATAAGCCATCTGCCAAAGAAGGAAATTAGAAATTCTTTCTTCTCCTGAAGTTCTAATTACTAAATCTGGGTCTGGCATATCTGCTGTGTACAATCTCTTACTGACTTCATTTTGGTTGATTTCATCTAATGGTAATTTACCCGATTTATGGTCTGCCGCTATACTTTTGATGGCACTAATCATCTCTTCACGACTACCGTAAGCTAGGCATACAGTAAAGGTGTAGTCTCCATAATCAGCGGTTTTGTTTTCAGCATAATCAATCGCGTCGTTTACAGACTTGGGAAGAAGCTCCCTTTTACCAATAATTTGAACCTTGACTTTATTTTCATGGATTCTCTCATCATCTGCAATGTCATGCAATCCCTCGATATACAATCGATATAAACCATCCAATTCATTTTCAGGACGATTCAGATTTTCTGTTGATAAAGCATACACTGTAAAGTAATGAATTTCTAACTCTAAGACCCAATCAAGAACTTGTTCAAGTTTAATTTTCCCAAGTTTGTGTCCAAGATCGGTTTCCAATGCCTTTGACCATGCGAATCTTCTATTTCCATCCATGATTATCGCAAGGTGGTTTACAGAAACCGGATGTTCTTTCACCTGTCTAAGCAGTTTTGCTTCAACTGCATTTCCAAGGACATCACCGAGGCGATTACTGATACCCATTCCATCGCCCCCTTCACATAGCCGATTCTCTTCAACCGTTTGAGTTAATCCCCCCAAGCCCCTCGGCCTGTCATGGAGGACAAACCATGGTGGCCGTCTGGCATTATCCAGAGCCATGATGAGTCTTCCGTTTATACAAAATGGGGTACAACTCCGCTTCATGTTCCTAACCTATCTATCAATTGGTGGAACGAACTTGACAGGTCATGGGGAGAATGGCCTGAGGTGAATGAAATTGTTGAGATAAGAAATGACCAACATGGTATCTGGTTAGATATAGGTGATTTTGAAGTATTAGTGTGCCCTATTCCAACAGGAAATCATTCTTCTAGACTTTCTAAAAATTCAAAAATTGTAAAAGTGATATCTGACATTGTTGATTTACCCGTTGCAGGAAGTGAAAAAGATGGTGATTACGTTCTGATTTATCCTAAGAAAACACCAACTGAAATTACAGGTAATTCTCTTGCAAAACTACATACTGTCTTGATTGATGGTGGCTGGGCTACTCCTAATGATGAGAGAAACTGGAACGACCGATTAAAATCAGCAGAAGATATCTTGCAAACCAATACATTGTGGAGGGCACCTCATTGTAAAAACACGATTGCTATCCCAAAATTTAATCTTCAAAAAATGAGAGTTGTTCCCATATTTTTGAGTGAAAAATTAATTTGGAAAAATGACACAAACCTACCAATTTTACGGCAGGCGGTTGAATATAATGTATTGTCAGAATGGATGAATTCGATAGGTGAGAAATATCGTAGCAATTCAGTGATGCGTACTGCGACAGGTGGTTTGGCCCATATGAAGTATGATGTTGAGATTTTCAAAAAGGCTCAGTGTTATGCCTATGGAGAAGAATCGAACACAATCGATGAATATTTGTCAAAGGTCGATAGATTTCAAGCCAAGCTAGGAATAATGCGCCTCTTGAAAATGGGAATTCCTTTATCCATTTTTGGCCTTGTTTCGACTTTATGGTTATCCTCAGCAAATCATTTTGAAAACGCTACAATTGGATATGTTACGTTCTCAATTATTGGATTAATCTCAGGCGTAATGTACAGAAATTTAGAACCTGATTGGCGTCATGAACTGTGACGCCTTCTATTGTCATGGAACATTAGTGAATGAGTTGTTGCAAGCTCCATTACCTTCATCAGGAATTCATCTCTTGTTTCTCTCTCCACCACTCCACTGTCGATATCCCAGTATATGTTACAACCAACATCGATAGCATCTGGGCCTAATGCAGAAACTTTTGCAAAGGAGGACTCTTCTTTCATCGTCTTTTCATGATCCTTGATCATTTTGTCAATAGCATCACAGAAAACCGAAACCTTAGCAGGGTCAGAGTTGATGTCCAATTTGAAAATCGGTTGCCATCTTCGGAATCTCCTTTTACCCCAGTTTTCTACAGGAGTATTTGTTAGGTTGGCATTCGGCATTGTTACTACAGTGTCCAAACTTGTTCGAATTAGTGTTGTTCGCAGACCGATTTCAATTACTTCTCCTTCGACAGAACCTATGACCACCCAATCTCCAACCTGAAACGGTCGGTCAAGGAGAACAGTGGTTGCTCCAAAAATATTGGAAATAGTATCCTGCGCAGCCAGAGCTAAAGCCAATCCGGTTATTCCCAATCCTGCTACAAGTGTCGTTAATTCAAATCCTAGAGCGTCAGCAATGAAAATCAATCCAAAGATGACGATTAGAAATCGAATTATGCTTTCTGCGGCGGTAATTACGGTCTTTTGAGAGCCATCTAATTCTCCATCTTCATCAGTCCATAGCACGAAAGCATGGATTACGCCTACGAATCTAAATGCGGTAACAACTAACGAGATAACCAAAATTAATTGCAAAGTTGATGTAAGTGTTTCATATTGCTCTCCGATGTAAATTCCTATCCAACATCCTGCCGCTACTCCCAATGATTTCCCCGAATCAACAAGGGCTTTTTTTGCTACTTCGCTAACCAATTGTAAATTGTTGAAAATTTTTGGAATAAGAATTCCACTTAGAGTTCTTATAATGAGAATTATACCAAGAATAATCACTGAAGTTATGATAGATTCCATACTGATTCCATAAATTGACTTATCATGTCCGGGAACCATCTCGATTACGTTTTGCATAGTTCGTTCCAGTTCAGTAATGGTTTTGATGTTTCTTATACTATCAACAGCCCCCTGCGGGGGCTAATCAATTTACGCGACGATTTGAAAAGGGGGTGGGCAGTGGGGTAAATGGTAGCCATGTTGTTTCATTCCAGAAAAACTTCCTTAGCGATACTTCTTCTACCGTTCTTGCTGTCATTTTTAGCTCCGGCAGTTAGCTCGGCTTATTCGGCTAACTTAGAAGAAGATGAGGGGAAAACTCCGCAGGAAACCTGGGAAGGAATCGATGATGGTTTGTACCTAAGTTGCGAAGAAATGGAAGGCCAGACACAATGTGAATACGTATTCCCTTGGGGTGGCGATGAAATCCTGCAATTCAAGGAATATCACACCTATGAAACGATGAAGGCAAGAATGATGAGGCTTGCACAAGACAATCCAGATATTTTCGAATTCCATGAAGGTCTGAACGGAGGAATAAATGCGAGGGGAGAAGAGACCTCAGCGGATACATACGAAGGCTGGCATTATGGATACGCTTCACCTTGGCTGAAGATTACCAAAGGCGTTCAAGGTGGAGATTACAACGCATTTAACGGAGATAATGGAAATTATGCTGACAGGCCAGACATAATGATTGTCGGCAACCACCACGCAAGAGAGTGGATGAGCTACCAAACCCCGATCCTGTTCATGGAAACGGTTGCTTACTACTACGGTAAAGGCCCAGTCGACAATGATGGCGATGGTCGTGTTGACGAGGACCCGTGGGGTGATGCAGATGGTGATGGGCAAGTCGATGATGATGGAGATTGTTTGGCTTTAGCTCCTGAATATCAAGATTCAAACGGTGATGGGAAAGCATGCAATCCTGGTGATTTCGGAGTCGATGAAGATTTTAGCGAAGTTGAATTAACCAACCTAATCGACAGTAGAGAAGTCTATCTTATTCCAATGCTAAATGTAGATGGAAATATCTACGACAGAGAAGTTTTCTGTCCTGCTCCAGCATGGGAAACCTGTCCAAGCGGAGGCTGGAGAAAGAACCTCAGAAATAACGGCCCTGAACCGCTTCCAGACCCGAATGAACAGGTGGATGAAGACTGTGACGGTGTCGACCTAAACAGAAATTACCAGTTTGAATGGGGATGGCCTCTCGGTGCAACAGTGCCACTCGTTCCAGGGACATGCACTCCTGCAGAAGATGAACGGGCTGGAATTTCGAATAATGATGTTTACACAGGTCCGTACGACACCACAGATAACGACGGCGATGGCCTAATCAACGAAGATAACGTTGATGGTGAAGATGATGATAATGACGGTCTCACAGACGAAGACTGGGCAGGTGGAAACTCTGAACCTGAAACAAAATTCATTCAAGACATGACAGAAATGAATGATGATGATGGTGATGGTGCATCAGATTACAAGGCTACT
>JAYPOA010000084.1:0-6926 GCA_038130705.1 Methanobacteriota archaeon | reverse complement strand
CTGCAGCAGACGATATGTTTGGTGGCGCATTTGGAGGTTTGGACCAGATGGAAACTCCGCCCGAACCCGAACCAACTCCAGAAAATATTGATGAATCTGAGAATGAATCAGAGGAAACCTCAGAAAATCCACCAGGTGGGCCTCCAAGTGGGCCTCCAAGTGGGCCTCCAAGTGGACCTCCAAGTGGACCTCCAAGCGGGCCTCCAAGTGGACCACCATCGGGACCTCCAAGTGGGCCACCATCAGGACCACCATCAGGACCACCATCGGGGCCTCCATCGGGGCCTCCATCGGGGCCTCCAAGTGGGCCACCATCGGGACCACCATCGGGACCTCCAAGTGGACCCCCAAGCGAATTACCTACAGAAGAAATCGTAGAAGATTCATCCGAAGAAGTTGAGGAAGCTAGTCCAGCCGAAGAAATATCTGAGGAAGAATCAACTGAAGAAATCACAGAAGACCAGCCGGAAGAGGAACAGCCCGTTCCAGAGGAAGAAACTCCAGAAGAAACGGTTGAAATAAAAGAGGAAGCTGTCGAAGAGGCGATTGAGCCAGAAGTTGAAGTTAAACAACCGATGGAAGCAAATCAACCTCCTGCGCCCGACGTATCAAATCGAGCTAAAGCCGCCGAGAAAGAGGTCGTTAGATTATCTACAGAAGTTAGCAGTTTGAGAAAATCTCTTTCCGGAGCAGCGCAGGTAATAGAAGAATTAGAAATGGAGCCAATGCCACCAGCTGTTTTGGCTGCAGATATTGTGGTCCCCGATCATTTAGTTGCAGACATAGCACGCTTGTCAAGACAACTCGATAGGGAGCAGTTAGTCAGAGCTAATATGGGTACGATAGCAATGCTCCACCCTGGAATGCCGGGGGTAATGATCTCAACACGCCAAGGTGCAGTACTCCCAAGACTGAACGAAAGAGGCATTGTTGGAGCCAGATTAGGCCAAGGCGCACCAGATGGAGCGCCTTCGGATTGGAGAGTTTTGGAGGTACTCTTAGCATCTACTTCACTCGTTACAGGGGGCCCAGCCGCCTGCATTCACATGACAGGCGCTTACACAACCGCTGTTAGCTGCGAGAAAGATCTAATTTTGTGTTCACCAATCGATGAGGTTGGAAAGAAGTCTTTAGGGAAAATTGTGATCGTAGATCCTGACGGCGCAAACCCTGAAGATTTCTTGAGACAAACGGCCGAAGCCTTACAGCAAGGCGGAAACAAGTGCGTCGTAATTAGAGGCCACGGAGCTTATTGCGTTGGTGGAGACTTAGACGATGCTTGGGCAAACGCAGCAGTTCTCGAACACAGCATGAAAATAGTACTTCTAGCAAGACAAGCGAATCTAAAGGTCTGAGTGTTACCTACAGGTTTCGCCAAGAGCCTGCATTGTAAGCTTCTATCCCATTGGAATTCATTATCTTGACAGCCTTTCCGCTCCGCATACCACTAGCACAGCAAGCAACGATTGGGACAGATTTTTTCTTCAAAGAATTTAATTTTGTTTGAATATTTTGTAATGGAATGTTTTGTGCACCTTTCCAGTGCCCCGATTTGAATTCTGCTGGAGACCTAACGTCGATAACCAAGGCCCCGTTTTCAATTAATTCACTAATATTCACTTTATTTCTTGAAAATATCGATTTTAAAATTTTAAACACGAGAATCCCTCATGGATATACAACTTCATTGCCATTTTCCTTCCAGCCAGTTATTCCAACCTCTAACTCAATTAGGTTACTATAACCTAGGTCAATTAGAGTTTGAGCGGCATCTTGTGAACGATTTCCGCTTCTACAGTATAACATAATCAAATCATCTTTGTCGCTTGGCAACTCATCTTGCCGACTTTCAATATCCGAGTGGGGAATTAGTTTAGCCCCCTCAATGTAGCCATCAGAATTCCACTCACTGGTAGTTCTTACATCCAGTAAAAACCCGTCAGGATTGTTTTCAATTGCGTTTGCAAATTCATCCACGCTAACTCTATCCCATTGGGAATCAATCGTACAGCCTGCTAATGAAATTGTTAACACTATTAACAATGGGAAAATTTTGTTCATGAGTCTCTAAATGAAAGTTAGTATATGAATTTGGCTTGAAAATACCCGCAAGCCCCATCAAAAAATCAATTTGTTTTGTTTGCAGCGCAGATTTTGACGAAATTTTCGAACATTTCTTTGCCAAATTCAGAGTCATTTACTTCGGGGTGGAATTGTAGTCCAAACCGATCTCCTTTTTCATTTTCCATACCCTGAACGATACATGAATCGCTGGAAGCCGTAATGAAAAATCCGGCTGGAACTTCGTGAACTTCATCGTTGTGGCTTTCCCAAACGATTTGTGTTTCATTCGTACCTGCAAAGATTTTACCGCCTCCATTTTGCAATTTAATTTCCATGGCGCCATATTCAGGCTCTGGGGCTTCTCTTGCGTCTCCTCCATAATGCCTTGCCATAAATTGGTGTCCCGCACATATCCCAAGTATTGGAATATCTAGCTCCAAGAACGCAGCACAATTGCCTAACTCGCCCGTAAGGCCAATTCTTGCAGCGCCTCCGGATAAAATCAACCCATCTAATTCTCTTAATTCAGAAATAGGTGTCGTATTTTCAATGATTTGGGTATCTACTCCAAGGTATCGAAGCATTCTCCATTCTCTATGAGTCCACTGACCTCCATTGTCTACAACATCGATTACAAGAGGCGTTTCGACCATGATGTTTGCCTACCGCGCGACATCTTTGAACATTCTTACAGTAAAGGACACCTTCAAAGAGGGGAGGCTGGTCGCGAAGATGAGCGTGAGTGTAATGGCTGAACTAACAGTTGACTACAAATGCCAAAACTGCGGTACAATTCAAAGTTTCACACGTGACCGTGATGGAAAGTGGCATCCAACAATGACTTGCAAGCATTGCGGTAACAGAATATTCGTGAAATTACGAAGAACAGGGCACAAAATCCTACAAGCAGAATGAACGATTCTATCGAGGGGTTGAAAGACCCATTTCATTGTAGCGTATTACATGGCGTCGTGGCTCGAGACATATGCGCCACGAAAGTTCGCTGATTTAGCGATGGAAGAATCTGTCAAAACCAATCTTCGCAAGGTTTCGATTCAAGCGAACCCTCCACATTTAATTATAGCCGGACCAGAAGGCGTTGGAAAAACAATCGCATGGCGATTAGTAGCGAGGCAAGTACTTGGCCCATCATGGAAATCAACTACGCACATACTCCAGGCAAGAGACCTCGCAAAGTCAGCCGGAGCCATGAGTAAATTTGAGGAATTTTTACGTCCCGAGGGCGGGCAATCCTCGGATACATTGGCTGGGCGCTCATCACTGGATTCGTTTTTTGACGACCTTACCGAAGCAGTAGAGGGAGATATCGCTCCTGCTGGGGCAGAAAATAGCGAATTAAATTCCAACATCGAAAGAAAGGTATCGCGAATAATCGTCATCGAAGACGCAGACTATCTGGGGCCTATCAGGCAACCGTACCTCAGACGAATGATGGAAGCTACATCGTCCACTTCTAGGTTTATTTTTACAGCCAGATCTCCCTCGAGAATAATCGACGCCCTAAGGTCGAGAACTCAGCAAATAAGAATCTCACAGACATCAAAAGAAATCATTACAAACAGGCTTCAAGAAATCGCATTATCTGAAAATCTCCAACCCGTGAGGGGCATACTTGGGGACATTGCCCACGTTGCAAATGGTAATCTAAGAAGGGCCGTTTTCCTTCTAGAATTATTGGCGAAAAGTAAACAATTAGGCGATAGGAAGAATCTCCAAAATGTTGTTGCCGCAACAACTCTAGTAGGAGTTCAGCAGGTCATCGAAGAAGCATTGCGAGGAAGAATTCACGATTGGGAATGGCAAAAAGAAGGTGGAAGAAACAAGAGGGTTTTGAAAGGTGCTCTCGGCCATCTCGACCAAGTGATGAATGAGCATTCATTGGATGCGGAAGATGTGGTTTTACACATACACAAACTACTAACTACAGGAAGATTATTGTTAGAAGAAAACATGCTATGCAAATTACTAGACGCTCTTTCGAAATGCGATGTAAAGTTACAATCATCGACTTACGGAAGGATTCAGTTGGAGGAATTTCTGCATCAGGTAAAAGAAATTTCTCAGACGTCATCGAGTTAATCAAGCGGACACGGCAGGATTCGAACCCGCGATCTGTGGCTTAGGAGGCCACCGCCTTATCCAGCTGGGCCACGTGTCCATGCCAGCGGTGAAGCCACCCTTTGAACAACCTATCGCTAGTAAATATTACCAAAATCCACATACATGTGTCCGATTTCGAGAACATCATGGCTGATGACTCAATATCCGATAGAGTCGCAGCAAGCGGGACATCAACACTCCCCAATCCTTACAGTCTCGATTTCAATAGGATTGATGATACTATATCCAAGTCAAAGGCAGATTACGAATCTGCTGACAGGCACAGACTCAAATTCGGGAGGCTTGCGAGAAATCCTACTATTATGATAACAAGAAGAGTAGTTGGTCTTTTGATGGCAATCACGGCTTTAGCAGGCGTAGTTGCACCATATCACCCTTTAGCCCGTCCAACCTTGATGATTGTCGTATGGGTGCCCTTGCTTGCAATAACAATAGCACCATCTGTTGTAGCGGGAGAAAGAGCAATGACTGCATTGATGCTTAGATCATCTTTATGGAAAGAAGAGGCATTCATAGATGGAGTTCGCAGAGACATGATGGCTGAACCTGGAATGGACAGAATCAAAGCAGGTCTAAACGATATCAGAATACACAATGCGACGGCCATTGGATTGGCAGCAACATCGGTATTTTTGCTGATTATTGCAGCGGGGCTTGAACCAGATAGTCTAGCTTACAATCTATTGCTTCTAGTATCTCTAACGTCCAGCTTGGCGTTATCTTATCATGCAATATTTACTGCGGATTATATCAACAAACTGGGTGATGAAGTCCCATATCTCGTATATCATTCACCAACTCACCACCCAATGCAACTAGACACTATCCTTGGCGACCTCGTTTTCGCCCATTTGGATCCGGACCATTCTTTACTTTGGAATAATTGGGAAAAAGAATTAGAAAACTCAGTTCTAAGAGGTGTTGATAAAAGGCAAGCAAGAGAAAGACTACTCTATCTACTGCACCTTAATGCAAGAGGAGATTTGAGCGACGAAGAGACACTAAGTGAGCTAAAAGAATTCATCAAACCAATGTCTATGGAGGGCTTACTCTTTAGAGAGGATTCGAAGTTTAACTGGGTAAAACTCCAGAGATTGATTGGACATGCAAGGGCATGGCAAAAGGAATTATTCGACCTTCTTGATAGGTTACAAAATGATTTGTTGGTGGGAAACTCAACAATAACAAAAGACGAATGGAGAATGGACGTCGCGTTAGCAGAGGTTTGCGATAAGGGGATGGGTCACCTATTTATTGGTTTGAATAATCAAACAAAAAACGACACCCACTACAAAGTCGAGGTGATCTTACCCGGAGGGATTCCAGAAGGACAAGTCCATAGGCTTGAGTTGGCATCTTGTGTGGGCCCAAAAGGTCCAGTAAACATCACCGACCCACTTGTAGAGGATGCGCTTGATTGGATGCCTAAATACCTCGAAAAAGGCGTAATCTTGTGGATAGGACTTGCTTGGAATGAGGGCGTAAAAGGAGATAGAAACGTGCAGGTCATTTTACGAGATGATGATAATTCGGTATTAGATTCAAGAATTATTTCAACAAAGGTTGTACAAGGAGGAACTAAGATTTCAAATCTAAGATTGAAGCGAATGCTGAAAGCAAGGCAGATGGGGGAAAAGCCACTTCCATTGGCGAGTATACCATCAGAAGACTCCTGATAATTTATGCGCTTTGCTTATCACATGAATGCGCTTGGAGAAGATTGTCGGAGGGATTACTTTGGAAGCGTGGGATGTCATTGTTCTTGGAGACGGGCCAGCGGCACTTCGAGCAGCTGCATCATCAGCAGAGGCCGGGGCATCAACTTTGATGATGTCATCCGATAGTTTGGGTGCAGGGATTGCAACATCAACAGATGGCATAGCGGCCCCCCTGAAAGAGAGCACGATGAAATCCCATAGTGACGACACAATCAGAGCTGGAAATTTTTTGTGCGACCAAGACATAGTTTCCCAGAGAATTTCAATGGCAAGTAGACAAGTAGACCTTCTTGAAAGATGGGGGGTCATCTTCAGAAGAGATTCAGACGGGATTCCTCTAGTTAGAAGGGCTGCAGGACACACCTTACCAAGACTTGCAACAGCAGGAGACGCTCTATCTAAAGAGGTTCAACAGGTTTTAGAAGAACAGTGTATGAGGCATGGAGTTATTCGAAGAGGGGACCAAATACCTTTGAATTTGGTTCATACTAATCAAGAAATTCATGGCCTGATATCCCTTGACCTGTCAACAGGACAGGTTAATGCCTTGCAAGCAAAGTGCGTTATTATCGCAGACGGTGGTTACGAGGGAATTTGGCAGGGAACAAATGTTGGCCTTGGAATCGACTTAGCAATGCAAACAGGACTTTCCGTCCGAAATATGGAATTTGCTGCTTGGACGCCTTTGGCTATTTCCGGAACTAATGTATCCCTGCCAATAGGTATGCTTGCAGACGGAGCAACTATTCATGAAACAAATGGCAACCCCCTCGCTGTAGAAGATTTTGCAGATCCCTGTCAATTATCTATGGCTGTGGGAAATAACGGATATGTGTTGGACGCAAGAGGAATGGGTGACTCAGATGTTTGGTGGAGTCAAACCATGGAAATAGTGTCAACAAGACTTGGAATAGACATGAAAAAACAAACTGTGCCAATCAGTGCTCAAATTTCATCAACATTGGGAGGAATCGTTACCGATGAATACGGGCGAGCAATCTC
>JAYPOA010000083.1:0-7013 GCA_038130705.1 Methanobacteriota archaeon | reverse complement strand
TATTCAAAGTCTTCCAAAGCATAGTTATCACTCACCTTTGCGACTTCAACTACCACTTTAATTCCTTTGGGAAGGTGTGCTTTTGATTTTTTTCTTATTTGCCTTCAGTACAGCGTTTAAAGAAAAATTTAAAAAAAATTACATTTTTTACTTACTCGATAACCAAGAAGGTGATGGCCCCCACGCAGTTTCTTCTCCACCGTGGATTTTGACCAACTTTCCCTGCCTGAATAAAGAATCAAGGTAAACCTCTAATTCTACTCCTTCCCTATCGCCAAGGTAATCGCTCGCTGCAAGAGCGATATCTTCAGTTATTAGGGCCGTCATTCCGTGTTTTCTAACTACGATTCTCAATAGTTCTTTCAACCAAGCCTCAGCCATAGGGTCGACTGACGAAATTCCTTGAGCAGGCATTGGCTCATCAATCATCTCTAGTTCTTCTCTAAGAGTGTCCGCACCAATTTTTTGTGGAGGGAGGATTCCAGTTTCTGCAAGTTTAGCGTTGATGTCTAATTCACCAATAGGCCTCCTGATTACCGGAATTCTGGATGGATCTGGAGGGGGGCCCATGTCCTCTGGTTTACCTGATTCTCTTGGACCATCATCGATGTCAAAATCATAAGATGCCAAATTAGTACTGTCTACAGCTAGAGGCATCATCCAACCTACATCTCTCATTCCTATTTCATCGATGAGAGACTTAACCCAATCATACTCGCCTTCGAGCAGAACATCAACATCATCGTCATCGCTTCGAAAGCGAAAACGAACGTATCCGCCCATCTCCTGCATGAACTTACCCTAATCCCCGAAGGAAATCAACCCATCGGTTAATTTGCTAGATTTCTCAACACTGTGTGCAAGATTCCACCATTTCTGTAGTAGTCCACCTCAACTGGTGTATCCAATCTCACCGACGCAGTGAAACGAACTTCTGTGCCATCGGATTTTGTAGCACATATTTCTATATCTTGCAAAGGCTTAACGTCATCAGAAATTGGTATATGATATGATTCTGTTCCGTCGAGACCCAAAGTTTCTGCGCTTTCACCGTCTTTGAAGGTTAATGGTAAAACGCCCATGCCGACTAGATTTGACCTGTGTATTCTTTCAAATGAGGTTGCTATAACCGCCTTTACTCCAAGGAGATAAGTTCCTTTGGCCGCCCAATCTCTACTGCTTCCAGTACCATACTGAGAACCGGCTAACACAATCATAGGATTATTACTTGCCATTGCGGCCTCGAATACAGATGTGATTTCCCCGTTCTCGTGGTTTAGCGCATAACCTCCTTCGGTTCCTGGTGCAAGGTGATTTCTGACCCTTACATTTGCAAATGTTCCTCTCATCATGATTTCATGATTTCCTCTTCTGCTACCAAAGGAGTTGAAATCGCCCTGCTGTACACCTCTTTCAGTCAACCATTTCCCCGCAGGACCATCGGCCGGGAAAGCACCAGCAGGAGAGATGTGGTCAGTTGTAATTGAATCTCCAAGTTTTAGCAAAACCTTTGCTTCCTCGATTGAGGATATTGGTTCTGGGTCTTTTGAAAGACCTTGGAAGAATGATGGCAAACGAATGTAGGTGGAGTTATCTTCCCATGGATAAAGTGGAGATGCTTCACTTGGTATTGAATCCCACCTTGGTTCCTGCATCACTGTAGAATATCTCTCCCTGAACATTTCTGGCGTTATCTTCGCCATTGCTTCTGAAAGTTGTTCATTGGAAGGCCATACATCACTAAGCATTACAGGTGAACCATCTTGTGAATGACCAATTGGTTGAGTGGACATGTCAATGTGCAGGTTACCTGCGATTGCATAAGCAACAACTAACGGCGGACTGGCAAGATAAGAAGCTTTGACTTTTTGATGAACTCTTCCCTCAAAGTTTCTATTACCGGAGATTACAGAACCTACGATTAAATTAGATTCATCGATTGCTGCTTCGATATCTTCTGGAAGTGGCCCTGAGTTACCGATACAGGTTGTGCAACCATATCCAACATTATTGAAACCTAATTTTGCCAGGTCTTTATCCAAACCGTTCGCCTCATAGTATTCAGTTACTACTCTTGAACCTGGAGCCAGTGATGTCTTGACCCAAGGTTTTACGGTCAGCCCTTTTTCTAACGCATTCCTTGCTAGTAATCCAGCTGCAAGCATGACTCCGGGATTAGATGTGTTTGTACAGGAAGTAATTGCTGCAATTACAACATCCCCATGATTGAGGTCATATTCATTTCCGACGATTGAGGATTTGGATAGGTCCTCTTCAGACAAACCGTGACCTTGATGTCCTAATTCATGAGTCAAGGACGCCTTGAAATGAGATGACATATTTGACAAATCGACTCTGTCTTGTGGCCGTTTCGGCCCTGCCAATGCAGGTTCGACTGTAGAAATATCTAGTTCGATAACGTCGGTGTAACTCTTTTCTGAATCTTCTTTATTGTACCACAATCCTTGTGCTTTGCAGTATTCTTCAACTGCAGTGATGTGTTCTTCTTCTCTACCTGAAAGTCGCATGTATGAGAGAGTGTTCTCATCTACAGGGAAGAAACCGCAAGTTGCACCGTATTCAGGAGCCATGTTTGCGATTGTAGCCCTGTCTGGAAGAGATAATTCCGACATCCCGGGTCCAAAGAATTCAACAAACTTCCCTACCACTCCATGCTCTCTTAGGATTTCTACAATTCTAAGGGTCATATCTGTCGCAGTAACACCAGAATTAAGTGAACCAGTTAATCTAAATCCGACAACATCTGGAGCTAACATGTAAATCGGTTGTCCAAGCATAACCGCCTCTGCTTCAATTCCTCCAACTCCCCATCCAAGAACACCTAATCCGTTAATCATGGTAGTGTGTGAGTCAGTTCCAACAAGGGAATCTGGCAACCAAACGCCATTTTCTTGTCTTGCAACCGTGGCTATCCATTCGAGATTTACTTGATGGACGATTCCTCTCGAAGGAGGTACTGCCCTGAAGTTTTGAAGTGATTGCTGACCCCACTTCAGGAACGTGTAACGCTCCATATTCCTGTGGTATTCAATGTCTAAATTCATGTCAAGTGCTTCAGGATTTGCTCCCGAAATATCGACTTGTACAGAGTGGTCAATAACCAAGTCAACAGGCACTTGTGGGTTGACTTTTTCTGGATCTCCGCCCATTTCTACCATGGCGTCTCTAAGTGCAGCAAGATCTACTACTGCAGGTACACCAGTAAAATCCTGTAAGATCACTCTGGAGGGTCTAAAAGGTATCTCTCCTCTCTCTCCATTGGCTTTCCAACCGGCAATGTTGCGAACGTCTTCTTCAGTGATTAGAAATCCGTCACAGTTTCTGAGTGCGCCTTCGAGTAGAACTCTTATCGAGTATGGCAATTGTTTGGTATCGACACCTGCGTCATCCAATGAATCGAGCGAGTAATACACTCCTCCGAGAGGAAATTCTTTCTTGGATGAAAACGGGTCAACTTGGCTCATGAATTAAGGCGGATGGAACAATCATATGAAAGTGCCTTTTTTGTGAAATCACCAAAGATGGTACCAAGGATCTTCCACATCTTTAATTCCTTCATCGGTGATTGTTACAGATACAATAGTAACATCGTTCACAGGTTTGTTGCTTCCTGCAGTTGATACACTTGAGATAGCATCGATGTGCTCAAGACCGTCGGTTACTGTTCCATATACGGTATGACATGATTCAGCGGAGCAATCTTTTTCTTCATTCCAATCCAAATGGCTTGGCGTTGAGTCGCTTGGGACGATGTAAAATTGACTTCCGTCAGTATTCAATCCTGCGTGTGCCGCTGCTAGAGAACCTGCACCGTGTTTCAAGCCGTTTTCATGCTCGCCAGGAAGGGACCACTGGCTTAATCCACAGTTGTCTGCAGTGTAGTCTTCGCCGTCGCTATTTGTTGTCTTTCCGTTACAGTAACCGTACCATTTAGCGGTGTAACCGCCTTGTCCGTTACCGTATTCAAAATCACCAGACTGAATCATAAAATTATCGATAACTCTGTGGAATATCACGTCATTATACCTTCCTGATTGAGATAATAAAATGAAATTTTCAACGTGAAGTGGTGCTTCTGCACGATGCAATGCAATTGTTACATTTTCATCATGGAATACTCCATTGTTATCAGTCCACGTGATTCTCATTACCGCTTCACCGTCTTCGTACAATTCTTCTTGACCCATTAACTGCATAGCACCTAAAACTAGTAGCAGAGCTGCCGTAACCGCAAACAAACCTGCAGGTGTTGGAGTTCCGTTGTTCAACAATCTGGGGATTGCCGTTTCAGAGATTCCTTTGTCTTGCATTTCATTCCTGATTTGATTGTAATGTGAATTGGATTGTTTATCCCTCGGATTCATTTTTACAGCGTCGCGGAGGAGTTTAGCCGCTTTTCTGTATTCTGCGCTATTTCCTGATTTTACTGCCTGCATGTGAATTGCTTTACCTGCAAGTCTGAGAGTTGTAGCTTGTGTTCCCTCCGGGTCCACTTTCCTCAATAATTCTAGCGCACCGTCTGTTTTTCCTTTGTCGAGCATCTTTTCTACATCTTTCCAAGATACTGCAATTTCATCATCGGCCATGACAAGTCGAAATGGCCTTGCTTTTTCAGACCTACCCTTGTCAGAAATTCAAATATTATCGTCAACACATTCAAAGGCTATCCTCTATCGCAAGCGGGCAATGGTAGAGTCCTTACGAGGGCCGCCTACCCAGGAGAAAAAACATCATGGACAAAATCGTCAATGATTTCACCATAAACATAGCAACTGCAAACGGAACTGGCTCACAGTCTGCAAACTTGATTTTATTGCAGACATTATTCGACATGGGAATCCCTGTCAGTGGGAAGAACTTATTCCCCTCAAATATCTCTGGACTTCCCACTTGGTACATCGTTCGTCTATCAGAAAAAGGATATCAAGCGCCGGGAGATAGGACGCATATCCAAGTTCTAGTCAACCCTGATACCTGGGTAGAAGACCTTGCATCAGTACAACCGGGAACAGTTGTAATTTGGAATACAGATTCGAAGATGGAAATGGACCGTGAAGACGTTGTATCATATCCAGTACCAATGACTAAAATCGCTCGTGGCCTAAATCCAAAATTAGCAAGAATGATTGCAAATGTTGTGTATGTCGGAGTCATAGCAGAATTAATCGGTATGGACCAAGAAATTCTTGAGGGAGCTATTGCCAAACAATTTGGAGGTAAAGCGAAAGCGATAGAATTGAATTCTGAAGCTGCAAGATTAGGTAGAACTTACTGCTCAGAAGAACTGACAAAAAGCGACCCATATTATGTGGAATCAAGAGAAAAGGAAGAAGGCGGTTTCTTCGTTGAAGGTAATGACGCAGTAGCACTTGGGTCTATCTTCGGTGGCGTGCAAATGCTTGCATGGTACCCAATTACTCCTTCTTCAAGCCTCGCTGAAGGCATAATTGGCTGGCTACCAGAACTAAGAACTCACGATGGAAAGGCAACTTATGCTGTCCTTCAGGCTGAGGATGAATTAGCAGCGGCAGGAATGGTAATCGGCGCAGGATGGGCTGGTGCAAGAGGAATGACTGCTACTTCTGGTCCTGGAATCTCTCTTATGCAGGAATTCATCGGGCTTGCTTACTTTGCAGAAATTCCTTCAGTATTTTGGGACGTTAACAGAGTAGGACCATCAACAGGTCTGCCTACAAGAACCCAGCAGGGCGATTTATCGATGCTTTACGAAGGAAGCCACGGCGATACACAACACATCGTTTTCATCCCCGGCACCGTAGAAGAGTGCTTCGAATTTGGATGGAGAATTTTCGACGCTTCCGAAAAGTTCCAAACCCCTGCGTTTGGATTTTCCGACCTCGACTTGGGTATGAACAGATGGGCATGTAATGGATTCGAATATCCAACCGAATCAATGGATAGAGGAAAGGTACTCTTGACAAAGGAACAAATGGATGCGATCGAAAACTATGGAAGGTACAGAGATGTTGACGGCGACGGCATTCCCTACAGAACCTTACCTGGTTCAGGTATAGACCCGATTCTTTACAGAGGTACAGGCCATGATGAAGATGGCAAATATTCAGAGAAGCCTGATGTGTATTACAAATTAATGCAGAGATTAAAGCAGAAAATCGAAAACGCAAGAGATCAACTTCCTGCCCCGGTAATGAGAGAAGAAGATGAACAAGACATCGGCATTGTATTCTATGGCTCAATGGAAAACACAATTGAAGAGATAGATGATATCTTGGAAGAGGCTACAGGAAAGAAGGTTAGCACGTGCCGTGTTAGAGCTCTTCCTCTTCACAGCGATGTCCAAAAATTCATTGAAAATCACAACACTGTAATCGTTTTGGAAATAAACAGAGACGCTCAATTATACGGCATTATTCGAAAAGAGTACCCTAATCACCTGATTCCAAAGATTCACAGCGTAGCATACAGCGATGGAATGCCTCCGAGGGCCCGACTCTACGCTGAGAAAATAATGGAAGTTCTCCAGGAGGTGGGTCAATGAGCGAAAGACCAGCAAAAGCAATCAAACTCAACGTGATCAACGAACCAAAAGATTCCTACACAGGTGGACCTTCATCGCTGTGCCCAGGTTGTGGGCACGACCAGATTTCTGGAGTGATAATCAACTCTGCTTGGGAAAACGGAATCGAACCTCACAAAATCGCAAAAATGAGCGGTATCGGATGTTCATCCAAGACCCCTGCATACTACCTTGGACAATCTCACGGATTCAACACCGTTCACGGCAGAATGCCATCAGTTACCACCGGTGCAAACGTAGTTAACAAGGACCTAACATACCTTGGAGTTTCTGGAGATGGCGACTCTGCGTCTATAGGAATTGGACAGTTAATACACGCTATTCGAAGAAATATCAACATGGTATACATAGTTGAAAATAACGGTGTTTACGGACTGACGAAGGGCCAATATTCTGCTACCGCCGATGTTGGTTCAAAGAAGAAAAAAGGAGC
>JAYPOA010000082.1:0-7125 GCA_038130705.1 Methanobacteriota archaeon | reverse complement strand
CATGAAGGATATTCTCTGCATATTAAAGAAAAGGTACTTACAAATGCTAGTAGAGCAAACTGGAACAAACTATTCGTTTAGTGACGAATTTCAATATTGTTCGAGTACAAGTTCTGTTGTTGTACTGGCAATTTCACTTGGAGCAGCCATCCACATTCTGTCTAGGAGTTGTCTGAGCGCCATCGTATCATCAACGTGAACCAAAGCGATCAGATCTGTCTCTCCAGATACTTCGTACAATATCTCAACGCCTTCCCAGCCCGTAACTTCGCCAGCAAAGGTTCCGATTTCAGCACCAGGTGAAACTTTGATTCTAACTAGAGCGGTTAATCCAACACCGCCTTCTCTGATAGTGTAGCCTCGGATTGTGCCCATCTCTTCCATTCTTCTTACGTGTGTGCGAACAGTTCTCTCGCTTGCCCCAACTATTTTTGCTAGTTCAACGTATGAGATTCTACCATTTTTTCTTAATTCTGCGAGTATAGAACGGTCAATTTCTCCGATTCGGCCCATGGCCATCGCTACCCGTATGTGTATATGAATGTGTTTAAAATGTAAAAATATTACATAAAAACCGCTGAATTTGCATTTTTTCGGGGAATCTATTGGCAGGGAAAAAATATTGCAAATCTTTTTTGAACCTTAATAATTGTATTTATTTTTATGAATAAAAAAATCATCTATCTTAAAAGTAAGCAAGGTCTCACTATATTCGATGGAGTCCATTGAGACTGTTAGCCAAGAGAACGTTCAGAAGTTCTTGGACGATATTTCTAATCTCAAACTCGATGCTAAATTCAACAACTGGTATCAGTATGATGTAGCTACGATGCTTGACGGCTGTAAGATTGAAAATCATGAATTAGACGAAAGTTCGGGAGATTCACTAATTTTCTTAAAATCCTCTTTGTTATTCTGCTCCCCTGAATTAGGTGTAATGAGGCACTACCCGAAAAACCTAGTTCACTGCTTTGTAGAAGATAAGAGAGGATCGTTTGATTCTATCAATGAAAAATTATTGTTTAGAGGAGAGTTATTCTCAGTTACTCCAGATACAGAACAGCTCTGCTGGGTTAGGGATTGCCAAAACGATTACGAGATTCCCGAAACTCAAACAATCATCGCTTCTTGGATGAAGTGGCTAAATGAGTACTAATCTATCCGTTTGATTCAAGGATAGAGCACTCTTGGCCCAATTTGAGGCAAATCAATGTCTGACATCATTTCTGGTTTAGATGCAAGGATGGTTCTCGATAGTCGTGGCAACCCAACAGTCGAAGTCGATTGTTACGTTGAGGGGGTGCTTCTAGGTAGATCGATGGTTCCCAGTGGTGCTTCTACAGGAGCATATGAAGCAATAGAATTACGAGATGGAAATAATTCAAGATGGCTTGGAAAGGGCGTTGAAAATGCTGTAAATAACGTTGTAGAAACCATTCAGGAAGCTATAGTCGGAATGCCGGTTGACGACCAAAAATCAATCGATAATATCATGGTCGAGTTAGATGGAACTGCAAACAAAGCAAATCTCGGCGCTAATGCAATGCTCGGCGTTTCTATGGCTTGCCTTCATGCTGGCGCGGCGGTTCATGAGCTACCACTATGGAGGTACGTAGGAGGAGTTGCAGGTGGACTAATGCCCGTGCCAATGTTGAATATTCTAAATGGGGGAGCGCACGCAGCATCAAATGTTGACATCCAAGAATTCATGGTTATGCCACACGGGTTTGACACATTTCCAGAAGCACTTCGTGCCGGAGTAGAATGTTATCATTCACTAAAGCGGGAACTGAAATCTGACGGTTTGTTAGGTGGTGTTGGTGATGAGGGTGGTTTTGCACCAAACCTTCCTTCCAATGAAACTGGTCTTGAATATATGGTAAGAGCAATCGAAGGCGCAGGATACAGTACTGAGGAAATCGGAATTGCCCTCGACGTTGCGTCCACTGAATTTTTCAAAGACGGGAAATACCACATGGATGGAAATGAATTATCTGGTGAAGATTTGACAAACATATATGCGTCCTGGGTTGACGAATACCCACTACTTTCCATAGAGGATGGATTTGGAGAAGACGACTGGCTAAGTTGGTCCGGATGCATGCGCGAAATTGGTGACAAGGTACAGCTCGTAGGCGATGATTTGTTTGTAACACAATCTGAGAGACTATCTATGGGAATCGAAGCCAACTCGGCAAATGCAATTTTGGTCAAGGTAAATCAGGTGGGAACGATTACTGAGACCCTTGAAACAATGGATTTAGCTTCTGCACACGGATACAACTCTGTGGTCAGTCACAGATCTGGAGAAACAGAAGATACGACTATCGCAGACTTAGCGGTTGGAACTAGAGCAGGACAGATCAAAACCGGAGCACCAGCGCGCTCAGATAGAGTCGCTAAATACAATCAATTGCTGAGAATAAGCGAAGAGGTAACCGAATTCAGGTCACCATTTTGAGGTGAAATAATGAAGGTCAGGCGGGAAATTCTCCCGATTGTATTAGGATTGATATTCATTGTTGTAGCTCGAGAAATTTATCCCTATGCGGGGGTAATGGAAGCAAAATTCTGGGAAGGTTATGAGCAAGAAACCATCGCTACAGGCCTCGGAGGTCCAACATGTTTGGTTTTTGAGGGCGATGACCTGCTTATCTGCGACCGAGATGGTGGCAGAATTTTGACACTTGAGGGGGAGGTCTTACTTTCTGGATTGAATGCACCTCACGGCCTTGCTATTCTTGATGACGGATATGTAATTTCAGAAAAGGGCAAATTGACCAAATATGATTCTAATTTCCAAGACCCAGAGATATTAGTTTCAGGTATTCCGGTCGGAAATCATCAACAGAATGCTGTAAACGTTCTACCAAATGGAACATTGATCTGGCACAGTGGTAGCACTTGCAATCACTGCGATGAGGACGATTCAAGAAACGCTGCTCTACTGTGGGTTAACGCTTCAACAGGAGACCACGGAATACTTGCAAGCGGAGTTCGAAACTCGTTTGACGGTATTTGGCTTGATGAGGTGGGCTATTTGTTTAGTGACAATGGCCAAGATGCTGAGGGTGATGATTTCCCTAATGAGGAAGTAAATTTGCTCGTAGATGGCGCAGATTACGGTTGGTTGCTAGAGTCAGTCAGCGACCCAAATCCGGCAGGGACTGAAGCGCCAGTTGCTACGTGGACCCCACACAGCTCGGTTAACGGGATGACGACAAGACCAGCAAATATGCCCGGCGATGATTACACCGTATATGCTACGGTATACGGTTCATGGGCTACGGTTTTGCCAAAAGGACATCAAATTTTGAAAATAGATTTCTCTCTTACCGATGATGGCTGGAAAGGAGAAGTCGAAGTCTTTGGAAAAGACGTGGGAACACCATTGCCGATAACGGGTGGGCCAGATGGAAATTTGTATTATGCAACCTTCGACCACGGTGGTGCAGTACACGTTGTCAAGCCTGTAGCCAGTTCTTGAGGCGTTTGCATCCTTCTCTAATATCTTCAAGACCACAACCATAACTCAGCCTGATTAGGCCTTCACCACCCGGCATTAATGACCCGGGTATAACCTGAACTTTCGCTTCCTCTAAGGCTCTAGTTGCAAACTCAATATCGTCCATTCCGGTACCTGTAATGTCGATTAGGATGTAGAACGCACCCTCTGGTTTTGGTGCTGAAACTCCAGGTAACTCTTCAAGTAAAGAGTGGAATACTTCTCTTCTCTCAGCAAACGCACCATAGAACATTTTTGGCTCATCGGTCAATTCTAATGCCACCTTTCCGGATTCCATCAGGAATGTCGGGACGTGACTTGCTGAACTTGCTTGACAAGTTTTCACACCTTCCATTACTTCTGCTGGGCCAGTTATCCAACCAAGTCTCCATCCCGTCATCGCCCATATCTTTGACCAACCTCCAATGGTAAGGGTTCTTTCTTCACCCCCGGCAAAGGTTGCAGGAGAGACATAAGGATGCTCACAATAAACAAGGTCTGAATAAATCATATCGTCAAAAATCCACAGGTCGTTTTCATTTGCAATCTGTACCAAAGCCTCGATCTCGTCTGGGTGGTAAACCGCTCCTGTTGGATTATTTGGAGAGTTTATGATAATCGCCTTAGTCTTTGAATTAACTGCATTTTTTGTCGCATCAATATCTGGATGATAATTTTCTCTCTGTACTGGAACATGAACAGGAACGGCACCGATTAACTTCAACATGCCATCATATGATGGCCATGCAGGTGAGAACAAAATCACCTCATCTCCGGGATTCAAGCACGTCATCATTGCATACAGCAAAGCTTGCTTACAACCAGGAGATATCACTACGTCAAGCGGGTCAACATCCAATTGATATTTCTTCAAGTGAACTGCGACCGCTTCGCAAACTTCCTCACTCCCCTGGCTGCGAGTATATCCGTGAAGACCATCGTCCAATGCTTGTTTTGCATTCTCTACAACCGGAGTTGGTGTTCTAAAATCAGGTTGTCCAACCGTGAATCGAATAACATCTTCAGGAGGGGGCGCTAGGAAAGCAGCAAAGCCTCGTCCAATACTGCCTATGTTATTGTTCAATGATGGCAAAACATCCCCTCCTTAATGAACCTCGTAATGCATATTTGTTATGAATGATGCTACTCTACTGATTCAAAACTGGAGTTATAGAGCCAAATCAAGGTTGAGAGAAATGGAGCACGGACGGAGATTTGAACTCCGGTCTCAGGATCTGCAGTCCCGCTCATAGCCGCTCTGACATCCGTGCAACGTTTCCGCGACTGGCATTTCATATTTCAACGCGCCTAATGCTACAAATCAAGAATCACAACCGATTAAAATAGCAACCCTAATCGAAGGACATGGCAGAAGATGGTAAAAAGCCAGTCGCTCCCGCCCCGATAGAAATTGAAATTCCATCTAGTAACTCACCAGCTGATGACCATGTTCCTGCCCAAGTTGATACTAATACTGTGGCGGCCCAATCTCCCGTGCTTACCGGTAGCGTTCAGACAAATACACAAGTTGGTAGCTTTGCTGACAACTCGATGTATAATTTCGTAACCGGCCCTGATGGTCAAATGGTCGCAGTAGCGAAATCAAGGTTTACCTACAAACATTTCTTCTATGGGTTAATCCCTCTTTTTGTCGTGTTTTTTTCTATTATCGGGACTAATGTGACTTATGAAACCGATTCACAACCGCCTGAAATGGAATCAGAATATTTTGTTGTAGAATTACAAAAAACAAACAATACAACTTACGAAGGGGTCGTAAATTTTCCATTCAGCCCAGATGAAATATATTGTGTTATTTTATCAGAGGACAATTATACAAATGGGGATCATAGAGACATAATTGGATATTGTTCTTACGATGTGTTGACCAACGAAGAGGGATACCGGCGTGGAGTGATTGGCCTTTACAACGCATCGGCTTTTTATGATGATGGAATCGACCATGGGGAGAAAATTTACCTTGATGGTGAATTTGAAAAGTATGTAGGTGATTATGATGAATCGAATTTATCTTCAATGTTTGAAGGGCTTTGTGTCTTAGCTCTAATTGTAAATTTGTTTCTAATACCAATTGGTTTTGGTTCCGGAAAACCCGGCATTGGATATGGCGCTCTTCTATCATTGCTGTTGACTCCATTCGCATCCTTATTTGCAGTGATTTTGATTTGGTGATTTAGTGACTACATTTGGCCCCGCAGAGTTACCATTCGAAGAGTATTATAGTTGTAGATTCGACGTTTTAAGAAAGCCGATTGGGTTTCCGAGAGGGTCGGAAATACTGGCCGATGACGACCAGGCCCTACACTCGTACATCAAAATCGGAAGTCGCGTTGTCGCAGTTGGCAGAGCACACGTTATCCCCAATGATAGCGATGGGTCTCAAGCTGACCATGCAGGACCAGGTGCGGTACAATGCCCTCCCTTCGGACCACTTGCAGGAGGAGGTTTGAGGCCAGCAATTCAAATACGTCAAATGGGGACTCGAACAGAATTCCAGAGAAGAGGCTTAGCATCCAAGGTCCTTGCTGAGTTAGAATCGGGTTCAGTCGAATCTTTTGGAGCCAAAGTTGGTTTTTTACAAGCGAGAATCAACGCGGTGCCTTTTTATCAAGCGCAAGGATGGAAAATTATCGATGAACCTTATGACATCAAAGGAATCGGCCCTCATAGGTCCATGATGAAGGTATTTTCCTTAAATCAATGAATCGCGGTGTTCATATAGGTCCTGTAGCACTCCAATGGTTAGAGGGAACACTGGGTTCCCTATGATTGACCCGTGAAAAACGATGAATACGGAGGAAAAAATACAAGGATATAGCAAAGGCACAAATCGCTACACTACAAGCCTAATGGCGTGTAATGACAGTAGCAATTTTTTGGTAAAAAGTGCTTTTGCGAAACCTCAAATTTTCAACGATTTGAGCGTAAGCTCCGTACCTCTCCTGAGCGATTTGTCCAGTCCTACTGCGCAAGTTATTTGGAAAGAGAGAACAGCGGGTTCTCTATCAAACGATAAAAAAATAGGAGATGAAAAAAATGAATAAGAAGATTGTAAGCATGCTTGTGGCACTCTTCCTTGCACTATCTGCAGTTTCTGCAGTTAGCGGTGAAGGATCCGACCCTCTTGATCCATCTGACGGTGGAGCAGACTGGGACGGTGACGGTTTAACCAATTCCGAGGAACAAAGCCACGGCACAAACATGAACAACGCCGACAGCGATGGTGACGGACTACCAGATGGATGGGAAGTTAACAATGGACTTTCCCCAACCAATGGCGGAGACGCTAATGGGGATCCTGATGGAGATGGTCTGACCAACGCCCAAGAATACGCTATGGGTACAAACCCAAACAACGCTGACACAGACGGTGACGGTAAGAACGACAATGTCGATCAATACCCAACCGATCCTAATGACGGTGAATACAGCGATTCTGATGGTGACGGTATCCCAGATGCATACGACCCTGATTTCCAGGAGTCACAAGCTGGATCTGGAGATGGTGGAACCGAGGGTGGCGGTGAGTCAGAAGACCAAGGCCAAGGAGAAGGTCAAGGACAAGGTCAAGGACAAGGTCAAGGACAAGGTCAAGGACA
>JAYPOA010000081.1:2279-7291 GCA_038130705.1 Methanobacteriota archaeon | reverse complement strand
AACACTCTGGAAGATTAATTCGTTGAATAATTCCTCATGCGTGGTTTGATTGGCTAAATCTAGAGTAAGTGAAGTGGTACCTATTGTTACCTTCGCTTCAACCGCATCTTGACCAGCGTTCACCACGAGTCCGGAGGTGATGTCCCATTCGACATCATGTCCTGTATCCATATCTTCCCAAGTTAGTGCATCTTGATATCTGAATTCCCAAGCCCACTGCACACCGTTAACTTCTACAGTGAATGAATCCTCATCGTTCTGAAGGTTTGCTACTTCACCCCAGACGATATTCATTGAACCGAATGCCAAGAATGTAACCCAAATAACGAGAAGCGTTGGTCCAAAAAACCAAGCAAATTCTAAGTCGAAGTGATGCCTTTCTTTCGGGAAAGTACCAACTTTCAATTCTTCTTTACCCGCAGGTTCAATACCGTCTCTATATCTTAGAATCGCAATAATCAACCAACTGAACGTGAATAGCCCAACGATAATTGACCAAAAAAGGAACTTATCGTACAGGATGTTGAATATGGTAAATTCGTCTGGCCACAGCTCCCTAGAAGCGCCCATGCTTACGCCGGTAAGACGGCCGTATTAAGCGATTGTGCATGGGTGGTTTGCACCGCACATGGGATTGTTGATTAAGCACTCATTTCCACGCTTATATATGTCTGTTTCAAATTGTGTTCAAATTAACCTTGAGGGCACAGTTCTTGTTGATATTGAGGTACAACCTGCATCGACTAGACAGGGCGTGGTCGGACTTAATGAATGGAGAAATCGAATTCAAGTCGCAGTGAAGGCCGAAGCTCAACGAGGAAAGGCAAATTTTGCGGTCTGCAATGTCTTGAAAACCCTGCTGGGAACAGATGTTGAAATAGTTCAGGGATTCACTTCAAGACAGAAAAAAGTCAAGATTCTCGGGCTTAGTTCGGATATTATAATTTCAAAATTGGAGGTTTTAGTTGAATCGAGAGAAAAGATATGATTTGGCGTTGCGCGCACTCCGTGAAGCAATTGATGAAAACAAATCCGGAGCTGTTATCCTAATCGAAGGTAAAAGGGATGAAATCGCTTTGAGAAAATTAGGATTTGAGGGGCCAATTGAAAAATTGAATAGAGGATGGCCCGTGGAGAAATTAATTGCTTATTTGGACTCAAATTATGAATCTTGTATTTTGTTGATGGATTGGGATCGAACTGGAGGGCGCCTGCAAAAAAAACTTGCAGAATCAATGATAGGTATGAACATCACCGTATCAAATCGCTTGCGTCAAAATCTATCTAAAGCAATGAAACCAGATACGAGGTGTGTTGAGGAGTTGACGTCATTCCTTTGGCAAGACGACGCCTGATTCCTTAACAGTATTGAGTACTACATGGGTATATGACCTTGTAATACCATCAAGTGTGAAAACGGTTTTTGTTAAATTATCAAGGTCTTCTCTATTCTTAACTCTTGCAAGAACCATAGAGTCCCAATCCCCAGTAACATCATAAACAGCAAAAACCCTGTTATCTGCAGAGATTTTTTCTTGGACTTCCATAATACGCCCTTTCTCTATACATAATCCAGCCATGACCGTCATCTCCCAGCCCAATGATGGCGGGTTGAGGTTAAGGGTATAGCCAGTGATAACTCCATCAGATTCTAGCTTTTTGATACGATTTGTTATCGTCCCTTGAGCTACTCCAACAATATTACCAAGTTGACGTTGTGATAATCTTGCGTCGGAGCAAAGAGCCTCGAGTATCGCTTTGTCGGTATCATCTAACGCCATGAGTAGCACCAAGAGGTATACATAATCAATTATTCGACTTCTTTTCTGGAAGGTTCAAGTCCAATACCCAATCCCCCAGTTTGTCAACTGAAACAGAAAGGTGTAGAGAAAAATCACCATCTCCAGTTACTTTCAATTTGCCAGTCTTAGTTGTTTTCTCTTGAAGGAATTCAGACTTTATTTTCCCGGAAGATTTCCATCCATCCTTCAACTTCATTTTCTTAATCTCTATGCTATTACCCGTAATGATTCTGTATTCAATTTCGTTTTCGTTAGAAGTCCAGGAACCCTCCAATTTTGGAAGGCCGACTTCTCTTCTCCTCTCAGCTTGCACAATGAACCCCATACACACCATTACTCCAATAAGAAATATTGCAGGAGCTATTGCAGCATTGTCATCCACAGATTGCCAATAAGTCGGCATATTTGCTCTTTGTAGGGAAAGAACTCTATTGAAGGAATCATTTTCAAATCCTCCAACCATTACTAGTAGAATTTCATAATCATCTGCATGACTTGCATCTCCTAACTCAATTCCAGCCCCGTCCAGGTGGTCATAAGTAATTGTTGAATTCCAGTGATTTGTTGAATTATTGGAGAAGTAGAAGGTTGAGGATGGCGACCAGTCTCTAACTAAGTTTTGCACTTCTCTCCCTTTAGCATCTACTGCTTCAGTTTCAATTATGAACAAGTGAAGTTGTGTTGCCCCGTTGAGTGCGTGAGGGTTTGTCCAAGTCGCAGTGATATTCAGTAATTCGACCTCACTTGAACCAATCAACTGCACTGTCCAGTCTATTTCGACTTCATTTTCGATAATTTGAGGTTTAACATCGCTGAGGTTTTCAGCAAATCCATTGATGGCTACAGAAGGAGTAGTCTGTAAACCGTGATACATCAATCTAGAATTAGCATCATCATCTGGTAATCCACCATCTTCTCCTTCTGCGGACGTCCTCCAGTGGAGGAGTGTAATTTCTCCTTCAGATTCCATACGTTCGAAATTTTCTACTAATTCGTTGTCGTTTTCACCATGGAAAAATTCCACTAAAATGGGTGCAGAATCTTGATTTTTGTACTTGGCTTCAGAATACACGGTCAAATTGGTTAACGCGCTAGTAACAGGTAAAATTAGAATAACGATTACGAATGCAAGCAATCTCATCAATTTCACCTTCCTAATTTAATTCGAATAATTTCTTGTTCTTTGTCATCAATCATGGGAGATACTCTCGCAGCAACCCAAACCGGTACGAGATAGTCGCCACTTTTTATCATGCAAGAACCTCTTGGTAATTCCACTTCAAAATCTTCTACTGTTGGGATTTCGCCCTCTAGTAGTGATACTATCGAGCTGATATCTACTTCAAAAACGTTAGAATCGATTGAACCTCTCATTAATTCAAGAGCTTCTTGTTTAATTCTCCATTCTCCTTTGTTATCAGAAAATGCTGGCTGGCCGACATGAATTACCCGCAAGGGGTGGAAATTATTCGCCGGCCAGTAATCTCCTTTACTGTTGTAAACAACAGGGTCAAAAATCTTTGATTTGACCGCATGTGTCGAAACATTTACTCTTTTTCCACGTTGCCACCAAGCATATTCTTCCCTTTTTATTCCCCATTTACTGCAGATTAAATCTACTACTTCATCCGAAGCAGGAATATTGGCATGCTTGTTTTTCTTTGTCACAGGCAATTCCTCAGGCGGCCTATCAAGGACTCTTTTTTGAATCATAGATTTTGCTATACCTTCAGGGGTTCTGTTTTCAATATGCTTGAATAATGCAACATAGAACCCGCCAGAGTTATTGTCGTGTTGATGCACTCGGAATGTGTAATGTAGCGGGGGAGGATTAATGCCTCTTTGTTTTGGATTCAGCATTTCTTCCTTCAAGCCGATAACTTTCGGCATTTGGCCCGACCATTCGACAATTTCACCATCCTCGTCGAGGATGTCCCAATCATCGATTCCGTTGTGGAATATCAGCCCGGGAAATATCCTTTCACAATCAATTTCTTGGAGTTCGAGCCAAGGGCATCGCGCTAATATTTCGCAAACGACTGCTTCGTTTTCAATTGGATCTAAAGAACACGTAGAGTAAACCATTTTTCCACCAGGTTTCAACAAATTAGCAGCCCTGAATGCTATGTCTGATTGCAATTTGAATAAACTACGACCGACTTTCGGAGTCCAATTGTGCCACAACTCTCTGTTCTTGCGAGTTGTTGCAGAACCGCTACATGGAGCATCAACAACAATACCGTCCATTCCAGGATAGGGCATCCTTCCAATGTGTCTACCATCATGTTGCATTATCGCCATATTATGGATGCCAAGTCTACCTCTATTGGACGCCAATAGGTTTAGCCTACCAGAGGATGGCTCATTTGCAATAACTAATCCAGTTGTTACCATTTCAGCCAACTGTGTTGCTTTAGACCCCGGTGCGGCACAAGTATCCAGCACAACATCATCCAATTTAGGCTCCAATACAGAAGGTGGTAGCATTGACACTGCTTCCTGTCTTGTGATTCGGCCGGTTTCATGTAATAGCATCATCATTTTCTTACTATTTTCATCAGGATAATCACCCTTTGAAAATGGCATAACCCATGATTCTGAAGTTGTAATCCACTGAATTACTTCTCCTCCAAGACTTTTCAGAACTTCTCTCGTCCAATCCACATCGATTCGGTTTGGAGTTAATCTAAGCGTGACAGGTAGTGGTGAAGATGCTACAGGTAGCCATTTTTCTACATCGATGCCTAAATGCTTTGCAAGGCCAGACAGTGGCGTTTTGGACAATTTGTCAAGCAAATCGTCATCAGCGGCTCTGACCATGTCGTGGGGTAATCAATCATACCTTTGGCGATTGTGCAAGGCTAAAGGCCAAGTTCTTTCTAGAATTATCATGGCGGAAACGTTTGTTACACTCACATTCCTTTCCGCGATAGCAATGTCCGCATCAGTTTTTACTGGTTACAATAAGTGGATTCCAAGCGCTTGTGCCTTGTTTTCAATTATCTCATTCATACAATTACCTGCTGATTCAATACAACAATCAGGGGGGGCAATCTTAGTTTCAATTTTTGCAATGTCCTCGCTCTTGCAATACTATATCCTTAGAGATGTAAATCGTAAGGTGATTAATGGAATGGGAGGCGTTGTGATATGTCTGCTATTGTTGAGATCTTATCCCAAGGACGGAGTAGGTAGCACAATCTTTGAATA
>JAYPOA010000081.1:0-2179 GCA_038130705.1 Methanobacteriota archaeon | reverse complement strand
GTAATAATTGGAATTTTCATCATATATTTGCTAACTTATTTTTCAGTTATGAATGAATTTAGAATCGGAGATGGAGCTGGCGCTGTAGCCGTAGCGATGTGGTTGACGTTAGCCGTAGCGTCTTTGGGTTTACTAGGAATGTTACTTCCTATAACGGGTCTTGACCATCATCCAAGACCTGAAGGTTGGGGATTCAGGATAGCATTGTCACTTTCTCCAATGATCTTAACTTTCCAAACCGACCTCGCAATTCACGTTCTGATAGGCATAATATTAGCAATTGTAATCTCCATTACCTCACCAATGGTCATCGAAAAAAAGCCTACAAAACAAAGTGATTGAATGGGAAGTCCCCCCAACTCTTATGAATGGATGAGAATCGATCGACAATAGAAGAGGTATACTCTTCAGGGGATGGGGATCCAATGGGTAGAGCATTCAGAGAAGGCGTAAGCAAAGAAAACAAAATTACAATGAAGACAAAAAGAAGGTCTTGGAGACCACTTGCAGATCTCCAAGGTTTGACAACAAGGACCGAAATAGTTGCTTCTGAGATGGGGCCACTCGTTGAAGTACCCGCCATGGTAAGGATAGAAAACGATAAGTGGATTTTTGAAAGGGTCAGTGAAGAGACTTTGATGCATCTGACTCATAGGTTGGTGATTCATGAACCCAAAGGGCCGAGAACACTTGGAGCAACTTTGGACCTTGAAACCGCTATGCAGGTAGCTCAAGGTATGGCTATGAATGAGGGCTCTGTTGTTCTAATTGAGCCACTTCGTGATTAGAATAGTCCAATCAACCAAGAGATAACGCCTTCGTTTACGAGGTAAATGAAACCAGCAAGGCCTATGCACGCAAAATAAATCTGCCCAGGAGTAATTTTCCAAGCATCTTCAGATTCTTCGTCGAAGTATCTGATTAGACCTGCAGCTTGTTGAATACCACCACTGTCTTTCTTTGCCATAAACCGCCCAGATTCATTTCATTTATGAACGCGACGCACATCATTCTTCTTCATTTGATGATAAATCAACGAAAGGAATGTCCTCAGCGAAAGTCAGAATTTCACCATCAGGAGATACATCCTCAGCCTCGATGTCTATCGAATCAGCCTCCATTCTCGACAATGCTCTCATGACGGCTGGAGCATTGTCATCTGCTAATGCATTCCTTGCGATCTCAATTTCGTTTGAATCTCCTTTTTCGAGCAGAGTCATTTCGATAAGCTCATTCAGATTATCCCTTGCCTTATCAACATGTTCTTTCCAAATTTCTGCATTACCTTTTATTGACGAAACCTTCCTGTTGAATTTTCTCATTCGTGCAAATTCCCACGGTTTATGTGGGAGAGCGGCAACTAGGTCGAAAACAAGTTTACATCTTTCAGAAAGCGGACCACTAAGTGATATTTTGTTCAGGTAGCAACTCGTAACCAAACCAAATCCCCAATAAGGGAGACTTTCAATTTCAACATCTAAATCTCCAGAAACCGTTTTGATTTTCCATCGCTGTTCGTCAAATTTAGGTCCCTCAACGACTGTAGGAGTTGAGTGGCCCTGCAAAACTTTGAGTAATGTTTGAGCGACGTCTCCTAAGTAAATTGTAGAATTAACCGATGGATGAGAATTGATTCTAAGCATGCCATCAATGTCCATTCCGTGCGTTGGCCCGGCTTTTCTTACCTGTGCAAAAAGGACGGAAAATGATGGTGACATCTCCCCCGCCATGTTGTTATCAAAAAATATCTGAGATTCAATAATATCGGAAAATCAGAGAAGAGTTCATCAATTAGTGTCGACATGGGTTACACAGGTGAACCAATGCCGAAGTCCAAGAAAGACCCACTCGAAGATTTGATGAAACTGCCAGGAGTAGGAAAAGCTACTGCCCAGAAGTTATTTGATGCTGGTATTAAATCAGCAGCAGGCGTCAATAAAGCCGGCGAAGGCGGCTTGAAAAAAGCAGGAATTAGCGCTGCAATATCAAAGAAATTACTTGCTGTTGTAGCAAAAACCGCGGCTAAGAAAACCGCAAGTAAGGCAAAATCCACCGCAAAGAAAACCGCAAGTAAGGCCAAATCTACCGCTAAGAAAGCCTCTTCTAAAGCAGTTGCAGCGAGTAAAACCGTAGCTGAAAAAACAATAGCGAAAACCGCAAAAGAAACAAAATCTAAACC
>JAYPOA010000080.1:0-7405 GCA_038130705.1 Methanobacteriota archaeon | reverse complement strand
CACGCAATTCCATCAAGAATGACAGTTGCTCACGTATTGGAAATGATAGGTGGAAAAGTCGGTTCCTTGGAAGGTAGAAGAATTGATGGAACAGCATTCCGTGGAGAAAAGGAAGGAAGTTTGAGAGACAGCTTAGTCAGGAATGGGTACAGCCATACTGGAAGAGAAGTCATGATTAATGGAGAAACTGGGGAGACTTACCCTGCTGAAATCTTCATTGGTTGTATCTACTACCAGAAACTACACCACATGGTATCTGGAAAGATCCACGCAAGAAGCAGAGGAAGAGTTCAGATTCTGACAAGACAACCAACTGAAGGTAGAGCAAGACAAGGTGGTCTAAGATTCGGAGAAATGGAGCGTGATTGTCTAATCGCACACGGTGCGTCCATGGTTATCAAGGACCGTTTACTCGATGAATCAGATGGTATCGACCTATTCGTTTGTGCAAAATCTGGTCATATCGCATGGTATGACCCGAAGAGAAGAACTTACGTTTCACCAATAGAAGGTGACGGAGCTGAAGTGTACAAGGTACAGACTTCCTACGCATTCAAACTATTGCTTGACGAGATGAAGAGTCTCGGGGTGGCAATGAGATTAGAACTGGAGGATAGAAGATGAGTCGAAATGCTACAACATTAATCCCAAAGAGGATTGCAGGAATAAGATTCGGATTGATGGACCCTAAAGAAATTAGGAAGATGTCATCTGTTGAAGTAAAGACTGCTGACACATACAAGGACGATGGTCACGCATTCAGACAGGGACTAATGGACCCGCACATGGGTGTTATTGAACCAGGGTTGCTATGTCCTACTGACAACTGTAAGTATGACGAAAGTCCAGGTCACTTTGGACATATCCAACTTGAATTACCAGTTGTACACATTGGTTTCGTAAACCTAATCAAAACCGCACTTAAGGCAACTTGTAACACATGTAGCCAAATTCTCCTGCACAGTTCGGTTGGAACGCACCCTTCCAACCTTGAGCTCTCTGAGCAGGATTACTACAGACACAGAGTTCGCGACTTGATTACTAAGCACGGTGTAGGTTCAACAGAATTCTCTAAAATCATCAAGGAAATTGAGAAGAAAACCTCTGAAGCAAAGCGCGCACAGTGTATGCATTGCCACGCTCAGCAAGGAAAAATAATTCTCGATAAGCCAACAACTTTCAAGGAAAAGATGACACACCAAGGAAGTGCAAAGGAGACAGAAAGAAAACTCAACGCAAGAGACATCAGAGAATGGCTTCAAGGCGTACCTGATGACCAACTCATTTTCTTGGGTATGCATAGAGAGAATAGACCTGAATGGATTATTCTTCAGGTATTGCCTGTTCCACCTATCACGGTAAGACCTTCAATTACTCTTGATTCTGGAGACCGTTCTGAGGACGATTTGACTCACAAACTCGTTGACGTTTTGAGAATTAACCAAAGACTAAGAGAAAACCGTGACGCAGGTGCACCACAATTGATTGTCGAAGACCTTTGGGAGTTACTACAGTATCACGTAACTACTTACTTTGACAATCAGACAAGTGGTATTCCTCCTGCACGTCACAGATCTGGTAGAACTCTGAAGACATTAACTCAGAGATTGAAAGGTAAGGAAGGACGATTTCGTTCAAACCTATCAGGTAAGCGTGTTAACTTCTGTGCAAGATCCGTAATCTCCCCTGACCCTTACCTCGGTGTGAATGAAGTAGGTGTACCAACCAAGATTGCTAAGGAATTAACAGTTCCAATTAGAGTCACAACAAGAAACAAGGAACAAATGAGGCAAATGATTCTCAGAGGACCTGATGTTCACCCTGGTGTTAACTACGTAGTTAGAGGAGACGGAAGAAGAGTAAAAATCAATCAAAGAAGCAGATTGATTAACGCTGGTTTCAGATGTCATAACCCTGAATGTATGGAGGAAACAACCCAACGTTTCGACCTTCACTCGGTTATGCCAGCTCCAAACTTCTTACCCGGTTTGGTTGTTAAGAAATTCATTAGCAAGGATGAAACTGCTGGTGAAATGGTTACATACAGCATCGATGAAAGAGCTACTATTCTCAACCTTAGAGGAGAAGATGTCGATGGTACGCCTCTTTCAGAGGATGACCCAAGAGCAATTCTACATCACAGATGGAAGTTTGAATTGGCAAATCCAGATATTGAATTCCCAGAGCATTTGCAGGTTTCATGTCCACATTGTGGAAGTCCTGAAAACGAGTGGGGAGAAAGGACGCAAGTTGAAGATAGATTGTCCACAATTGACTTCAGAACTGGTAATCCTAAGCCTGGATTACAAGTTGAAAGGCACTTGATCGACGGTGATGTCGTGATTTTCAACAGACAGCCTTCGCTTCACAGAATGTCAATGATGGTCCACGAAGTTAGAGTAATGGAAGGTCACACATTTAGATTCAATCTTGCAGTTTGTACGCCATATAACGCTGACTTCGATGGAGACGAAATGAACCTTCACGTAATTCAGAGTGAAGAAGCAAGAGCCGAAGCAAAGATTTTGATGAGAGTTCAAGAACACATCCTGACACCACGATATGGTGGAGCGGTAATTGGTGGTATTCACGACCACATTTCCGGAGCATATCTACTTTCAAGACCAGGAACAATGATTTCGAAGAGACACGGCTTGGAAATGCTTGGTAATATCGGTTACACTGGCAAATTACCTAAGGTTCACAAGACAGCAAAAGGTGAATGCTTCAGCGGTGAAGATTTACTATCGGTTATCATTCCAGATAATATTCACCTAAGATTCTTGAGTCGTTCAAATGATGATGTTGTAATCAAGGAAGGGAACGTTTCTGGTACCTTGGACAAGAGAGCTATCGGTGCAGAAGATGGAAGACTATTGGATGCAATCGTTCAAACAAATGGACCAACTGAGGGTGCAAAATTCTTAGATGAATTTACTAGACTGGCAATTGGCGCTTGTACTTCCCTCGGATTTACAACAGGTATTGATGACGAAGACCTTTCATCAGATGCGATTAATCAAATCGAAGCTCACAATGCAGATGCAAGAAATCAGGTTCAAGAAGAACTAGACAAGTTCGGAAAGGACGGCCGTGGATACGAAGTAAGACCTGGACGAACTCCAAAGGAAACACTAGAAGAGAACATCATGGTAATTCTAGACATGGGTAAGCAAGCTGCTGGTGAAGTTGCTAAGAATGAACTGAACCAGGAAGGTACTACTAACGCAGCTGTAGGTATGGCTATCTCTGGTGCTCGTGGTTCTATGGATAACCTAACAATGATGGCAGGAAGTATCGGACAAGCGAAGGTTCGTGGTGCTCGTCTAGAACGTGGCTATCACCAGCGTGTTTTACCTCACTTTAGACAAGGGGCCCTAGGTGCTCAGGAGAAAGGATTCATTTCATCTTCTTTCAAGAGAGGATTAGAGCCAACTGAATTCTTCATGCTTTCAGTTTCTGGACGTGAATCACTTGTCGATACAGCGGTCAGAACAAGTAAATCAGGTTACATGCAGAGAAGGTTGATTAACGCGATGGACGATTTGAAGATTTTCGATGATCAAAGTTTGTCAGTAAGAAACACAGCAGACAGAATCATTCAATTCTCATACGGTGAGGATGGAATTGACCCTAGCAGAGGAGTTCATGGAAAGCCTTTCAATATCGATGTAATTGTAGACAAGGCGTTGGGTACAGATGGACCTACAAAGGTTAAGAATACAGAATACAGAGATAGTGGAGACAAAGAATTCGACCTTGGTTATGAAGAAGGTGATTCTGAAGCAGCCCAAGGGGGTGATGACTGATGGTAGTTAAGAGCGCAACCAAAAAGAAGCTAATGGACATGCTTGTTCCAGAAGAACATGCGCACAAGTTAGCAGATGACCGAAAGTGGGATGACGTAAAAATTCTGACTGTAGACCAGATTAAGGAATACTGTGAGGTTGATTCAGAAACAGCAACAAAGATTCACAATATCATTACAGGAGCCAACTCATCTGTTAGAGAATCGGGTGATAATTCAGCAACAACTTCTGTAAGAATGAAGAGAGCATCACGACGAAGAAGAACAGCAAAGGCTGTGCAGAGTTTAGAGGCGTACGACAAGGACAAGAAGCTAAACTCTTACGAGGACGAACTTGCTGATGAGCCAGTTTTCAAGAGCATCGCAGCTGCTGCAGAATCCTTGAATGTACCATTGACTCAGCAGACAATACATGACCTTACATCTGCAGTTTTCGACCGTGATATGAATAAACTTACCAAGAAGCAGGCAGAAACTTTGGTCAAAGAAGCAGGTGCCGCTCAACACATGGCAATGATAGACCCTTACGAGGCAGCTGGTATCATTACGGCTCAATCTATTGGAGAACCAGGTACGCAGATGACTATGCGTACTTTCCACTATGCTGGTGTTGCTACTGTCAACGTGACTCAAGGTCTTCCGAGAATTATTGAAATTGTCGACGCAAGAAAAGTACCAACTACACCTACAATGACAATCAGGTTGAGCGAAGGTAACAACGATTCAGCAGATTCTGCAAGAAAGCTTGCTGCTGCAATTGAGGTTACAACGACAGTAAACATTGCTGATATTGAGACCGATGTTGCTCAGAGAAGACTTGTTCTGAAGTTGAAGAAAGGTAACCTCAAGCAAAAAGGAATGACTGGAGCAGAAGTTCAAGACAAATTATCTCGTGCATTGAGACTATATGTCGAAGCGGACAAGGAAAAGAATCCTTCAACACTTACTTTGATACCTGGTGTTCAAACAGAGGACGACAAAAAGACCCTTGCAGAGAACCCACCATCTTACACTGAATTACTACAACTTGAGGATAAGATTAGAGATCTAAGATTGAAGGGAGTCCCTGGTGTTGAGAGAGCTAACGTCCAGTTAGATGATAAAACAGGTGAATTTTATCTGTCGACAATTGGTAGCAATCTTGCAAAGATATCAAACATTGATGGTATCGATAGGTCTAGAACCTATACAAACAGCATTATCGAGATTTACGAATACCTTGGTATCGAAGCTGCGAGACAGGCTATCGTTGATGAATTACAATTAACACTAGACGGTGCAAGACTCGAAGTCGACGTTAGACATCTACTACTTGTTGCAGATGTAATGACAAGCGAGGGTGAAGTTAGGGCTATTGGAAGACATGGTGTTTCCGGAACCAAGCACTCAATCCTTGCTCGTGCGGCTTTCGAAGTTACTGTTAACCACCTGTTGAAGGCAGGTGTAATTGGAGAAAGAGACAACTTGACGGGTGTTGCTGAAAACATCATCGTTGGTCAACCAATTAGTTTAGGAACTGGTTCGGTGGAGTTGTATTACATTCCAGAGTGATTTGGAGAACATTGAGAAGCATTATTGTGGAGGAATGAAAAATGGACATAAGTAGACAATTAAAGATAGCAAATTCAACAGGGAAACTGTTGTTTGGACAAAGACAAGCGGTAGACGCATGTGCAAGAGGTGAGGCAAAATGTGTAATCCTGGCTGCAAACTGCCCCCAGGAATATATCGACAACCTCTCAGCAAAGCATCCAGAGGTAACAATTCATCGAACAAGAGTTGTCAATCGTGAATTAGGAATTGCATCGGGTAAACCTTTCAGCGTTTCAACGATTACGGTAATTGATGCAGGCGATTCTGATTTGCTTTCACTTGACAGTAACCTAGAATGAAATTATAGATATCAAACCTCCAGCAGGTTTGATGGCATTCGATTTGACAAAGGCTCTCCAGCGCCTTGATGTCAATATTGACCATTCTTCTAAGCCACTGGTTAAAGATGGGATGATAAGTTGGCTCGGACGGATGTACGATGTACACCCCGACCATGTTCAGTTCGGTTTTACTGAAGGAATGGAAATTTGGATTACAGGAGCTGGTATGGCTCATCTTGATCTAGCTGGATTTGAATCATGGCTAATGGATGCTCCAAGAGGAGACCATTTACTAATTAGCGAAAGGACGGTAAATTTTGAGATTTCTCAAATGTTTAATCGTATTGATCGAAATGTAATCCTTTGGACTCGTGAAATGTTGGCATCATTCATTGGTGAAGCAGTTCTATCAAGTAAAATTTCAATTGTTGAGGAAAATGAAGATACAACTGAGGATTCAGAAGATCATATCTTTGTAGGACAGGGGCCTTTTGCCATAAAACCGCTTAACGATTTTTCTATTCTTGAAGAAAATGGTTTGAGAATATCAGATGCGACGCCAATAATTATTCCAGCTGTAATTCACCATGTCAAAGGGAATTTGGTAGGGCCTGATACTGAGCCTGTTGAAAAGTGGGTTCTCAATTGCAATGGCCTTAGAGTGATTGAATCTATAGAATTAATGCAAAGGGCTCCTTTGCTAAATAAAGAGTACCTTTCCATAGATGAATCTCCAACGTTCTCCAAGTTACTGTCAGTACGAAAATCTCATGGTGATGATGTAGGACAACTATTACAGTGGTGGAAATTTGATGATAATACAGCTGTGATTGAAAATTATGAGGTACTAATTCCCGGTCACTCTGCGGTTCAAGCAAACGGGAAAAAGTGGATTCTAGAGGGGGTCACGAATTCATTGTATCGAAACATTTGAGCAAAGAGTTCATGACCCACTTAACGCGACATAATTACATGAGCCAACGTGTTGTACTTGCTACCTTCATAGTACTGACATTAATTTTTAGCGTAATTCCTCTGAATAATCAGATTGAACTCGAAGAATCAATTATCATAAAGAATGCAAATTCTGAACCAGAAGCATTAGTTCATGCAGGTGCAAATCCAGGTCACGTTAATGCTTCATTCATGGAATCAAGTTTTGATGGATGGATAATAGCAGGCGATACTAGAAACAGTATGCAGTTTGGGTCGATTAGTGTACAAGCAAATTCGCCATACAACAGTAATTATGACGCAGATATGTATATCGCAAAAGTTGGTGATGACGGCCAGTGGCAATGGGCAGATATTCCCGATGCATCACTTGGACTAATTTTCTTACAAGCAATGACGAAAGATATGGGTGGGTCATATTACATTGGTGGAGCATTTGTTGGTACTGTTTCATTCGGTGGAAATATTATTCAAAATCCAAACAACTACTTGGATGGGTTCGTTGCCAAAATTGACGATGCGGGTAATTGGCAATGGGCGACAGGCTACTCATCTGTAAACAATGGTTCAAGTCAAGTCGATGGTATCGCAGTAGACCCTCAGTCAGGTAATCTCATGGTTTCAGGAACAAATAACGGGGAAACGAATTTTGGGAGCGTTAACATTGTTAGCAGTGATCAAGATGTAAATCTAGTAAGTATTGATGCACTCTCTGGTTCGATTAATTGGGCAGAGTCCACGGGTGGAATCGGTTCCGACTCTGCTGGTG
>JAYPOA010000079.1:0-7441 GCA_038130705.1 Methanobacteriota archaeon | reverse complement strand
GTTAACAGCAAAAGCCACAACTTTTGCTCACAATTTATCAGAATTGGCAAAATCATCAGCTCAAAAAATCTCTAAATCAACCCTTGAAAAATTTGATCAAAAAGTACAAAATACAATCGATGAATCTACAACATATTCTCTTGGAGAAAGAATGAAAAGTAACATTAACATATTGATGCTATCATTTGGTCCTCTATTTGTGATATATGTCATATTACCATGGTTGAGTTGATTCAATGGCAAATGTTACTTTGGATACAATTGGGGTAATGCTGTTATTAGTTACCATGATTTTTAGAATGATGATGGTGGGCTTATCATTGAAAAAGTTTTCAAAAATGTTCGAAAACAATAAAGAGTTTAGAGATGGAATAAATTTATTCAGATATCTTGAGATTCCAGGCTTGGAAAATTTCGTAAAACAAGAAATATTCTTTACAATATTACCATATACTGCATTAGCTCTTGTAATTTTCACATCTTCAGCATCAGAAGTTGAGGTTGGTGAACTCGGAATTATATCGTTGATATTTTCGATTCTTGTATTGGTAATTTGGACATTCATGGATTTTGTGCGTTCTTATTTAATCAATCGAAAGTTAGAGGCTGTGAGAAAAGAAACTTCTGTATTAAGATCAATCTCAGGAAACATTCTAGATGGACTGAAATATGTAGTTTACATAAGAGGATCCATTCCTAAGACTGCAGTTTCATTAGGGAAAAGGGCGTTAGTTGGTGTTGCAAAAGATAAAGTAAAACATTCAACAACAGATTCAAAAAGTAAACCATTTGGTATTGCAGCATTAATAGCATTGGAGAGGATGATTTCATTCCCTGAGAGGGTAATTGGTAAAATTACAGATTGGGGAAAGGATGCAATTGATGATAAATTGAAAAAAATGTTTGAGAAATATTCCGAAAGAAGTAAATTTAGATTATTTGTTTTGACAGTATGGTGTTTAGTTCCGTCGGTATTATTGTATTTACTTGCCATTTCGAATACTTAACATTGAGAAGATTGAAGGGTAATAGCCAACGCCCTAAACATGAGAGATATGTCTCTTCTAATCTTGATGCGCCACGGCCAATCTATGTGGAATGCTGCAAATTTGTTTACTGGGTGGGTAGATGTGCCACTTACCAACAAGGGTATTGAGGAAGCGATTGCAGGTGGAAAGGAAATCTCATCATTGCCAATAGATGAAGTTCACGTATCAACTTTGATGAGGGCCCAAATGACGGCCATGATCGCTTTATCACAGCACGAAAGTGGAGCAACACCGGTTTTCCAATACGACAGCAAAGGCGGAGAAATGAGCGAAAACGAACAGAAGATGGCAAATTGGTCAACTTCTAATTCCGATACAAACACTATACCTGTACATGTTTCGTGGAAATTGAATGAAAGAATGTATGGTGATTTACAAGGTCTTGACAAGCAAGAAACGAGGGACAAATTTGGCGATGAGCAAGTGCACATTTGGAGACGCTCATACGACGTACCCCCTCCGAATGGTGAGTCATTAGAGATGACCGCCGCTCGAACCGTGCCTTATCTAAAGCAGGTAATTGTACCAACTTTAGAAAAAGACTCCAATGTTTTCATTGCAGCACACGGGAACAGTTTACGTTCGATAATAATGGAAATCGAGGGCCTGTCAAAAGAAGAAGTATTGTCTCTAGAGGTTCCTACTGGAAAACCGATTGTCTATGAGTGGTCAAATTCAAAATTCACTAAGGTGTAATGATGTCATCAAATTGGCAATGGGCTCCTTCAATTTACATCGGAGCCCTGCTATTGATGAATATTCTGAGCACCCCATTCGCTACATCTGAAATGCCTGATAATTGTCCAGAAGACTCGTTTAATTGTGAATATGTAATAATCGCCTTGAATGTTTCAGATGAAGAACTTCATCAGGCTATGTTTGAATGGCAAGATACAAGAGGTTTCACAACAACATTCAGCGATGGGCATATTGTAGATAGGACTTCATTTTTCCAATTCCCCGACGACGTTCATTACTCGAATGAATGTGGTACTGTCGAGATATTTTCCAAATCAAGGCTAGGTCGGTCAGACATGGGAGTAAACATGGACAGGATTGAATCAATTATCCATTTCTTGGATGAATATGATTTCAAGACAACCTGTCAGTAAGCTTCTCCTTCATCGTTTACAAAAACAACATTTATTCCCAGTCCAGCTTTGTGAAATGCTATTAATTCAAGAGAATATATCATGTGTCCAGTGGGAGCATATCCTAGGATTTTCCGCTTATCTTTTCTAGAAAACCAAGATTTCTTTTCACCAATTACCCTCCTTTCTCCTTCAACATCATCAAACCAAGGCAGAGGTCCTGCGGGTGAAAATTCAATACCAAGGATTAGGTCAACGCCATCAGTTGATTGTGCTGCATCCGCATCGGCTCCGCTGGGTATTGCAGGAGCATTTGGGTGGGTGTGTAACCAATGAGTGAACCTACCTGCACGTGGACCTCTATCAGTTCCAAATATGTCGTCTGTCCATTCTTCAGGAATGTGGTGGACAGAATAGGAATCTCCACGATTTACCATCACCGCTTCATTAATTTTGTATCCCTGGCCGGCAAATAGGCTGTCTTTGTGATTATCACCTTGGAACATTGTAGCGGTTTCGTGATTTATTCTCTCATCCTTAACATCAAGACCAACCAATATTTCATCAGGTAATGATTTGAATGCCCAACCTAAAATCTCCTCCAAAATTGATACTGGAAAATGAATTTGTGCGACATATTCCTCTCTACGGTTGAATGATTCGTCATTGTATACTGCGACTGCTTCCTCCAACCAGTCGCTTGCCATATTTGGTGCTAAACAGTTCTCAATCATCAATGCCTCCCTTGTGAGATTATTTCGGTAAGTTTTGAATATATCTAACTGTGAATTGAGGTCATGGCGAAGAAGAAAGGTGGCTTTGGCCGATTTCTTGGTGCTATCACTGGAAGTCCTTATGAAAGAATGCAAAAGCAAATCGATAAAGCGATTGATGAGGCTGAAAGTGATAGAGCATTAGCCAAAACTTTGAAGAAAATGGTCAAGGCAATTGGCCAGCAGTACGAAGAAGAAAATATCGACGAAGAAGAGCATGACCTTCTTATCGAAGCAATCGAAGATGCTGATCCCGAGGGTAGAACTTTTGGCAAATTGACAGACAGTAGCGATGATTTTTATGACTCTGGTGACATGCCGGATTCACCTAAACTTAATCTCGGCAAGAGGAAGAATTTAGACGAATTGATGAAATCTCAGGGTGACGAATTCGTAGGTTCATTTGGTCGTGATGAATTCGATGATTTCAAGAGAACAATGGCTGCTGACTTCTATGCTGATTCAGATGATGCAATTGCGGCAGGAGATCATCAAGCCGAGATTAGAACTCAAAATCGCGTATTTGCAGACTCAGATGACGGAATCGACCTATTGAAGAAACAAATGGCTCAAGAAAGTGGATTAGAACATCACGTTGAGGAAGAAGAGGAAGATGAGAACTACTATGTTGATGATGACGACGTAGAGTGGTGGAAAGATGATGATGGTTACTGGTGGTATAGAGAACCAGGTCAGGAAGATTGGCAACCTCACGAAGAATAATTCTCCCAAATTTCCAATTTTGGTAAGTCAAATTTTGTAATTCCAAAATCGGCTCCAGCGCTTAGCATGGCGTTATTGGCCATGCTCGAAGAACTCATCCCTACGATAATTTTCGGCCTTTTGATATCGGATTTAAGCAATCCCTTGAGTAAATCTAATCCCTTGGTCGGGGGCATGAAATGGTCCAGCAATAATATCTCAGGGTCGAATGAAGAAATCCTCTCCAAATAATTACTTGATTCAAAATACTGTTTGAAATCGATGTCGATAATACTGATGCCACCACTGATTAGTAATGCTTCAATGTCGACAGAATCTTCGAAAGCCAATACCCTCATTCTTCTAAATCCCACCAGTTAGGAACATCAAACCACTCTGGTGCATCGTCTTCTCTTTCAATCAGAGGAAGAGATAACTCAGATGTTGAATCGGCATTGATAATCAAACCGATTTGTGCACATGGGCTTGGAAGATAGTCTTCACCGCTTTCAGTTAGCTCTATTCTAATCTCGTTCCCTGCAGGGATTATTGCGTCGATCGGATTGAATTCCATTTTCATGAGATATGTTTGTAATGCCGGGTTGACGGTTTGTGCGGTGTATCCGCCGTCTCTGTATCTGACATCCATAGTCGCATGTCCAATTCTAAGGTTCTGAGTTGAATCATACATCGTAGCAAATACCTGTCCTCCATCACAGCCTCTTGTAGTAACTGAAAGGTGCAATGTCGGTAATCCGGAGATAAATCTGTCCTCGTTTGAGGCAGGAATCGTTAGTGTGACATCAGAGTTTATACTTACCACATTCCCGTCGACGGTAGTTTGGTCAAGTGTAATCCTCTCCCAAGTCATATCACTTGGAGGCCATGTATCCTCCACGTGCCACTTACCGTCATTTCTCTGCATTTGAACATGGAGGTCAGGCATCGGGCCGTTACCCTTCAACCAATATTCGAACCAAGCATACAGGTCAACTGCCCAATCCATTCTTGACATCTCTGGATATGCTTCTGCACCATATCCTGATGTTAATCCACCGTGAACGGTAGGTTGGTCTGGATAGTTGTGTGCCCACTGCCCCATTATTCCTCTTGCGGGAATTCCAGCATCTCTCATTAGTTGGTATGTCGGGAATGCGTGATACGGGTCTACATTCCAGTCCTGCATTCCCCAAACCAGGTATACGCTACCTCGATAGTTTTGTAATACGTCTGGAAGATGTCTTCTTTCATCCCAATAATCATTCCACTGAGCACCTCCATAATGAGCCCACAATTGCGTTGTAAATGGGTTGAGAGGGCCTTGTAGATCGTCTTGACAAACTCTCAATTCATCTGTCGTGAGGTCGCTAGTAGCTGCTTGATATGCAGCGTCGTATCCCAGCGCTCTTGCTTCGCTTGAACCATTTCTGTAGAACATTTCTTGCACACCAATAGAGCCCGAAATCGGAACAATGGTTTTCAGATATTGCGATGGCTTTTGAGCAGCTTCCCAATTTGTTGTACCCGCATATGATTTACCCATTAATCCAACATTGCCATTCGACCACTCTTGCTGGCCTAACCATTCAACAACAGCTTGGATTCCAGTTTGTTCTCCCAATCCCTTTACATCTTGGCAATGAGTTGATTTCCCTGAGCCAAATGTTGAAGCCTGAGCAAGTGCGTAACCGTGTGAAATGAAGTTGTCATAAACCCATTTTCCAATACCTCCATCTGGGACGGTATTAGGATTGGAATCAGGCCCAACTCCGGGCATGCCTTCGCCTCCGAAGTCATAGTATGGGTGAATCGACATAATCACTGGGACCTTCACCCCTTCGGGAACATCAGGTAACCATAATGCGACATGCATCAAGTCATCTTCAGGGAATCCAACATCATCCTCAGATGCGGGTAAATCTACAGCAACATAATGCTCGGTATAGGTCAAAACTCCGTACGTTCCGTTAACTGGTAAAACAGATCTTGACTGTGTCAGGTCAAGCTCCATGGTGTGCCTTTCGTGCAACGGTGTTAACCACCATTCTCTGATTGATTCAGCCTCAGTTGTATCGTTCAATACATGTCCAATACTTGAGCCTAAAATTAGAAACACAATTGATATTGCAATGGTTGCGGCTAATGTAATATTGAGAACGTTATCACTGGAAGGTTGGAAAATTTCCGCATCGAAAACTTCGTCTTCCATAATGTAGTACGAACAGTAACACCCTCATCAGTCTTACTTTTTCTTGTCATTTTAACCAAAGGCTCAAAGGTGTAGGATGCCACGCCAAAATATGGCAGAACACTACACAGTCGCCGGAAAATCAATACCCGAATTATCGACCTATTACGGCGGATTTTTGATCGCCTGGGGAGTAGCAATTTCAGTCATATCAGCATCGGACTCCATAACTTCGTACTTTCCAAGTTTTTTGGGAGTGCCACTGTTAATTTCAGGAATTTTAGCGCAGAAAGTCCCTGAAAAGCGGGCTCTATGGATGCATATTTCCGCAACTTTCGGCCTTCTATGTGTTTTGGGTGGAACGAGGTTCTTCATGGTAATGGGAGATGGACTTAACTATGCATCTGGGTCGATGCTGATGCTACTTCTAACCGGTTCGTTCTACACATATTCCTGTGTTCAATCATTCAAATTTGCAAGAAAGAATCGACAAGAATGAACCTTAACTTGATTTGGTTAGAGTTTATGGGTTCGGCTATGCGAGTAGTAGCATTTGTTTTGGCTCTACTCGTTTTGACTCCAGTTTCTGGAGTTGATTACGAAACTGGAGATGAGGAATGGAGGGATGTTGAAGTAGATATGTCCCTCTGGTCCGATGGACCAGAATTGGAAGGCTCACCAATGGATGAACCAAGGCCAGGCGATGCAGTTCTGATAATCGAGGTAGAGTATACGCCAGGTCACCTCCAATCTTCTGTTAAAGGTGAAATTTTCATTGAATTATTCGAGGAATGGGCGCCAAACACAACGAAGAACATGATTATGCACGTAGAAAGTGGAATTTATGACGGAATTTTCTTTCATAGAGTAATCGATGATTTTGTAACCCAAGCAGGTGACCCAACATGCACAACAATCGGAGTGTATCCGGTCACCAGTCCAGAATGTGGAAGTGGAGGCGACGGTCATACTCTTGACCTTGAGCACAATGAAAATCTTTCACACGTTGATGGCGCAATAGGAATGGCACGTAGTGCGGACCCCAATAGCGCAGATACTCAGTGGTATATTGCAGAAACAGAAGCACACGGATTAGATCCTGAAAATAGAGACGATGAAGGCTATGCTACATTTGGAATTGTCAGACACGGTATGAGTCACGTCAGAGCAATAGCAACAGTTCCGACAACCGATGACCCATCTGGTGAAGAAATTGTGGTCAATCCAGCATCATCCGCAGGTAGGCCACTTTACGAGGTGCATATCTCGAATGTAGACATGATAGGAGTTATACCCAGTCCTCTGGAAGACATTGAAACCAGTGTTGAGGAGTCATTTGTCGTCAAGTACAAATTTGCAATTGGTGGGGTTCTAATCGCAATTCTGAGTTGGTTTTTGCTTCCAACTTTAATCAAAAAGGATGATATTCAAGACGTAATTTTGTTAGGAGATGATAGAGATGAGAACTAGTTTAATAATTGCAGTATCACTTATTTTGATGCTTGCTGGTTGTTTAGATGAGAAAGTGATTGAAGAGCCGACAATTGATGAGGAAAAGAAAACTTTCCCAAATTTCTCAATATCCGCTCACGATGGAAGTAACAATTCTCTCGAAGGGTTAAACGGGACATACTGGGT
>JAYPOA010000078.1:0-7491 GCA_038130705.1 Methanobacteriota archaeon | reverse complement strand
GAGGTGAGCCAGTGAGCGAAAACGTAAATCCAATGTCTGTACCAAGAGTTGCAAAGATTGTTGTTAACATTGGTGTAGGTGAAGGCGGAGACAGACTTTCAAACGCTGAAAAGGTATTGGAAATGGTTACTGGTGTCTCACCAATTAGAACTTTAGGTAAACAACAGAACCGTGATTTGAAGGTAAGAGTTGGTTTCCCTATTGGTTGCAAAGTAACAATTAGAGATTCTGAAAAAATCAAGAAATTCCTAACAGACGCTTTCTGGGTCAGAGAAAATACAATTCCTGGATGGAATTTCGACAAATCCGGAAACCTATCATTCGGTATAAGTGATTATACCGATTTCCCAGACCAAAAATACGATCCAGATATCGGCATTTTTGGAATGGATATCAATGTCGTACTAGAGAGACCTGGTCACAGAGTTAGCAGAAGACGCCGACGAAGTGCAAAGGTTGCTCAAAGCCACCGAACCAATGCTGATGATGCCAGAGCATGGTTTGTTGAGAACTATGGTATCACAATCCTGGAGGAGTGAAAATGGCACGAGACCACGGTGAGGAAATTGGAAGAACAAACGGATGCCGCAGATGCGGTAGAAGAAGAGGCATGATTCGAAGACATGGACTTAGGTTGTGCCGCCAATGTTTCAGAGACATCGCTCCAGAAATTGGATTTAAGAAAATGAACTGAGGTGATTAAGTATGCAATTCGATCCACTTAATGACGCACTAGCTAAACTATACAACGCTGAACAAGCAGGTAAATTTGATGTTCAACTATCTCCAGCATCCAAACTTTTGGGTTCTGTTTTACAGATCATGCAAACATCTGGATATGTAGGAGAAATTCAGAAAAATGATGACGGTAGAGGAGGAAGTTTCAACGTACAACTACGTGGAGCAATTAACCAATGTGGTGTAGTAAAACCTCGTTATTCAGTCAGAAGACAAGAATTCGATAAGTGGGAAGGTAGATTCCTACCTGCGCAAGATTTTGGTTTGTTGATTCTAACAACAAACAGTGGAATCATGCACCACAAAGACGCAAAGGAGAACCGAATCGGTGGTAAGCTCCTAGCATATGTGTACTGAGGTGATATAATGGTAAAATTAGATAGAATAGAACACACAGTAGAACTCCCAGAAGGAGTTACTGCAACACTAGATGGTGATAATGTCACCATTTCAGGTCCAAATGGTTCCATTTCAAGAGAATTTGCAAGTCCAAGACATGACATCTTCCAAGAAGGTGGAGCTCTTTTGGTTAGAATCGACATGCCAAGAAGCAAAGAGAAAGCACTTGCTGGTACCTGGAATGCACACTTGAACAACATGGTTAAGGGAGTTACTGAAGGCTTTACCTACACTCTAAAAGTTCTTTACTCTCACTTCCCAATGACAGTTGAGGTCAAGGGGAATGAATTTGTTGTAAACAATTACTTCGGGGAAAGAGTCCCACGAAGAGCTAAAATTCTAAACGGTGTTAACGTAAAAGTCGAAAACAAAACGACGGTTGTTGTTTCTGGAGTCGACAAAGAAAATGTTGGCCAAACTGCAGCGAACATTGAGCGCTCAACAACCGTGAAAAACAGAGATAGGAGAGTATTCCAAGATGGAATTTATCTCATCAGTAAAGCATGAGGAGGTCTTTGAATGAGTGATTACGAAAATATGACTGTTGCTGAACTAAAGGAATTGCTAAAGGAAGCGGGACTACCTGTTGCAGGTAAGAAAGCAGACTTAATCGCAAGATTACAGGAAAACGATGGTGATTCATCTCCTGCTGAAGAAGTAGTAGAATCCTCTGAAGAGGAAGAGGAAGAATCCTATGAAGAAGATTATGAAGACGAAGACTGGGACGATGACGAGGACTTTGTCGATGAACATGTCGCAAGACAAAAACCAGTGCTATCTGAAGAAATGAAGGAAGCTCTTGCGTTAAGAGCTGCTCAAAAGAAGGCAACTCCAACATTCCGAAGAACTGAATGGTTCAGATACAAGAGGTTGTCACGATCTGGATGGAGAAAGCCTCACGGTATGGATAACAAACAACGACGTAACTTCAAGTATCGTGGCTCACTAGTTAGGATTGGTCATGGGAAAGTAAACATGGCAAGTGGTTTACATCCATCAGGTTTCGAAGAAGTGATGGTCCACAACGCTGCTGACCTTGACCAAATTGATGCTGAAACACAAGCCGCAAGAGTGGGTTCAACCGTGGGTGGAAGAAAGAGAGAACTAATTCATTCTCGTGCAGACGAATTAGGAATTAGAGTTCTCAACAGAAGGAGGGAACGCTGATGCAGATTACTAATCAGAAGAAAATGGCGGCACAGATCTTGAAATGTGGCGTAAACAGAGTTTGGATTAATCCATCCTACCTCGACCAGGTTGCACAATCTGTTCAAAAAGAGGATATTAGAGAAGCAATCGACAACGGTTGGATCAAGGCTAAAGCAATTCAAGGAACTTCAAGAGTTCGTGCCAAGAAAATCAAGGAACAGAAAATGAAGGGCCGAAGAAAAGGTCAAGGAAAGAGATCCGGTACTTCCAATGCAAGAAATCCAAGAAAACAACAATGGATGTCTACTATCAGAGCACAGAGACGAACACTGAAGGATATGAGAGAAGAAGGTGTATTGGAGAGATCTCAGTACAGACATTACTACCTCAAAGCAAAGGGTGGTTCATACCGATCAGTTTCTCACATGAAATCTCAGATGGGAGTAGACGGAATTAAAATCGGAGGTGACCAGTGATGGCACAAGGTCCAAGACAGAGGAATCAATACAGAAGAAGAGTATCTGGTGAAACAGACTACAGAAGGCGCTTGAAACTACTGAAGAGTGGTCAAGCGAGAGCTGTTGTTAGAATTTCCAACACTAGAGCAGTTTGCCAAATAGTATCCTGGGATAAGGACGGGGACAAAGTACAGGTTTCTGCTACAGGAGACGACCTTGTTTCCAAATATGGATGGCCAGAAGGAAATTCCAGAAAGAATATTCCAGCATCTTACCTAACAGGATTTGCTCTTGGTAAATCAGCATTATCCGCTGGTGTAGACGAAGCAGTTCTAGACATAGGACTTGCTGCAAGTTCATCAGGAAGCAGAGTATTCGCGGCACTGAAAGGTATGGTTGATGCAGGACTTGAAATTCCTCACGGAGAAAATGTTCTTCCAACTGACGAAAGAATCAGTGGAGAACACATTGATGCTTCTTACAACAAAGCATTTGATGCTACAAAGAAGAAAATAGAGGGGGCGTTCTAAGATGAGTGACGAAGTACCAAACATGGCACCAGGTTTGATCCAAGCCTTTGCTACACAGGAAGATGCGCCAAGAGAAGGTGGAAGAAGAAATTCATCCGCTGACGAATCAATTTCAGCACTTAGGTCTTGGACTCCAAAGACAAGACTTGGAAGAGAAGTAATGGCTGGACGTATCATAACATACGAACAAGCAATGGCTTCAGGGCTTCCTATTAGGGAAGTTGAGATTGTTGATGCACTTATTCCAAACCTTGAAGATGAAATTATCAAGGTTAACATGGTTCAAAGAATGACTGACTCCGGACGACGTGTGAGATTCAACGTAATGGCTTGTGTCGGGAACAAAGACGGATATGTTGGTCTTGCAATGGCTAAAGGAAAAGAAGTTGCTCAGACAATCAGAAAAGCATTAACTGCGGCTAAGTTGAATATAATACAAATCCAAAGAGGAAACGGTTCATGGGAATCAAGCGTAGGGCCTGGAACATCTGTACCTTTCAAGGTACAAGGACAGGCTGGTTCTACCAGAGTTACTTTAATGCCGGCTCCTGCTGGAAAAGGATTGGTTATTGGAGAAACCGGTAAGAAGGTACTTGTTCTCGCTGGAGTAACAGACGTATTGTCAAGAACAAAGGGTCAAACAAGAACTACAATCAACTACGCAGCTGCAACATTCAATGCATTAGCGCAAATCAACAGCACAAGGGTTAGCGACACGCAAAAAACAAATCTCTTCATCCATAAAGGGAGGTTGTTAGAATGAGCTGGATTGTTGTAAGAGCAAGGTCAGACGTAAAAGTCGAAAGGTCTATCCGAGAAACAATGGGTATGCTAAACTTGACAAGAGTTAACCATGCAGTAATAATTCCAGAGAATCCTCAGTACAAAGGAATGCTACAGAAGGCCAAGGACTACATCACATGGGGAGATGCAGACGCAGACCTTATCGAAAAGATGATCTCTGAAAGAGGACGATTGATTGGTGACAAGCCGGTAACTGACGCTGATGTTAAAGATGCAACAGACTACAAATCGATTAAAGAATTCGCTTCTGCAATCGCTTCCGGCGATGCAACTGTAAAAGATATGCCTAACTTGAAGAGAGTTTTCAGACTTCATCCACCTCGTGGTCCAAAAGGCTGGGGTGGTATCAAGCGAACTTACGTGGTAGGTGGCGCTTTAGGACCTCGTGGAGAAGATATCTCGGCACTTGTTGAGAGAATGATTTGAGGTGATAATATGAGTAAAGCAAACAAACACCGAGGACGATGCAGAACACACGGAAGAGGCCACAAAGCTGGTCGTGGTGCTGGTAAGCGTGGAGGACGCGGAAATGCTGGTATCAACAAACACCGTGTAATGACACGAATCAAATACATGCCAAACCATTGGGGTATGCATGGTTTTAATCGAAACCCAGGACTGAGAACGGTTCACGTAACTTGTAATGTTGGTGACCTTGAGAACTTAGCCGAGGGTAATGATTCCGTAAATTTGACCGAAATGGGGATAGACAAACTCCTTGGTTCTGGTCAACTGAAAACGGCTCTGACTGTTACTGTTGAAGAATGGTCAGCAAAAGCTGCCGAGAAAGTAACTGCTGCAGGCGGTACAATCGAAGGCGACGACGATGATGAAGAGTGGGAGTGAGACTTTTAGAAGAATTTCTTCCGTCATCTTCTTTATTGATGAAAAATAATAATCAAAAGAGGGATAAAAATGGGTAAACAATCAATTCCATGGGCAGTTGGACTAACTGGCATCCTTTACTTTGGAATGCTCATCTATTGGGAATTCGAAGCATTCGAAGCAGCAATGGGTGGAGCAGGAACCATATCGCAAAATGCCATTGATGGAGCAATTTTCGGTTTGGGTATGTCGATTGCATATGTTGCATATCTTATTTTGTGTTTCACAAAAGATATGCCTGAAGGCTTGAAAGAAATGCCAATAGTAGGAAGATATGGAAAACTGCTGGGTTGGCTAGCATTCCTTGGCGTTGCGACTTACTACTGTAGGCCTAATGCTTGGGGAGGATCCCATGAAGATCTTGTAGGATACCTCTTAGTGGGTGTAATTCTACTTGGATTCGCGGCTTCTGCAGCACTTACATGTTTCATGTACAGTGGTGATAAGAACAGTAGGCTGTATGCACTACATCGTTTCGTAGATACCTACCCAACCATAACTAAGCCTGACAGGCACGTAAGATTTAACGAAAAATTGTGGACTACAACTCTCGTTTTGATTATTTACTTCGCAATGACGAATGTTATGCTTTGGGGACTCTCAGGACAAGCACTTGACCTATTCAGTGGTTTCAGGTCGATTATGGCAGGTGCATCTGGTACAATCATGCACTTGGGTATCGGTCCAATCGTTACTGGTTCGATTATCATGCAATTGTTTGCTGGTGCGAAGATTATCAAGCTCGACTTGACAGATTCAAGAGACAAGGCAATGTACCAAGGTGTTCAGAAATTACTCGTTTTGGTTATGATACCAATTGAATCAATTCCACAAACCTACGGATTCTTGGACCCAACACAGACGTTAATTTCCAATTATGGAATGTGCTGGGCTAACTTTGTGATTGTAGCCAAGTTATTTGCTGGGTCTTATCTCGTATTCCTGCTTGATGAACTGGTTTCAAAGTGGGGTATCGGGTCTGGTATTTCGTTGTTTATTGCTGCCGGTGTAGCCCAATCAACATTCGTGGGAACACTATCTCCTCTACCTACCACCACAGGTGTAGGATACAGTATCCAAAACCCGCCATCTGGTACTCTTCCAATGATATTCTACATGTTTAGAGAATCTACCAATGGTGAGATGATATCGCAAAATGGTTTCGAAACGATACTTCTAACACACGTCAATCCTGTTGTAGCATTATTCTCGTCAGTAGTCGTGTTTTTGGTTGTAGCTTATGCCGAGTCAAGTAAATTGGAATTGCCGTTGACCCACGGTAAGGTTAGAGGTCACCGTGGTAAGTATCCAATCAGACTGGTATATGCGTCAAACATTCCGGTTATTTTGATGGCCGCTCTATTAGCAAACATCAACATGTTTACTCTATTGTTCTGGAATCATCCAACACTACAGAAAACTCCTATTCTTGGAAAAGAAGGTTGGGGAAGTATGTCTGAATATATTGGTACATATGAGCCAGGTTCGTCCACGCCCAGTGGAGGATTCGCTTGGTACTCATCTATGGTAAATGGTGTAAATGATTGGTTAATCCCGATACTGAATCAACAAGGAGATATCTACGGACACTCATTATGGCAAATAGGTGGTCACGTTCTGTTCTATGTTACATTGATGACCGTTGGTTCCATGGTATTCGCTAAGTTTTGGATCGATACAACAAACATGGGGTCGAAGGACGTTGCTAAGCAAATAGAGAGAACTGGAATGCAAATACCAGGTTTCAGAAAGAACCCGCTTGTTCTTGAGAGAATTTTGGAAAGATACATTCCTCCAATTACCTACTTCTCCGGTGCGTTCGTAGGATTGCTTGCGGCAGGAGCGGACTTGCTCGGAACGGTTGGAAACGCAACCGGGACGGGTCTGTTGCTAGCCGTAGGTATTATTCTAAGGACATACGAACAGATCCAAAAAGAGCAAGCGATGGAAATGCATCCGATGCTACGGCAGTTCTTCGGCGCAGAGTGATTCGCACCACTGCGGATTGGTTTGATAAGAATTTGTAATTTTTCCATCTTAAATTGGAATATTTTTTGTTAAAAAATTAGGTTTATTTCTAATTAATTTATACTGAAATATGCCTCGCAGTATTACGATTTGCTAAAATTCAAAACAGTCACCTTGATATACGGGGGGGCGTTCGGCAGGATGCTTGCGTCGTATGGGACGGCGTTGGCGGATGAGCCGAATGGCTGTGACACCCGCCATCTACCCAGATGCAAGCCGAAGCAAATTGCGGTCTCAAGAAACCACACCCTTCCCGGGGAATTGTGCCAGCTTGGGGCCAGGTAGGTGATCAGTGTTCACGACACAATTTTGTATTGTGTGCAAATTAAGAGCAACTCTAGTGCAACGTGAACCTGTCAATTCAAATTTTAGGTCAGCAAAAAATAACACAAAAGCGACAAGTAGCCTAAGGATCGAGACAAGAGAGGTGCAAATCTAGCATCACGAAATCTGGTTGATCCTGCCAGAGGCGACCGCTATTGGAGTTCGATTAAGCCATG